>DKIT01000207.1 GCA_002454415.1 Sphingobacterium sp. UBA6711
AAGGTGTTTTTGTTAAATTGGTTTGCTGTTTCGGTGGTCAGGGCTGCGTGGATGGAAAGGACATCACTTCGAGTCAGCAAGTCGTCGAAATTGACGTACCGTGCTCCCAGCATCTGTTCGGCTTCGATGTTCCGGCTTCTGTTGTAATAGATGATATCCATATTATACGCTGCCTTGGCTTTTCGCGCAAACTCAAAACCAATACGCCCCAGCCCGTATATACCTAAGGTTTTATTGTTGAGTTCTATTCCTAAATGTGCTGTTGGATCAAAACCTTTCCATTCGCCTTCTAAAATTCTTTTGTGATTAAAAAAAGCCTTTCTAGAAACAGACAACATCAAAAGAAACGCTACGTCAGCCGTTGCTCCAGAGAGTATACCGGGTGTATTGCTTACGGGGATGCCATGCTTTGTCGCAGCAGGAATATCCACATTGTCATATCCTACACTCATTAACGAAAGTGCTTTGAGATTGGGGCAGTTTTGGAAAAAATTTGCGTCGAATTTTTGCATTCCCCCGTTTAAGACATAGTTAGCCTGTTGACTTGCTTTGATAAGCTCTGCTTCGGATAATGGAACTGCAGAACTGTGCACGGTAATGTCATGTCCAGCGGATTTTAATAAATCTATACCTTTTTGTGGAATTTTCTTTGTAATAAATATCTTCATGTAAAAAAACTGTTTTAGCGCGTTTCGTTTGCCCTCGGGTGATGAGTAGCTAGAGTAGTTATTCAAAATTAGTCATCCGCCCTTTGTATTACAACAAAAAAAGCCATATTGTTGTTTCAATATGGCTCAATATATTAATTTATTGCTTTTATTGTGTGTGGAGCAGATAGTCCAAAATAGCTTTGCCTTTGTCATCAACAGAGATTGCTGAATTGGAAAGTATCACTACAGCACTTTTTTTATCGGGACAAAGTGCTAAGTAAGAACTACTACCGGCTGTGCCACCATTATGCCAATAGACTGTAAGGTCGTCCAGTAAATTCATATGCCATGCTAGTCCCAAGTCCGTATCTGGGGGTAAGAAAAAGGTAAACAATTTGGTGTTTGCCATCGCATTTTCTAGAGGTGTCTGCGGCATTTTAAATTGTGCATTTGCAAATTTCAGAAGATCTTCCAAGCTTGATTTTAATCCACCTGCTGCACTAAATGCATCAAAAGACCAGGAGAGTACTTCTTGACCATCTTTGTTGTATACTTTGAAGGTATCTTTTCTTTTAGGATCTAATACCTGAAAGGTATTATTCATATCTAGCGGTTTACAGATAATATCTTTAACAATTTGATCGTAAGACTTCTTGTAGATATCGCATATAATGTCTCCCAATATTGCGTATCCGAGGTTGCTGTATTCATATTCTTCACCGGGAGATTTTTTGTTTTTAAAAGTGGCCAAATAGCTATAAAGTGCTTTTTTGTCATAACTTTTATAAGGGTCATTTGTGCTATACCCTTTCACTTTTTCCAGATTGTCTGGGAGCCTAGGTAAACCGGAGGTATGGTTGGCCAACATCTGAAATGTTATTTTAGACAAATCTTCGTTCTTTTTTAGTGTATCTGGAAGAAATAATGATATGGGCTGATCTAATGTGATTGTTCCTTCTTCGACAAGATTTGATAGGATAATAGCTGTAAAAATTTTACTTAACGAACCGATTTCGTAAATGGAATTTTTGGTCGGCAGTGTTTGATTTCCTTTGGCGCTTTCTCCGAAAAAATAAGTTTTACTTTGTCCATTTTTCACAATACCAATAGCGAGGGACTGGGTGTTTTGTTGTTTCAGGTAAGCATTTGCGATAGAATCAACAAAAAAGTCGTCTTTATCGATCGATTTTTGTGCGGAGGGTACCACAGCTGGCTGATCTTCAATAGCGCTTGTTGCTATTGGGCTAAATCGTAATGTATTGAACTTTAGGGTAGAGTCTGTCGCGAAAAGAACTTCGAATGAATTGTTGTCGAAGTCCATTTTATACGTTGCAACTCCTTTCTCTATTTTTTTTAAATCAGAGCTTTTTACTCTCCCCAACGGATATAGTTGTTGCAGTACTTGGGTAAACTTTACGAGATTATATTGCTTTTTAAAGGAGTCACTGGCCAGATTATAGGCGGAGTCCGTCATTTGGGAATTAATAAAAAATTCCAGCTTGTTATAAACCCCTCTGTTGATCTGTTCCTCAGGATTGGTTTGGGCAAAAGAATAAGATGTGATGCCCAACAATACTATTGTAATTAAATTTTTCATAACTATTGATGGGCACAAATCTACGGAATGTTTAAATTCCAATCAATTGTTTTAATCGGGCATAGCCTGATTTACTGATATTAAGTTTCTCGCCTGAAATAAGGGCAGCGATATAGGAGTCTTTTTCGTAAGGTTCTAGTTTGGCTAGCTGATCCACTTTGATGATAAAAGATCGATGAATGCGAACAAATTGATTCGAATCCAATGACTTTTCAAAAAATGCCATCGTTTTATTTTTCAAGTACATGCCATCCTTTGTGTGGATCTTAACATAGTCATCATACGATTCGAGGTATTTGACAGAGTCAATCGGAATAATTTTTATTTGAGTTCCGGTTTTAACGACAATGCGGTCAATTTTTGTTTCGTCTTGAGCTGTTAGGACTTCGTAATTCGGCTGAACTTTCTTCTCTGGAGCGGAATAACTTGCTTTAAATTTTTCTAGCGCTTTTTTGAAGCGTGTTGGCGAAACGGGTTTTAATAGATAATCCAGTGCATTCTTTTCGAACGCTTTTAAGGCATATTCATCAAAAGCGGTCGTAAATATCACAGCAGGAGGGTTGTCTACTAGTTCGAGCATCTCAAATCCAGTTAATTTAGGCATTTGGACATCCAAAAAAATCAGATCGGGTTCATGGGTTTGGATTGCTTTTACGCCTTCAAAGCCATCACCACATTCAGCCATGATGGATATATCTGTTTCATTTTTTAAATAACCCGCAATTATAGAGCGTGCTAGGGGTTCATCATCAATAATAACGACTTTAATCATATTGAGGTATTTTAAGGGTACTAGTAAATATATTGTCCTGAATTTGGGTCTCGAGAAGGTCATTTCGCCCATACAGGAGGTATAATCTGCGTTGAATGCTAGAGAGTCCAAAGCCAGTGCCTTTTTTCGGTTTTGAGGATTCCTCTGTGTCAAAAGGGTTTGTAATCTGGATCAACAACTGGTTATCAATTGCCCTACATATTATTTTTATTTCTACTTGGTCTGTAACATTGTACAACCCATGTTTGATCGCATTTTCTACGAGCGGCTGGATAATCATCGCTGGCAATCTGTTGTTAAATATATCTTCTGAGGAAGATATAGATGTATTTAATCGATGCCCGAAGCGTACTTTTTCAATGTCAAGGTAAAGCTGCAGGTGATCTAATTCTTCTTCTAGTGTTATAATTTGATTGTTTTCTTTTCTTAAAGTTCCCCGAAGGAAATCTGACAATTGAAATGTCATATTTCGGGCTTCATCCGGATTTGCTCCGATGAGTGCGATAATCGAATTGAGACTATTAAAAAGAAAGTGGGGCTGTAGTTGTTGTCTCAAATTGTATAATTCGGCTTCACGAAGTAAATTTTCGGATTCCTGTTTTCGTTTGATGTTGTTGATATTGTCTTCTTGAATATTCCAGACAATATTAATGATGGCGACTGAAGTCAGGATAAGGAAATTAACGATTCCCCGATAGGGTAGGGTTAAATCCAAAAGTGTCGTGAAATTAGATTGTATACAGTAACTCATTATAAATCGACTCAATGCGATGCTAATTGCCGCCATGATAAGACCGATAATAAGTACTTTCCATATTTCCCGAGGTTGCGGAGTGTAAAAATTTAGTGCTGATGACATGCCGTAGCAGCAAAACATCATGACGAGACTATTGATCAATGAATCTTTAAATGCTAATTGTTGGTCAAAGCCAGAACGAAGCATCAGTAAATATTGTAATGCAAGATATCCGATAAACACGGATATACAGATAATGCCAATCAATCGACTTTTAACACTGAGAAACAGTTTGCTTTTCATTTATCTAATTTGTCATTTTATTTGTTTCGAAGCCATCCGATTTACTTTTGAGTCAGCAAATAAGAAATTTATCTTTCCTTTGGCAAAACTCAGTTTGGATAAGTCCATATGTTATACCTACTTAAGCGTTTTTTATGGTTAAATTACCTAATATACATGTGCCTGTGATATAGATCTTCTTATCTGTATCGGGGTTATAGATGGTTTGGAATCTCCGGTCATCTACGGACCCCAGGACTGAAGCTACATTGCTAAAAACAGTCCAATGAGGCGGGATAATGATTTTTGCGCTGCCAAATAACTGAAAGGTATCGATAACGATCGGTTGCTGAATGTCCGCTTTCGTCAAATCCAATTCAATACTTCCAAAGACATTTGTCAAGTTTCCTCCTCTAAAATGTTTTGAATAGATGACCTTCTTTGGGCCAGCACCCATGGTATTAAGGTTAAGGCTATCTTCAAACGACTGATGAAAGGATTCTTTCTGTTTGTCGCCAAAAGCCTGCTGATTAGGCGAGGCTTGTTGGCTAGTTCCNNGTTGAAAGGTTTTGCTTCCGCCTCAGTTTCACTAACTGCGGTCACTTCGTCGGCTGAAACGTTGACTCGCTTATCCCAGTCATAAGAGCCTTGTGGCGGGTTGGGATAGGTCGGCGGAACCATTGGTGGTTTTCTTTTACTCATAATAAAATAGATGCCAAGCGAAATGATAATGATTGGAACGGTGACTGATCCGAAGTCTGTACGCATCATTCTTGAAATTAAGCTTGCTCCAC
>DKIT01000116.1:0-10996 GCA_002454415.1 Sphingobacterium sp. UBA6711
TATTGAACAATAGCGTTCGCGAGGCATTAGTTACGTCGGTAATATGGGCATCGCCACGCGTAAGATTCCATACAAGCCAGGTGTCAATCGTGCCACAGATTAACTCCCCTTTTTGGGCTCTTACTCGAGCGCCATCGACATGGTCTAATATCCATTTTATTTTAGTTGCCGAGAAATATGGATCTAATATAAGTCCCGTTTTCTCTTGGGTAACATGGTGTTTTCCAGCACGACGCAACTCGTCGCAATAATCAGCAGTCCGCTTATCCTGCCATACAATAGCATTGTAAATGGGTTTGCCGGTTTCTCGCTCCCAAACAACTACTGTTTCGCGTTGGTTGGTAATTCCTATGGCGGCGATGTTTTTGCCATTCAACCCTGCCTTAGTGGTGGCTTCCGCAGTAACACGNNTATATTTCTGTCTTTATCAAAAATAATAGCTCTGGAGCTGGTTGTGCCTTGATCCATTGCCAGGATGTATTGTTGTTCCATAATTGAATATTACTGGTTATTTAGTACTACTTCAAGATATAATTTTTTGCAATTTTTTGAAAATTCTCTATTTGATATTTTTGCCACTCTTGATCTTTATTCAATTCCAGGGCTAATAATCTTGCTACTTCTGGAGCTGCGGTAAGTGCTGCTTTCGCATCTAGAAATAACATCCGTACCCGTCTGGAAAGCACGTCTTCAATAGTTCTGGCAAGTTCATTGCGGGCAGCCCATATCACTTCGGCTTTTATAAATTCGAGATTTTGAACTAGTTTGTTGCCCCATTCTGGATTCTCTTGTACCAATGCGTATATGGCTTGCTGATCAGTACCATAAATATACATGTGATCACTTCTGTCAGTTGTCGGCATAGCACTGTAGATCTTTTGTGTGGATGATGTGCTTTCCTTTTGCGGTAAGCAGCCGATTTTGATGGCCTTGTCAATCGTGTCCTGTCCCATTTTCCGAAATGTAGTCCATTTACCTCCGGTCAGTGTGAGTAGTTTGGAATCACTTACGATTACCTTATGACTCCGTGATATTTCTTTGGTTTTATTGGAATTTCCAGTCGGGGCAGCTAACGGTCGTACACCAGCGAATACTGCAAGAGCATCTTCCCTGGTTGGTTGTTTTGTTAAATAACGGCCTGCTGTTTTCAAAATAAAATCGACTTCTTGTTCCAGGGCGACTGGTTCCAAGCTATGCTCGTCTATGGGTGTATCTGTCGTTCCGGCGATGACTCGATTGTGCCAGGGAACGAGAAAAAGTACCCGGCCATCATCTGTTTTTGGGATCATAATCGCATCTTCTCCAGGAAGAAAAGACTTGTCGAATACGAGGTGAACACCTTGGCTTGGACGCACCATTTGCTTAGCTTCCGGTTTGTCCATTTTTAAGATATCATCAACGAATATGCCTGTTGCATTGATGATTGCCTTGCCTTGAATGGTAAAAACTTCGCCCGTTTCGGTATCGTGAGCAATCACGCCATTCACTTTTCCATTTGTATCTTTGGTGAGGTTGCTTACTTTGATGTAGTTTAAAGCTACCCCGCCCATCTGAATACAGGTTTGGGCAATATTGACAGCTAGTCTTGCATCATCAAATTGTCCGTCTTGGTAGACAACACCGCCATAAAGACCTTTTGATCTGACGGTGCTAATGCGTTGTAAAGTGTCTTCTTTATTGATATGGATAGATTTTCCTAGGCTCAGTTTGCCGGCTAGTAGGTCATAAATTTTCATCCCAATGGTATAAAATGGACCATCAAACCAACTGTAGTTGGGGATAATAAATGACTGGTTTTTGACGAGATGTGGTGCGTTCTTTTGTAGTAGACCCCGTTCGTGAAGCGCTTCTTTGACCAAAGATATATCGCCTTGGGCCAAATAGCGCACACCACCGTGGACGAGTTTTGTCGCTTTGCTGGATGTGCCTTTCGCAAAATCGACCTGTTCAAGTAAAATTGTTTTGAACCCCCGGCTCAACGCGTCTAATGCAACTCCCAATCCGCTTGCACCACCACCTATGACAATGACGTCCCATGTGCTGGTGTCTTTTATTTTTTCTATCAATTTTGACCTTCTGAATTCTTGGTGTTTCATTTTGTTTCGTTTTTGGTCTTTTTGTCAATCGTCCCTATGTGCATTTCGTGTCTGCTTGTTACTAAGTTAGCGTATATTTATTAAATTATAAAGGAATCTACATAATTTTATTGTGAAGTTTGATGTTTGTTTTTCTTTTGTTTTGTTTTTTATTGTTGTGATTTGTGTGCGGAAAAACATGTTCCTTCAATTATTTTCCTGTGGTTAATAGCTTTATGATGTTAACCAATATCTGCTGCTTATGTTTTGGTTTGGATAAATGATTTTGTAATTTTAAATTATTATTTGATTTATAGAATGATGTGTAAGATAAAATTATTGCTATGTGGTATTGCTATAACATTGGGATCTACATTTCTTTTCCAGTATAAGGCGATTGCTCAGGAAGCTGCCGTAGCGTCAGCGCTTTCTAAGCCNNATAATCCGGATGCTGACGCACAAAAGGATATTGATGGCTTGTTGCTCCTGGCAAAGAAAGAAAATAAAAATATCATTATTCAAGCGGGCGGAAATTGGTGTGTCTGGTGTTTGAGATTTAATGATTATATTCATCAAACGGCCCGTATTGATCGGTTATTAAAAAGTCGTTTTCTGTATTACCACCTGAATTATTCAAAAGAAAATAAAAATGAAGCTGTTTTTCAAAAATATGCTCCTGAAGGCAATAAGTTGGGATACCCCTTTTTCATTGTGTTGAATAAAAATGGGAAAACCCTACATGTACAGGAAAGTGGAAGCTTGGAAAAAGGAAAGGGGTATGATGAAGATAAAGTGTTGAAGTTTTTTACAGCTTGGATAGCGAAATAAAGCGCTTAATACGTTTTCGAAAGCAAAAAGGCCTCAATTATACAATTGAGACCTTTCTTTATTGTGTGTAAAAGTATTTCTTTTAAATACTTTCGTTGGCTCATTAAATCGTAAGGCGATATTGTCCTTTGCGTGACCTTCTATTGATAGCCCAAAAGTTTCATAACTTGTTTGGAGTTTTGTTCCTCACCAAAGACCTCATAGTTGAATGTCTCATCTCTATTTCTACGCACAAGCACGTGCTTAGGTGAGGGGAGTAGACAGTGGTGAATTCCTCCATAGCCACTCAAGACATCTTGATACGCTCCTGTGTGAAAAAATCCCAGATACTGTACCTTACGCGTTTTTGGCATAAAAACAGAGTTCATATGTGCTTCCTGATTGTAGTAATCTTGACCATCGCATGTGATTCCGCCCAAATTGACGCGTTCATATTCTGAATCCCAGTTATTGATCGGTAATAGGATATATTTTTGGTTTAACGCCCATACATCTGGCAAATTCGTAATGAATGAGCCATCGATCATAAACCAGCGCTCACGGTCGTTTTGTTGTTTACGTCCTAATACCTTGTAGAGAATACCTGATGCTTCTGCAACGGTGTATTTACCAAATTCCGTAATGATATCTGGTTCCATCACTTCATGGTGTGCACAGATTTGTTTGATGCGATTCACGATTTCATTTACCATGTATTCGTAATCAAAGTCGTGTACCAGTGAATCTTTGAATGGCATACCACCGCCGATATCCAGTGTATCCAAATCAGGATTTACTTTCTTGAATTTACAGTACAATGTGACGTATTTCTCTAATTCATTCCAGTAATATGGAGTGTCTGAGATTCCTGAATTAATAAAGAAATGGAGTAACTTTACTTTAAAGTTAGGATTGTCCACGATCTTATTGTTGTAAAATTCAATGACGTCTTCCTGACGGATTCCCAAGCGGGATGTATAAAATTGAGAATCTGGCTGCTCTTCTGAAGCAACGCGAATACCCAATGCACAGGGTTCGTCGAGTTCGATCTCATCGTCATAGAGGTTGAATTCTTCTTTGTTATCCAGTACGGGTATAATGTTTGTATATCCATCATGGATCATATCCACAATATACTGTTTGTACTGATAAGTTTTGAATCCATTACAGATGACTGTAATGTCTTTTGTTACTGTTCCCTGTCTTTCCAATGAATCAATCATCGGCATATCAAATGCAGATGAAGTTTCCAGGTGGATATCATTTTTCAAAGCTTCCTCTACGATATGCTTGAAATGGGATGATTTGGTACAATAACAATATTTGTATGACCCACGATAATTATGTTTCAGAATTGCGGTCTGAAAAAGGATTTTCGCTTGCTGAATTTTTTTGCTGACGATCGGCAAATAAGTAAAACGTAACGGTGTACCGTACGTTTCTATCATTTCCATTAAATTCAAATCGTGGAAATACAATTCGTCGTCGATGATTTCGAATCCGTCTTGCGGAAAACCAACACTTAAGTCAAGAAATTCCTGATAGCTCTGCATTTTTTATTATTTTTGCAAAGATATACTTTAATGGTGAATACCTAAATAAGGAATGTTATTTATTTCCAATTCACTATCAGGAAGTTGTAAAAATTACAAAATCATTAAATGGGAAATTCTATTCAAAAGCGACTTGTTGAAGTCACTGTACAGGCTGTTAAAGAGCTTTACAATGCAGATATTTTAGAGAATCAAATTGCTTTACAAGCTACACGAAAGGAGTTTGAAGGACAAATTACAATCGTAACTTTTCCTGTAACACGCTTTTCGAAATCCTCTCCAGAACAAACTGGAAAAGAAATTGGCGCTTATTTGCAACAGCATATCGCTGAAATCTCAGATTTCAATGTAATTAAAGGGTTTTTGAATATTGTTCTTTCTGATACCTATTGGATCTCATTATTGAATCAGACAATCGCGGCGAAGGACTTCGGCATTTTTCCTGCAAATGGAAAAAAATTAATGGTGGAGTATTCGTCTCCGAATACAAACAAACCGTTGCATTTAGGGCATATTCGCAATAATCAATTAGGCTATTCTGTGGCTGAAATTCTCAAAGCTTATGGTTATGAAGTTATCAAAGCAAATTTGGTAAATGACCGCGGAATTCATATCTGTAAATCCATGTTGGCCTGGCAAAAGTTTGGTGCTGGTGAAACGCCCGAATCAACAGGTTTGAAAGGTGATCATCTTGTTGGAAAATACTACGTTGTCTTTGACAAGGAGTATAAAAAGGAAATTGAGCTTCTAAAGGCTGAGGGGCAAACCGAAGATGAAGCAAAGAAAAATGCTCCTTTGATGAAGGAAGCCCAAGCAATGCTGCAGCAGTGGGAAGCTGGCAATGAAGAAGTCATCGCGCTTTGGAAAACGATGAACAGTTGGGTGTATGCTGGATTTGAAAAGACGTATAAACAATTAGGGGTTGATTTTGATAAATACTATTATGAATCCAATACCTATCTATTGGGTAAAGATATTATCCAGGAAGGTTTAGACAGCGGCGTTTTCTTTAAAAAAGAAGATAACTCGGTATGGATAGATCTGACCGATGAGGGCTTGGATCAGAAGCTTGTTCTTCGAGGCGACGGTACCTCCGTTTATATCACACAGGATTTGGGTACAGCGCAGTTGAAATATGATGAGTTCCAAATGAATGAATCTATTTATGTGGTGGGTAACGAGCAAGATTATCATTTTAAGGTATTGTTCTTGATCTTGAAGAAACTGGGTAAAACATGGGCCGACGGCTTGTTTCATTTGTCTTATGGAATGGTCGATCTACCATCGGGTAAAATGAAGTCGCGTGAGGGAACTGTTGTTGATGCGGATGATTTGATGGCTGAAATGCTCAAAACTGCACAGGAGCGTACCGAGGAGCTTGGTAAAACCGACGGATTGGATGAAGAATCTAAAGCTGTGCTTTATGATACCATTGGTATGGGCGCCTTAAAATACTTTTTATTGAAAGTTGATCCTAAAAAACGCTTATTATTTGATCCAAATGAATCGGTGGATTTTCAGGGACACACGGGGCCGTTTATCCAATATACACATGCGCGGATCAAGTCCGTTTTAAGTAAAGCTGAATTTGATTTCAACAGTGCAGTTTCTATACCTTCATCCATTTCATCTTATGAACGTGATTTGATTCAACAGCTCGGAGCATTTCCAGAAACGATTGAAGCCTCAGCGCAAGAATTTAGTCCTGCACAATTGGCCAATTATATTTATGAAGTAGCGAAATTTTACAACAAGTTCTATCATGAGGAGACGATATTGAAAGCGGAAGATCCGGATGTGAAAAACTTTAGATTGCACCTTTCGGCTTCGGCAGCAAAGGTTATTGCTAAAGGAATGAACTTATTGGGAATTCGTGTACCTGAGAGAATGTAATGGCATGAGGAAAATTCGCGTAGGGCTTATTGGTTTTGGTATTTCTGGACAGGTTTTTCATGCTCCCGTAATGCGTTCGGTGGCGGAATTGGAGCTTGTTTGTGTAACTGCTCGAAAAGCTGATCAGCAGCTTTTGTTAAAGGAGCGTTATCCGCATACAAAAATTGNNCAAAAATTGCACTGTCTGCAGATGAAATCTTTGCAGATGAGACGATTGATCTTGTCGTGATAGCTACTTCGAATGAAATGCATTATCCGTTTGCTAAACGAGCTTTGGAAACAGGTAAACATGTTGTGGTGGAAAAACCATTTACGAATAGTGTGGAGCAGGCTGATGAACTTATTGCCCTGGCAAAAGAGAAAAAGCTGATTTTGGCACCATACCATAATTTAAGGTTTAATTCGGACTATCGTACAGTTGAGAAAATAATTCAAAGTGGTCGATTGGGAAGAATTGTAAATCTAGAATCGAGGTTCGACCGCTTCCGCAATTATTTACGGCCGAATGCTTGGCGCGAAGAAAACTTGGCCGGGTCAGGTATATTTTATGATCTTGGGCCACATCTTATCGACCAGACTTTACAACTATTTGGAAAGCCCAACGCTATTTTTGTTGATCTTGCTGTTCAGAGGGATCATGCCAAAACGATCGATAATTTCGATTGTATTTTGTACTACGATAATTTGCGTGTATCCCTTAAGGGTTCTATGCTTGCAAAGGAACCTACACCACGTTATCGTATTTTCGGAATAAATGGGAATTTTGTAAAATATGGCATAGATCCACAAGAAGCGTTATTGCGTGAGGGTAAATTTCCGGATGAAGATCCAAACTGGGGTAAAGAGGATCCCAGTCTCTATGGCAAGCTTAATATTATGGAAGAGGGTAAAGATATCGAAGAAATTATCCCTTCCGAAATAGGATCTTATCCTGATTTTTATCAGAACGTGGCGGACACTATATTAGGGAAAGCTGATTTGATCGCGTCGGCAGAACAAGCCCGTGATGTGATTAAAATTATTGAATTGAGCTATAAGAGTCAGCTGGAACGAAGAGTTATTCCTGTTGAAAGTCAGTTAATTGCTTATTAGATTGTTGTTGTGAGTATACTATACGATGCTATAATTATTGGAGGCGGGGCCTGTGGTTTAATGTGTGCTGCACAGGCAGGACTTCTTGGAAAGAAGACATTGGTGCTGGAAAGGAATGATAAAGTCGGGGCGAAGATCCTGATTTCTGGGGGTGGACGATGTAATTATACTAATATCGGTAGTAGTCCAGCAAATTTTATCTCCGAAAATCCTAATTTTTTGCATAGTGTATTTAAACAATGGACGGTTGNNTATCGTAGGTCATGAAAAGACGTTGGGTCAACTATTTCCCGAAACAAATAAATCCAAAGATATTGTCGCTGTATTCTCCAAGATTTTATATGAAACGGAACAAGATATAGCTTTAAACTGCTTGGTGAAATCTGTCGAAAAAAGCGGGGAAGGATTTGTGGTGACAGTCGAAAAAGCGACTGGTGAGGCTCGTTACCGTGCTCACAAAGTCGTTGTTAGTTCGGGTGGACTACCAGTTCAAAAACTTGGTGCTTCAGATTTTGGATTACGCTTAGCCAGACAATTTGGCTTGGATATAGTCGGAACAGCTCCTGCGTTGGTGCCCTTGACCATAACCGGAAAAGATGCCGACTGGTATAGTTCTTTGGCAGGGAACGCCGTGTTCTCAAAGGTTTCTGTTGGCGGAATTTCATTTGAAGAGAACATCCTCTTTACACACTGGGGACTAAGTGGACCCGCAATCCTTCAGATATCAAGTTATTGGAGACCTGGACAGGAGATTACCATTGACTTGTTGCCAAATTTCAATCTGGAAAATTTGATCAAAACGGAGCGGCAATACGGAGGTAAAAGACTCGTCTCTCAATTGTTGAATGATTATTTCAGTCGAAAATTGGTCGATGCTCTTGGGAAATTTCTGACATTAGATACCAAGATTGCTTCATTAAGTAAAGCGGATGCAAAATTAATTATCGAGACGATTCATCGTTTTAAGGTAAAACCCGCAGGAGATAAAGGGTATGATAAAGCAGAGGTCATGCGTGGAGGAGTTTCGACAGATGAACTGCATAGCAAAACGCTGATGTCCAAAAAGGTGGAGGGACTTTATTTTGGTGGAGAAACGGTTGATGTGACAGGATGGCTCGGCGGTTATAACTTTCAATGGGCTTGGGCAAGTGGCTACGCCATCGCCCAAGATCTATAAGAGCAGCCCACCTAATCAGCATCTGTACTAGCAATCTGCCGTATTTTTCACTATGGTTTCTGTTTTTTCAGCATAGACCTGAGCCGCCGCCGTCAGGCGTTGCTTTATTCGTGCTTGTAAATTTCTGGGAGAAAGTACTTTAATTGATTCGCCGAAACCTAAGATCTCTCTTTCTAGTTCAAAATTAAGTACCACGTCAATTCGGACTAAGATCGAGCCATCTTCCTTTTTATCCAAAATTTGTTGGGAATGATGGATTGGTTTTGTAGCCACATAAGGCGCGTTTTTTGCATTTATCTGTAGTATAACACGATGCCCGCGGTCTTTATGTGTTTTTGTAACGCCTATAGTATCTGAAAAGTATCTTTCAAAATCTATTCCTAGATATTCTTTATACGAGTTTTTACCCATTTCTTCGATAGTATCAATACGATCCAAAGCAAGTGTCATTAATCCTTCGACTTTTTTATGATGACCAATTAGAAACCATCGATTACGATATTCCTTTAGGAGGTAGGGCGAGAAGACAAGATCTTGTTTTTGCGTTGCTTTGAATGATTGATAACTAATGAGAAGCGGAATTTTTTCGCGGATAGCGTTATGAAGGGGAGCTATAAAAGAAATTCCTTTCAATAGGTTATTACTTTCCATTTGAATGATGGAAGGTAAANNACGATATCACTCAATTCATCAAAACTGCTGAAGCCACTGACATGTTTGAGTACTTCGACAGCTTCTTTCATTTTCTGCATATCACCAATGGAAATAGGCGAATTACTAATGCTATAGTTGGGATCTTTGTAGGTGTAAAATTTGCGATGCATGACGACTATAGGGGCATTGTAACCTAGTTTATTGCTACGCATCAGTTGGATATCACTCTGAATGGTTCTTTTGCTTATTCCATTTTTGATTCCCTCCAATTCGTAGAGGGCATCAGAAACTTTTTCCATAAGGTCTTCCAACGTCCACTTTCGATGTCGTAAGCGCAGACAATTGTCAATAGTCTTATAGCGAATTAGGGCTAGTTTGTTGAGCGCCATCTTTTTAAATTAATTTAAGTGAGCTGAAAATACAAAACTTTTGCTTATCTACGCAAACGTATTGCGCTGCTTTGAGAAAAAAGTGCCACATTATTCCATACTATGGACGAAATTTTTAATTGATTGGCGTGTTTTATCCGATCAAAATAGCTACTTTTGCGCAGAAGCAAACTGGTTCTATCGCTGCTCTTTCGGGAGGAGAGGAAAGTCCGGGCAACATAGAGCAACACGCTTCCTAACGGGAAGGATGCTATGAAAATAGTAGACAGAAAGTGCCACAGAAAATATACCGCTTTTCGGAGTAAGGGTGAAAACGTAAGGTAAGAGCTTACGGTCTTGTATGGTAACATATATTACGGTAAACCTCGTGTGTTGAAAGACCAAATAGGTTGCGAAATCTGAAGGCTGCTCGTCTTCTTTCAATTTATTGGAATTCGTAATGGGTAGGTTGATTGAGTTTGTCAGTGATGGCAAATCTAGATAAATGATAGAAATTCCACTTCGGTGGTCTACAGAACCCGGCTTACAAGGTTTGCTTCTTTTTCGCTAATTGCTAAAAAAACCTTATCTTGATTGCCATAATTGAAAAAATAGCATAACGCTGGATTTATGAGTACAATTTTAATCATTGACGATGAACGCGCCATCAGAAGTTCTTTGCGTGATATCTTGGAATATGAAGATTATACGATTTTGGATGTCGACAATGGCCGGGATGGATTAGATATTTTAAAAAAGGAGAAAATAGACCTTGTTCTCTGCGATATCAAGATGAACAGCATGGATGGGATGGAGGTCCTAACAGAAGCGCATCAAAGCAGCCCCGATATTCCTTTTATTATGATCTCCGGGCATGGTACGATTGAAACTGCCGTTGAAGCCGCAAAAAAAGGTGCTTTTGATTTTTTAGAAAAGCCGTTGGACTTAAATAGATTATTGATTACGGTCCGAAATGCGCTGGATAAAAGTTCACTCGTGACGGAAACAAAAGTTCTGAAACGTAAAGTCAGTAGTTCGAAAACGAAGGATATCTTGGGCGAATCCGGAGCAATAAAACGCATTAAGGAAACAATCGATCGTGTTGCTCCAACCGAAGCCCGGGTATTGATTACCGGTGCTAATGGTTCAGGAAAAGAACTGGTAGCGCGTTGGTTGCATGAAAAATCAAATCGTGCTCAAGGTCCATTGATCGAAGTCAACTGTGCAGCTATACCTTCCGAACTTATTGAATCAGAATTATTTGGTCATGAAAAGGGATCTTTTACCTCTGCAATCAAACAACGTATCGGAAAATTTGAGCAAGCCAGTGGCGGAACATTGTTCTTGGATGAGATTGGTGATATGAGCCTTTCGGCC
>DKIT01000116.1:11012-32519 GCA_002454415.1 Sphingobacterium sp. UBA6711
TTGAGTGACAAAGCAATTACTGATAAAGATGTTGTTGCATTTGCTAATCCCTCCAGAGAACCAGTGCATGGTGCACTGCTGGAGAAAGGATCTGCGAATTACGGTTTGGATATGGATTCCTTCGATTCATTCCAAGATTATAAAGACCATGCCGAAAAAGAATTTATTAAATATAAACTGGAGAAAAATAATTGGAATGTCTCCAAGACGGCCGATGATCTCGATATTCAACGTAGTCACCTTTATAGCAAAATAGAAAAGTTTGGTCTGAAAAGAGACTAGGTTTATGAGATAAATTATTTCTTCAGCCGAAGGCAGTATAGAACGAAATGTTTAAAAAAAGAGATTCCCACTGGAATCTCTTTTTTTATGTCTTAATCGATTTAAGAATATTGTTTTTTTAGAATTGCTTTTACATTTTCTATCGATATTTCTGTATAGTTGTTGATATAGTCATCACTTGGCGGTAATTCTTCTCTTTTATGAGTTGAAAGCACCGCTACTACTTTCATTTCAGCATTTTTTGCTGCAGTAATCCCGGAAAAAGAATCTTCGAATACAATGCACTGATTAACAGGGGTGTTCAGGTTAGCTGCTGATTTTAAGTAAACTTCTGGATGAGGTTTATGCAATTTCACATCTTCGCTGCTTAATGTTGAAGAAAATAAATGCCTAATGTTCAGTTCATCCAAGATCAGGTCCATATTTTCTTTAGGTGCAGATGTTGCTACTGCCAGTTTAAAATTGTTTGCTTTTAATTCTTTCAAAAATTCAATCAATCCTTTAATGGGAGCAACATGTTCCTTATAAATTACCCTAAAAAGTTGTTCTTTTTCAAATTCAAGTGTACGCAATTCTTCTGGAGATATTGGGCGCTTGAAAAAATGCTGCATAATATAGCTGTTATGTTTTCCGTACATGTGTTGCTCAAATTCTTCTTCTGTAGCTTGTTGTACATTGTGATTTTTAAAAAAAGCTCTGAAAGCTTCTGCATGGAAAGGATTTGTATGGCTTATAACTCCATCCATGTCAAATATTGCCGCATATTCTGTCATGCCGCTAATATACAATAATTGCCTTAGGAAGTAGTTTGATTACTTTCATATTCAGGTAATATTTAGAATTGCGATTTACAATAAGCTGAGGTTAAAACGTCCTCTATCTGAACTACTTATTTCTTTATGAAATTGGAAGAAATCTTCGTAATCACTTGCTGGGTAACTGCCTTCGAAAAGTTCCAGTTTTCTGTAAGTGATCAGTTTATTCTCTTTTATTTCAGATCTAAATTCATATTTTCCAAACGGTTTTGCTATGATTTTTTGCTCCGGTGTGATTTTTTTTAAGATATTTTCTGGAAGTTGTATGCTGATACTATCAATATCCGTAAAACCTCTTTCAATGAAGATATCTTCTGTCCGGTTTCTATTTTCCGAAATATTAGATTGTGTATTGAAGATGTTGGGCTGAATGAGAATCTTATTGCCATTTTTTACTGCATAGTTCTTAATAAAAATGGTCAAATTTTCCTCTATAAATGGATTTTCTTGCTTATGCTCACTATAGTTTACTTGGGCAAAGCTTATATTATCTATATTATAATGGTCTACCAATAGCTTATTTTTTTCGTGATTGCTAGCTACGAGAACATCCATGTGATTTTGGTATTGAGTTCCGTAGAACTTTGTGTTTAAAGTTCCTTGGATGCTTCCATCTTCCTGAAGTGTGAGATTAGCGTTTCTAAATTGAAGGTTGGTCGAATTGCTGTATTTGGGCGTATGCATCATGACTCCACCGCGTTCGGTACAAGCCATGACGTCCCGGTCGTCGGTAAAGTCGCTTAGAAAGCCAAATGGAAGGTTCTGACTGGTACATTCTAGCCAAGTGGTATCGTTTTTAAAAGGAATACATAGGATAACATGGTTTCCATCCTGTACGTTTGCAAAAGTTGTATTGAAACTTTCTTTTCGTCTGCCCGCCTCCACAATGCAATAATACGATGGAATATTGACTGCTGATAACATGCTCTTCATGTAATTGGTCAGGGCTTTGCAGTCTCCATATCCCAGTCGGTCTACTTCAGAAGCAGGGAAGGGTTCCAACCCGCCAATGCCGATTTGGATGCTGATATACCTTGTATTCTTTTGTAGGTAATCATATAGAATTCTGGCCTTTTCCTGATCTGAATTTGCATTTTTTGTAAGGGAAATAAATTTTTGCTTTGAAACTTCAGACAGGTCTTCCTTTTTGCTTAATAATCTACTGGAGACCCATTCACCATATTCTTTCCAGTCCGAAAAACTACCTTCTTTACCGTAGTACATAAAGTTTTTCGGTACAATAAGAACATTTGTTCTTTTTAGATTAGGGTTTGGACTATATGATTCATCCTTTTTTGCTGGAATATGTTCTACACTCCATGTTTTACTTTCAATCTTATCGGATTTTTCTTCTTTAACAACACCTTTATAATTTTTGGCCTCGATACGACATGCTGTGCCTACAGGTGCTATAAATTGGAAGCTACTTTTTTCCACTGAAACACTGTTAGAAACTTCGGGATTCCAAGATGGTATAATTAAGTTTTGTTTGTACTTAACTTCGTATTGATATTCGATTGTATAAGGATAGCTGTGGTAATCGGGTACATAAAGCTTTATCCGTGAATCACCGAACATTGTGCTATTGTCCACGGCACTAATATCCTTGAAATCTTTAGTGGCGATTTTTTTTTGTAATATCCCCATTTCATTGTAAATGGCCCCTTTCAGACTTTTTACTTCACAAGATTTGTTGTAGTGCACAGGTAGTGCCGCATAGTAGTCTCCATTTTTATTATAAACCGTGATGACACGAGTTACCGTTTCAGTCACTTGTTCCGGAGACTTCATTTCTACAACCGTTTTATCATTACGAACAGTTGCTACAGCTCTACTTTTCAAAGCTGGTGAAATGTTGGCTATATCATAATTTTCCTGTCCAATCGAAGCGAAAGGAATCAACAGATACAATAGGTTAATAAATGGCAGTTTCATTTCGTATTGGATATTTTGAAGTCAATTTTTTGTTGTTGTATAATTCGAGAATACAATTCCTTTAATGAAAAGTATTCGTCGACGGTAAAAATAGGCTTATTGAAAGCTAAACTTTGTAGTACCTCAAGTTTGCCATTTTCTATTTTCGACATGTATCTATATTTGGCTGCAGATTCTGGAAGCGCCAAAGAGCTATTTTGTGGCTTTTCGACCACTTCAAAGTTTTTGGGCAAATCTAACAAAATATTGTATTGCGTTTTTGTTTTGAAACCCATGTCTACTGGATACGTCCGTTCTTCGATTTTAAATGGATTGTAAGCAATTCTGTCAATAATATTGGGAGTAAGCAATACTGTATTTTGTTCTGCTTGTTTAGCAACTTCTAAGACAATGTCAAATTCTTCACTAAGAGCATGTTCTAAATCTTCGAGATGCTCAATTTTAGACTTTGTAAAAGTTATATTGGGCATTTCTTCATCCAGTTTTTCCCAGTACTCGTCCAAGGAATTGAACTTTGCGATGTGTTGTCTTTTCAATAGCGCCTTGTTACCTTGACTTATTATGGTGAGTTTTCCTATGATTTGAGATTGGTCATTTAGTTTTCCTTCGAGTGTATAATAGACTTCAGATAGCTCCTCTGAAATTAACGGAAACCAATCTGAGCTCTTCTTGGAGTAAATAATTCGACCACGTTCATTCAGGCATAATAAAGGTAGCTGGCCGAAAGGTAGGTAGGAATTTGATGCGTCTAGCTTATACTTTGTTCCGTCAATATCAACACAGGCAATGACATAGTCAAAATCGGATAATACCGGGAACAGGGAGTTCGGTGTGCCATTTCGCCGGGTGGATAAAATAATCGGATAGGCCTCCAAATCTGCAGCCTGTAATGCTGTTACTAATGCCAGGTTGATATCTCCAATATTGCCGGTTCGTTTTTCTAATGCCTTTTCTATTCCATTATCAGCATATTTACCGAGATAGTTATTCCATTTAATCTGCTTTTTAATATAATCATAGATCTTCTTTGCTTTTTCCAATTTTNNTAAATAGATCGGTTTTTTTTAACTGCCCGCCAAAAGCCTTTTCATTCATCAAGTCTGTATCTACATCCTTCCAGGTTTTGCTAAATGTTTTCTTTGCGCCGTTGCTTGGATAGTAAATAGATTCTAATTCATAATAAATGGCCGATTTAAAGTTCTTGGCGGAAGTCATATATTCTTCTTCTATAAAAGGCGGAATATTTTTCATGGAATAGGTTAGTTTTGAACAATCCATTCTCATTCCATTTAAAAAGATATACTCTTTTAAAATTTCTCCTTTTTGGTCGGTAAGTTTATATGGCCCCCGCAATACTACATTATAACTAAAGGATGCCGGAATAATGGCGATATATTGACTTTGTATTTTTGGTATATCATCCTGAAATTCCCAAGTTTTGAAATTAAAGAGATCTTGCTCAAGTGTACGGTAAGATACCTCAATGATAGATCCCTCTTTAATATTTGGTAGGGTAAATTTATTAAGATCTAATTGTGCAGAGTAGTTTTCCCTGAAAACTTTTTTATTGTCAAGTTCTGTTTTCTCTATAAGGCCATTGATCAAATTATAAGTAACAGCTTTCAATTCATCAAAATAATCACGGATATAACTTCCCCTTTTATAGGAAGGAATTTCAAAATTAGCTTTACTGAATCCTTCTTTATTATTGATCCGAATCAGAACATGATATTCATGCAAAAGTTTGACTCTATTGTCGTAATCATCGACAAAAACCGAACTTTTACCAAATTCTTTTAGGACAATTGCATTCGCATTGCTATCCAAATCTGTACGCGAAAAATCGGATGCGGTTACTTGACCGAAATCAAATTCTTGGGCTAAAAGATTTGTGCAAAAAGAAAATATTAAAAATAGTATTAATAAATGGCGCATAACTTGGACGTAATAGTTTACGAATATAAGTTTTTAACCAAAATTAAACGATACTATAAAGAAATTATTTGTCTATCTGCAACAAGTTGTTGATGACCTCAGTAATAGTGTCCACATCTTCACCATCTTCCAGCATAGAAAAAGCAAGATAAGTGGCGTAGATTTCCGGACTGAATTTGACATGCTTATCCGAGATAAACTTATCAATTTGCCCTTCATTGCATTCGAAATGAATGTTTTGCAGTTCATTGAAAAGATTTGTAGCGATCGTCTGATGGTTTTCTCCACAGGCGAATCCTGCAATAATATGGAATAGAAATTTATCGGTTATTTCATCATCTTCCTTTTTAAACATAGCACGAATATGCTTATAATCGAATTTAGTTTTTGCACTATTTACGATAGTGTCCCAAATCTGATACTCTGCCTTTGTCTCCATAGCTTGCTTTAAATTTATATTGGTATAAGCAATATAGCAAAAATAATTGGTTTTCAGCAAGAACATTAAAGTTGTGGACCCCATTTAGCCCTGTTTAATAGATTATACATCTTTTAATATGTTGTATAATTTGAAATGTATATAGGCAGCTGGACCCATTTTTAGTGATAGACGGACAAGAATCCGGGTGAAATTAGGATTGAATTAAAGTGAAGGCAATTTCTCCAAACAGGCATCCCAGCATAATACCAAAAAGAATTGACAAGGATAACTTTAACCATACAGGAGTTTTTTTCAATGCGAGTTTCATGGTGTAAAATTGCTTTAAAAAAATGCTTTAGGAAAGCTTTTTATTTATTTAAAATTTTGATGTGGCGGAATGCTGACACGAAACATATACTTTGTGGTATGATAATTGAAAATTCATACTTAGATTCAAATTTTTTAGTAATTTAAGTCGGAATTTAGATTATTGAAATAGCCAGATTTATGATGATAACACGAATGGTATTTATAATCCTTTTCTTTACCTTATCAAAGGTCGGATTTGGGCAGCAATTGAATATTGATAAAATTCGAAGAGAGTATGCGGAAGCTGTGAAAAATGACGATCTATGTGAGCACAACCTAGATCTGCTCAATGAAAGTGCGAAGTCAACTACAGAAAAGGTGTATTTGGCAGCGTATGAAATTCTTTTGGCTAAACATGTTGGCAATCCATTTAAGAAAATGGGACAGTTTAAGGATGGGAAGAAGCATCTGGAAGAGCTGATTAAAGAAAATCCTAATCACATCGAGGCACGTTTTATACGATGGAGTGTCCAAGTCCATGCGCCTTCTTTTTTAGGCTACAATAGTAATATTATAGAAGATAAAAACTTTTTGGTTAAAAACCTGTATAAGTTGCCAAACGAAGAAGCGAAATCAATTATTTATAACTATCTGAAAGGAGCGAATCCTTATCTCAAAGGTGCCCAAATATTTTCGTCCACTGAATTGAAAGAACTCGCTCAATAGACGTTAAAGGTTGTTAATTCGCCCAGATAAAGTTGATTTGGCTGGAATATTGCTTATCTTGTTCGATGAATTAATTCAACATCTACAAAATTAGTATATTATGAAGAATTTAGTTTTTCCAATGTCTGTATTGACTGCCAGTTTGCTTATGACAGGATGTGGCGTCAGTAAAAAAACATATTTAGGTTTACAAACCGACTATAAGAACCTGCAAACCCAATATCAAGACAGTCAACTTCAATTGACAGAGAGTCGCACACGTATTAAAAGTTTGGAAGATCAGTTGGCTTCTGAAAGAAAAAATAATGCAGATCTGAAAACAGCATATGCAGCCCTTCAAAATTCGTTGGATAATAGTATCAATCAAAATTCGCAAGGAAACGTCAATATTTCCAAATTGGTAGATGAAATTAATGCTTCGAATAAATACATTAAGCACCTGGTTGAAACCAAAAATAAATCTGATTCCTTAAATCTAGTATTGACAAACAATCTAACAAGATCACTTAGCCGGGAAGAGTTGCAGGAAGTGGATGTGCAAGTGTTAAAAGGCGTGGTTTATATTTCGCTTGCGGATAATATGCTTTATAAATCCGGAAGTTATGAAATCAGCGATCGTGCAGATCAGACTTTGAGCAAAATTGCAAAGATCATTCAAGACTATAGAGATTACGAAGTATTGATTGAGGGTAACACAGATACGGATCCTATTTCTAAACCAAATATTCGAAACAATTGGGATTTAAGTACGTTAAGGGCTTCTTCTGTTGTTCAGGCTTTACAGAATAAATATGGCGTTGATCCTAAACGACTGACTGCTGGAGGTAGGGGAGAATACAATCCAATCGCAGACAATACAACTGCTTTGGGTAAACAACGGAATCGAAGAACGCAGATTATCATTACCCCTAAATTGGATCAATTTATGGAGTTGATTGATAAAGCACCGGAAGCCACTGAAGTGCCGCCGACGCAATAGTCTTTCATGAACAAAACGAAAAAATCCTTTCCACTTGGGAAAGGATTTTTTTTATCCAAAAAATTTACTTGGATCAAAACCGTGTTCTTTTAGCACTTCGTCCGGTACACCATTCCATACGCCAGGTTTGTTACCTGCATATCCAATATCTTTTACACCTATTTCACTGGTATAAAAACCCGAGGAGGTCAGGTTTCNNCGTATGCAATATCATCTATTAACGCGAGTTGGTCCTTTTCACCACATTTGATGAACACTGTTCCGTAACGTCGTTTGGACTGTAAGTCTAGCCAACGAAGTCCGCCGCGCATGGGGATTTTATTGTCGGGCAAATCTTTGACGATAAATTCGATAAAATCCGGGACGCCTGCTTCGGAGGCACTACCTGAGATACCGTCTTTAGGGATGATAATGTCGGCCAATACAGTGATTGTGGCCATTTCATGTTCATCAAAAAATCGCTCCGCATACAATTGTTCCGTGCGTTCATATTCAAAATCCTGAACACCAGGTAGTTTTTTACTATTGTCAAGCGTTGTATTTTTTGCGTCTTTTGAATTGCAAGCTGCGGTTAAAAGGCCTGAACCCGCTGCAATTAATCCTAATGCTCTTAAAGATTCTCTTCTATTCATGCTTTAACCGTTTAATTTTTTCTTTTCTTGAAGTATATATTCTGCTGTCCGCATCGATAAGGCGAGGATCGTCCAGGTCAAGTTTTTATCACCTTGTTGTACAAACGGACCGGCATCCACGACATATAGATTGTTACAGTCGTGGGCCTGCCCCCATTTGTTTAATACAGAAGTTTTAGGGTCATTCCCCATTCTCGTAGTACCTCCTTCATGGATAATTTTGCCTGGTGCTTCTAAGCCATATAAGGTGTCCGCTCCAGGAATCTTTGACGTGATTACAGCCCCCATTTCGTGCATAATAGACTGAAATGTATCCTGCATATGTTTTGCCTGTGCGATTTCTTCATTCGCCCATTTGTAGTTGAAACGAAGTACTGGAATGCCAAATTTGTCGACTTTATCTGGATCGATTTCACAATAGTTGTCTTTTCGGGCCAATGCAGTGCCACGGCCAGCCATGCCAACGTTAGCGCCATAAAAGCTTCGGAAATCCTCTTTTAATGCTGTTCCATATCCTCCTTTTGCCTTTCCTGCGGCATTTTTTCCTGCGTCATTTACTTTTGGTACCCAGTTCAAAAAACCGTAAGAAGGCATATGTAAGCCGCCTCCATATTCAATGTGGTAACCTCTAGGGAAGTTAAGTTTGGAATTGTCTTCCCACCATGGAGAGTAGATATGGACACTACCAACACCATCTTCATTGTATCTTTTCCGGTCCAGCAATTGCGGTAAAAATCCCGATAAGCTTGCGCCGGTAGAATCGTGAAGATATTTTCCTACCAACCCACTACTATTGCCCACCCCACCGGGATGCGTTTTTGATTTGGAGTTTAGCATGATCCGTGCGCTCTCGCAAGCGCTGGCGCCTAAAATAACTGTTTTCCCTTTGACAGTATATTCTTGTAGGTCTTTGGTGTTTACATAAGAGACACCGATGGCAAGTCCTTCGTCATTAGTGATCACCTCTCTGACCATCGCATGATCTATTACTTTCAAATTACCCGTCTTCATGGCAGGGATCACCAAACAAGATGAGGAGGAAAAGTCTCCATAAACTTTACATGCGCGACCACATTGACCACAATAAAAACAGGTGCCTCGGCCTTTAATATCTTTGGATACTTCTGTTAAGACAGCTCCTCGCCCAGGAATTACGGGAACGCCGGCTTTTTTTGCGCCTTTCGCAATATATAATTCATTTAGACGTGGTTTGGGAGGTTTCATAAAAATACCATCGGGTTCGTTGTGTATCCCCTCTGCAGTCCCATATATGCCAATCATCCTGTCTACACGGTCGTAAAAAGGTTTAACCTCCTCATAGCTAATCGGCCATTCGTCCGTGACACCATCTTTTGGTTTGAAATCATCGGGTCCCATGCGTAATGAAATCCGGCCCCAGTGATTGGTTCTGCCGCCAAGCATCCTCGCTCTAAACCATTCAAATTCGGTACCCTCAACTTTGCTATAGGGTTCACCCTCGAGCTGCCATCCACCAAAAGCAGCGTCAAAATCGCCGAATGGTCTTGTCGTTCCTGCACCTCTTCGTGGCGATTCCCACGGCCAGCGCAATTGCATGGAATCTTTTGCCGGATCATAAAAAGGGCCGGCTTCAAGCATTAATACTTTCAGTCCTGCATGGGCAAGTATGTAACCTGCCATGCCACCACCTGCACCGGAACCGACTACAATGGCGTCAAACAATTCGGGATTTTCTTTAATTTGATAATCTGACATAATTAAATGAAGTAATTAACTGAAGGCCCTACGAACTACATTTGGCTAGTCACGTCATATAGTTAAGGAAAGGTTCAATTAATCTAATGGTTATTGTTTCATATTTAAAATCATCGTGAATATATTGATAAAAATTCTTTTTTTTAAATTAATTTATCGATTTAGCAGATTTTAAATAAAGAATATGAGATTGTTACAAAGTTGTGCCTTTTTTTGTTGAAATTTAATATTGTAGCCGGTGGTCATGTGTCTATCCTATTCTCAACTAGAATAGCTATCATTTTTAGCTGTTAATGTGATTGTGTTTTGAATACCGATCTCTCGTAGAAAAACTGCATCGTGGGAAATAACCAGAAGAGCACCTGAATAATCCCTCATAGCCTTAGTGAGTATAAGAATATTTTGAATATCTAAATTATTGGTCGGTTCATCAAGTATAATTAAGTCTGGAGATTGTTGTCTGATCGTCAAGCAGCATAATATGAGCCGCATCTTCTCGCCACCACTTAAAAGTATACAGGGTTTGTCCCAATCATCTTTCCCAAATAGAAATCGGTTAAGTCGGGTCTTGATGTCGTGTTCGGCAAGGGCATGAACATTGAACTCTTGAGTTTGTTCATAGACACTCAAATGAGGGGATATGATCGTATATTCTTGATCTAAATAAACTGCCTTAAATACCTGACGTTCAATTTTTCCTTGCGTAGGAGTCAGTTGATTTAGTAAAAGTTTTACTAACGTTGTTTTTCCAGACCCGTTTTCGCCTTGTAAAGCGATCCGATCGCCTCCCGATATGTGTAAGTCCATGTTATTTGACCAAAGCTGTTGACTATGGTAGGTAAAATTGATGCTTTCTGCTTTAAGCATGCTTTTTCCCTGAGGAAAAGAACTATTATCCAAGTCGATTTTAATCTCATCGACCATAGATTGCGAACTTCGAAGGTCCTTTAAATCGGATTTAATATCCCCAATTTTTTCCTGGTGAACACCTTTTATTTTAGCTGTACTTTTTTCAGCGGTATTACGCAAGGTATTCATCATGATACGTGCTACTCCCGCTTTTTCCTGTTTTTTCTGACCTCGGTTATTTAATCTGTTTTGACGTTCGAGCGTTTCTCTTTCTTTTTCTTTGGCGATTTTGATAGCTTTTTCTTTGTGATGGATGTCCTGCTGTATCGCGTTGCGTTCGATTTCTTTCTGAGTGACATAAAAATCATAATTCCCACCGTATCGCTTTATTCCTTTTGGAGTCATCTCCGCCATGTCATCCAACAAATTTAATAATGTTCTATCATGACTGACGATAAGCAGTGTCTTTTTGGTTGAACGGATCCACTGATATAGTAACATTTTACTTTCTAAATCCAAATGGTTACTTGGTTCATCTAGGAGGATAAGTTGTGATTGATGGATTTGGATGCCAGCCAATAAAACTTTGGCTTTTTGCCCACCGCTCAGCGTACCCATTTTTTGTGTTAATTGAATTTCGGGAAGATTCCATTGTTCAAATGCTTCTTTACAGCGTTCCTCCAATGTCCAGTCATCTTCTAAACTACTGAAATTTTCCTCCGATGCATTGCCCCCCAAAATTTCATGTAGTGCATTTAGTTTTTTATCAATGTGCAAAGCTTCTGCAATAGTGAGCTCATTAAACTGTCCCGTAATTTGAGGGATATAGTAAGCCGTTGTAGCCAGCTGTAGGGTGCCGCTCGTGGGTGATAGTTCAGCAGCGATCAGTCGCAAAAGTGTTGATTTTCCAATACCATTTTGACCAATCAATGCTATTTTCTCTTGAAAATTTATATGTAGATTTATGTTCTCAAACAGTAAATCTTTATTTGGATGTGTATAAGATAATTGTTGTAACGAAAGCATGTAAAAGTTCTTTAAATGTTAAAAAAGAGCCAGTTTTGGCAGTTTAATGCCAATGGATGGTGTTTTTTGTTCTAAAGAATTTTAATCTTACATACAGTTATATAAATATTGTGGAATGACAAATATAGGGTTTTATTTGCCTTAAACAAATTGTATTTTTGGAAAAACGAATATTGTGAATAGAATTCTCCTAATAGATGACGAAGAGAAGCTTCGGAAATTACTTGCCAAAATTATCAGCTTGGAGGGATTTGATGTAATCGAAGCATCAACAATTAAATCCGGACTGAAAAAATTGGAAACTGCTGAAGTGGATGTGATTCTTTGTGACGTAAAATTGCCCGATGGCAATGGTGTAGAAACGGCCAAACTTATTAAGGAACGCTATCCCACGGTGGAGATTATTTTACTGACAGCATATGGTAATATTCCCGACGGTGTGAAAGCGATCAAAAATGGCGCTTTCGAATATATTACAAAAGGGGATGATAATAATCGGATTATACCTTTACTTTATAAAGCATGTGAAAAAGTTGCCCTTTCCCGGAGGGTTATGCTATTGGAAAAACGACTAGGTGATAAGCTTTCTTTCGACAAAATTATCGGAGAATCGCCAGCAATAAAATCTGCGATTGGATTGGCTCAAAAGGTTGCTGTTACATCAACTACAGTGCTGTTGACAGGAGAAACGGGTACTGGTAAAGAGGTTTTTGCGCAAGCTATCCATCAAGCCAGCACTAGAAAGAATCGTAATTTTGTTGCTATCAACTGCGCCGCGTTCAGCAGAGATTTATTGGAAAATGAATTATTTGGTCATAAAAGTGGCGCATTTACGGGTGCGACCAAGGAGCAGCGTGGACTGTTCGAGGAAGCCCATTTAGGTACTATTTTTCTCGATGAAATTGGCGAAATGGCCTTAGAACTTCAGGCTAAGATTCTACGTGTTTTGGAGACTGGTGAATTTTTGAAGGTTGGTGATTCGAAACCGACAAAGGTAGATGTGCGTATTATCGCTGCAACCAATAGAAATCTTGAAGCAGAGATTGCATCGGANNTTTTTACAATCGAATTGCCAGCTCTTAGAGAGCGTGTTGAGGACATTAGACCATTGGCACAATACTATACGGATGTTTTTGCACTGAAGTCAAATTTAAAACCTCTTCGAATGACTGACGAATTTGTTCAGGTTCTGAGACAGAATGCCTGGCGTGGGAATATTCGTGAATTAAAGAATGTTATTGAACGTAGTGTTATTTTGAGCGAAGGAGGAATATTGGATGTTCAAACTCTTCCTTTTGGAGAGCGTAATATCAATCTGGGAAAAGGAGGGGCGTCCGATTTTTCAATGTCCGAAATGGAAAAACAGCACATAAGACACGTTTTAAGGTATACCAATGGAAACAAATCGGAGGCGGCAAGATTGTTAGAAATTGGTGTCGCTACGTTGTATCGGAAAATCGAAGAATATAAGATTTAGAAATGATTGTGGAAATCCTGCAGCTTGCTATGCAGAGGCTGCAGGGGTAACCGCTAAAGCTTTATTTCGTTATCATCGATCAATTTAGCATCACGTGTATTTTTTTGCACTGCAATTGCCGAGAATATGCTTAAGGAAAAGGACATGGCGTAGAATCCTTTTTCACTCAAGAGTAGATCCGCATTCCACAGACCTACAGTTAATAAAACTACTGCTGCAATCGTTGCAAACCAACTTAAGCCATAGTATAATTCGGTGACTGCAAGTCCTTCGGCTTTATCTCTGACGCTTTTTTGAACAGAGATAACCGCAAATAGTGCGAACAGTAAAATAGTGAAATAATAACCTTTTTCATTTAATGCCATGGTGGCATTCCATAGGCCGACACAATAGCCAACAGTGCCAACCAGGAGTGCTGTCCAAGAGGCACCTATAAATGCCCCAGTTGGTTTAAATGGATTTCTTTTGTTTAAATCTCTTTCTGATTTTTTTTCTTCAATCATGTTTTTTAGCGGTTCCATAATTTTCTTGTTTTAGTTTTAATTTCTTGTTGTTTTGTGATTCAAATATCGATAGGATTCAATAAGTTTGAAAGGTTATTTTCGTTTAATACTGATGATTTAAAGTCTTTTTTTATATTTGTTATATTCAAATTTGAAAGAATGGTAGATGCAGTTTCTGATTTAATAAATTTGCTGAGTAGTGAGGATTTAAAGAGTTTTAGATCATTTTTAAAGCAAAAAAATAGACGGAGTGATGTGAAAAATATCAGGCTATTGGAATTGATAGAAACTGATGATATAAATGGTATAAATAAGTTATATGACCTTACTAAAAATCGAGATGCTTATCACGCATTAAGAAAAAGATTGCATGACAGTCTTTTGTTATTTCTTTCCAATAAGATATTCGAACGGGATAACAATGAAGCGCATGAGGCACTTAGGTTGCTGGTCGTCGGGCGTTTTTTGTTGGAAAATCAACTTATAAAAATTGGCTTTAAATGTCTCCAACGAGCGGAGGAAAAGGCACTTCTTCTTGAAGAATTCAGTTTGCTGAACGAAATTTTCCAAACGAGGTTGCAGTATGCGTATTTAGATTCGAGGGTTAATTTAGATTTACTTATCGACCATTTTGTCGCAAATCAACATCGGATGCAACAAGAATCAAAGTTTCAGATTGCTTATGCATTGTTGCGGTCAGAATTGCAAGATATTCATTTAAAGGNNCGATAAGTTGATTTTGAATATAATAAATAGTTATCATATTTCTTTGGATGAGTTGATGTCTTTTAAATCACTGTATCAGATCTTGTATATTGCCAATGAATATGCGGCTATACAGCAGAACTATTCGTTGGTTCGTTCATTTTTAAAAAAGGCGGACGATTTTCTCTTAAATCATAAGGAACAATCGATGCGTCACCATTTTTATTATCTCCATATCTTGTATTATCTGTCTAATTTCAATTTGCGCAATGGGTTATTTCAAAAAAGCCTACTATATCTGGAGCAATTAGATAAGGCAATAGGGGTAGGAGCGGTCATTTTCCAGACCCAGTTCCATCAGCGTTATCATTTACTAAAGGCGCTGAATTATCATTACATGGGGCATGCGGAAAAAGGGCTTTCAATTTTACGAACGGCTATCGGGCAAGCAACGTCGAAATCGAGCGAAGTGGAACTTGCAGATCTTCAATTGTGTCTGGTTATGTTTTTAACTCAATATGAGGATAAAACTGCATTAATTGAGCTACGGAAAATGACCCGAACGGATGCCTGGTATGAAAAGAAAATGGGGATGTTGTGGACCATTCGAAAAAGTCTATTGGAAATATTGATCCATATTCAATTTGATCATGTAGATTTAGCTACCTCAAAAGCGAGAGGTTTCACACGGAAGTACAAAAAATATCTGATGGAAGTTAAGGAAAACCGGGTTATTGATTTCATTAAATTAATTGAAAAATACCTTTTTAATCCAGATTTAATAAAAAATAAATCCTTTATCATTGCCGTGGATATGATGGTGGCGAATGAGGAAAATAACGATATATTTATTATCGGATTTTTGGCTTGGTTAAAGTCCCGCCTTGTGCGCCAAAGACCTTACGATGTTTTGCTGAGTTTGGTCAATAGAAATAAATAACCATTTATAATCCTTACAAAATCGTGCATTTCAGCAATTTTCGATCGTGTGATCCGGAAGGAACATCGTTAATCGACTTGATTGTTGAACCTTTCAAAAGTTTTCCAGTATTTATCTTTATATATTGTGTAATCTATTTGTAGATTTTCTTTAAAACCTTCGATAAGCTCGTCAATGACGAGTGAAGAGTCACGGAATTCTGTACAAGCCAAATAGACCTCTCGAAGGTTATCTGCAGTTTCTCTTCCAATATTCAAATAGCCCTTATCGCTCGATAGCAGGGCCATCAATTCATCTTCAAATCTATTCATTAAATCATACGTTTCCTGACCGGGCATGCCATTTGTATCACTGCCATCATAAGTGATTTTGATCGTTATAATCCAGGGATGAGAGGCTTTACCATCCCAATTCAATAAGGTTGTATTGACTATAGCAAATATCGGTAAGTCATTGTGTAATGTACCTTCAAAGGCAGTAAAGGTGTCATCTTGTGTTTTGTGTCTGACACCCGTGTATTTTTCTACAAACTCTTTTTCTCTCCAAATGAGATAATCTTTTAATTTGGAGAGTGGAATCAGCTCTTCGGTCGCTAGCTCTTTTGATGTGACATTCAAATTGTCGATAGCAATAATTGAATTCAGTTCGCCGAGATAATTGTCCAAGAATATTTCTACACCATGGGAGATATTAGCTTTATCTTCTTCGGAATAATTGGGGTGTATGATGACTATATCGACTTCGTCTGGATAATATTTATGTTGAATAGGATAAAAGAACATCTCTTTAATGTCAAAGGAAAATCCATACATAGTAATTTTGAATTTTTCCATATCGGTAATAGCTGGCTTTAGTGCTGTAAATTTCCAATGAGCTAGATGTGGTGCTTTTGCAATAAGTTTTTCGACAAAGGCAATATTTTTGATGATTCCATCGGGCGTAATCACAAGCTCCGCGGTTTCTTCATCATACATTCCAGTAAGGAAATATAGCTCCTTGCGAAGTGCGTCAATCTTTGGAGAAAGCTTGCTGAAAAAATTTTGATCAATTTGTTCTCCATTCTTGACGATTTGGAAAAAGTGGTGTTGATTTTTTGTAAACCAATTCCAAAAGTCCTTTATATTGTCTTTGCTGTTTCCTTTGTTACCAAAAATATTGTTCAAAAATCCCATAAAAAATAATGTTCGATTGAAACGTCAATTGTCTATGCCTGTTTTATCAAAGGCCATATGCGAAGAGGAAGGAACAGTAATCTTGTTCCAATTATGAATGCCCTGCTCCTAAATGTAGTGATATAATTGTGATCCGGCAAACGAATTTAACTTTTATTGACCAAACAAATAGTTGCGTCATTTGTTAGAACTACTGGTTGAATTACAAACTAAAATTGGTCTTATGAAATTTTGCAAATTAACATTTTGTCTATTAGCCACGGCTGTGGCACTTTCTTTTTCGGCTTGTAAATCTGGTCTATCAGATGATAAGCTCGAAGAAAAAATTGAGAATGCACTTACTGGGCGTAAAACGGTTGATGTCGAAGTCGATAAAGGCAAAGTGATTTTAAGCGGTACGGTCGCTTCGGAAGAAGAAAAACAGCAGGTTGAATCTATTGCGAAAACTGCAGGTGACAAGGATGTCAAATCTATTCAAAATGATCTCATTGTCAGTGCTCCAGTTGCAGCCACTCCCGCTCCGATAGAAACATCAAATAATGATGCCGTTCTAGGTGCAGCGGTAAATACATTTATGAAGGATTTCCCTACGGTACAAGCGAATGTGAAGGATGGTGTAATTTCTGTTACAGGTAGCTTGGAACAACCGAAGATAATCACTTTAAAACAAGGTTTGGATAACTTAAATCCCAAAAAGGTGGATCTAAGTGGTATTGTTGTTAAAAAATAAATAACGAAACTATGTCATTGCAGGAAAAATATAGAGTTCTTTTGGATACAGCTCAATCTTCGGGTGTGAATGACCTGAACTACGCCGAAATGGATGGTGTATTGCAGATACGGGGTACAGCTCCCACTGCGGATGTAAAAAACAAATTATGGGAAATTTATGGAAATATTGACCCAAATTTTCAAGCTGGTGACGTTGTCTTAAATGTCGATGTAGCAACAGAAGTTCCGGGAAGTCAAGTTAAAGTAATCACAGAAAATAGTAATTTGAATATTCGGAAAGGTCCGGGTACAGATCAGCCTATTGTTGGGAAAGCTGCTAAGGGTGAGATTATTACATTGATTAGCAAAGCAAACGATCAGTGGTGGCTAGTAAGGACAAATGATGCTGAAGAAGGGTATTGCTATGCACAATATTTAGAGTCAATATAGCTTATATTTTGGCTATTCTGCTATCGTTTTCCCGAAGCGGGAAGAAAGAGGATTATCGTGTTGATAATCCTCTTTTTTTTAAATTTTGATTTTTGGTGTAATAATTGTTCTTATCCTATTGCAACAACTTTATTACAATATGTCGAAATTAAGTTTTATTGTCTTGGTATGTTTGTCACTGTCTATTCATTTGGCCGTTTCACAAGAGTATATTCGATTGGACAAAAGTAGTTATGCGCTACATCTATCAGAATATCCAAAGGATACCATTCGAATTCTTGAAAAAGGTAAGCCAACAAAATTAAAAAGAGGTAAATATATTGTGCAAAATAACCAATTTATGGGGCCTTCAAATGCATTTGTTTCAATCAATGAAGATGGAATTGTTGATGGTGATTTTAAAATTGAAAAAGAAGGAAAGCGCGGTGTTGTTTTGGTAAGACATGGTGTAATGCAGAAAATGGATGTGAAATCGGCTGAATTGTTAGATTTTCAATATGGAATTACCGACACTTCCAGTGTGCAACGTGATTTTCGAAAAGGTAAAATTACGCAGGAGAAAATTGTGTTTTATAACCCTCGCTACGGCAAGAAAAAAGTGACAAAAGTCTTTTGGAATAATTATTATACCATTGAAAATGATTTTGACCACAGTAGATCGAATTATAGATTGGACAATAAGTTGATTTATAAGGCTAAGTTGAGCTGTGGAGGACAAGTCGTGGAATCCAAATCATACGATAAAAATGGACAACTTGTTAAGCATACGTATAAAAAAAATAATATCGACTATATAGATTTGTTCCAAGATAATAATCTCGTGGAGCGTAGTTATAGACTGAATGATATGTTTTACCATGAGTATTTTAGAAATGCATTATTAGTGAAAAAGGTGGTGGGGAAAGTGAATAAAGGGAATATGGAGGTCAATGTCTATAATGGTGATGGTAAGTTAATAGAAAAAAATGCGGATATTTAAAAATATAGCCCTACCTTTGTACCACAATGAAGAAAATGAACAATATTTTACGTCTTCCATTTTTCTTTAATTATTATCTCCCNNCCCGATAGTCGTTCGGGAGCCCTATGCCTATTAAATTAAGAAATTCAATTATATTTTATAGCTAAGCCCGAACATACCGTTCGGGCTTTTTTTTATTTATATGAAATCATGTTAAAAGAGTTAGAAGAAAACATCGAAATTATTTTGCCGCAGGAAGGACTTGCGTTGAAGTTGAAAGAATCCACGGATTTAGGGAGGGCATTGATTATTAAACTTGGGTTTGACCCTACGGCACCAGATTTGCATTTAGGGCATGCGGTTGTATTAAAGAAATTAAGACAATTTCAGCAATTGGGGCATCAAATCGTGGTTTTAGTTGGAAACTTCACTGCCCGGATTGGCGATCCTACTGGAAAAAATAAGGCAAGGAAGCCTCTGGGAGCGGATGAAATAGCCGCAAATGCCGCCACTTATATTGCGCAGTTGTCCAAAATAATTGATGTTTCGAAAGCAAAAGTTCTGTTTAACGCAGATTGGTTAGATCAGCTCAATTTTGCTGAGGTTATTCAGCTGGCATCGAAGATTACTGTGGCTCAGTTAATGCAACGTCACGATTTTCACAAGCGCTTTTCAGAAAATCAGCCCATCGCTATGCACGAATTGCTTTATCCTATATCGCAAGGTGTTGATTCGGTTCATGTTCAGAGTGATATTGAAATGGGGGGAACGGATCAAATGTTTAATTGTACCATGGGACGACAAATTCAGGAATCGTATGGTCTGGATCCACAGATTGTATTGTGCATGCCCCTTTTGCGCGGATTGGATGGAAAAGAAAAAATGAGTAAATCATTAAACAACACAATAGGAATCTTAGATGAGCCTAATGAGATGTTTGGTAAAACGATGTCCATTCCTGATCATCTTATTCCTGAATACATTGATTTGACAACAGATTTTAATACAGCGACAAAGCTAGGAATGAAAGCTCGTATCGCTAGGGGAGAGAACCCCATGGAGATTAAAAAACTTATTGCGCAGAATCTCGTTGCTCAATACCATAGCGTTGAATCTGCGCATGCGGCACTTGATTTCTTTGTTAAACGGTTTCAATATAGGGAATTTGAAGCGAAGGCATTTGAGGAGATATCAAGACAATCATTACATGACCGCTTTGGCGACAAGGTCAAGCTCGTCGACCTTTGTTATTTTTTGAAAGGAACAACAAAATCTGCGATGAGGCGCTTGATTTATGGAGGAGGGGTTCAGATTGACTCGACTAAACAGACGGATCCTGAAATATTTATCGACTTGAATCATTGTTTTAAAATTAAATTAGGTAAAAGAAGCTATTTTAATCTTATTTAGTAAGGTTTTAGGGGGTGTACTTTTTTAATATTTTGAAATTACGACAAAATAAATATGCCTGTTCTTTTTAAACTCATAATTATTTTCTACCTTCATACAGAGGTCTCACACTTTATATTCATGCCAATTATAAATGGAAACATACAATAATATCGTTTTGGAGCGTTTACCAAGACACTTGAAACGCTATGTCGTAGCGCAGCGTTACGAACGTTACACCGCTTTGGATCAGGCTTTATGGCGTTATGTCATGCGTCAGAACTATTCTTTTTTGAAAGATGTCGCCTACTATCCCTATATTCCCGGATTGAAGAAAGCAGGGCTTTCGATAGCGAAAATTCCAGACTTACAACAAATGAATGATAGCCTGAAGTTGATTGGCTGGGGAGCGGTGACGGTTGACGGCTTTATACCTCCTGCTGCTTTTATGGAGTTTCAAGCTCATCGCGTGTTGGTTATAGCTGCTGATATACGCCAATTGGAGCACATAGAATATACGCCTGCGCCAGATATTATTCACGAGTCATCTGGGCATGCACCGATTATTGGTGAGCCTGATTATGCATCTTACTTACAATATTTCGGAGAGATCGGTACAAAGGCATTATCCTCAGGCAAAGATTTTGAGCTCTATGAGGCTATCCGCCACTTATCTATTTTGAAAGAAAATCCGACGACAACTCAAGCTGAACTGTCAGCAGCGGAAGAGTATTTGCAGATTGTCCAGGACAATATGGGCGCTCCGTCTGAAATGGCGTTGCTGAGCCGGCTCCATTGGTGGACGGTAGAATACGGGCTTATTGGCAATCTTAAAGATCCTAAAATATATGGGGCTGGGCTACTTTCTTCCATAGGTGAAAGCGCTAGTTGTATGCGGGAAGATGTACCCAAATTACCATATGATCTCAAGGCTATTGATTATGCCTATGATATTACAAAACCGCAACCGCAGTTGTTTGTTACACCAGATTTCGAACATCTGAAGCTAGTCTTGGATCAGTTTGCCGATACGATGGCTTTTAGCGTTGGGGGCAAGCAGAGTTTAGACAAGGCAGTTGATTGTCGTGCTATTTGTACAGCTGTATATAGTTCTGGGCTACAGGTTTCGGGGATTTTCAAAGAAGCCAATGCGGATGTAAATTTATCCTACTTACAGACGGAAGGAGGCACAGCTTTGGCCTTTGCAGGCAAGCAGCTCGAAGGGCACGGTATAGATTATCATAGTGAAGGTTTTGGCTCACCCATAGGTCAATTGNNCGCTATTGCTGGATTACGGCATCGTACTCGGTAAAGAATGTGTGTTAAGATTCGACTCTGGAATTATTGTTGAAGGAATCGTTCAGCGTGTTTTACGCCAATTTGATAAAATTGTTTTAATATCATTCACATCCTGTGAGGTGTACCGTAACAATAGAGAAGAGATTTACTTTAAACCCGAATGGGGTACATACGATATGGCCGTTGGGTCTGAAATTGTATCTGTTTTCGCAGGTGCTGCAGATAAAGATGCATTTGAACCCATCGAAGAACAGCTG
>DKIT01000028.1 GCA_002454415.1 Sphingobacterium sp. UBA6711
GCATCAGTATACAGGACATAAGTGAGGAGATGATTTACCTGAGCGTTTCTGGCTGGGTAAATTTTGCGGCCAATACCTCAGCCTTTAAAAATGATATATTACTGGTCCTTTATAAGAAATTTGAATCTGCGGGGCTGAAATTTTACAGTGTCATTCCGCCCAAGGGAAATTAGTGTATCGAGGCAGCTCGTTTGTGNNNGAATGCATAAAAAGCCTTTGTTTGGGAACAATGACTATTTATTTAGGCTTTTCCGGTAGCTAAGTGGACTAAATCCTTTGACCCGTTTATAAAAATGGGAGAGGTGGCTTTCATCAATAAATCCCAGTTCCGCCGCAATTTGTTTCAAGGTGTAGTCTTTGGATTTGATTCTGTTTTCGATCAGTTCAATGCGATAGGTATTGATGTAGGCCCTTAAACTTGTCCCGAAGTTTTTTTTAAAGTAGATACCAAAATAGGATGGGGCAATGTTGAATTTTTGTGCAAGTGTTTTGACCTGAAGCAGATCGGGCGTAAAAATATGCTGATGGATATAAGCAGAAATGGAACGGTCAATGAACAGCTCCTGATACTGTGGGGAGCGCTGTGTTTCTGAAATTTCTTTATAAAGCCCGAATATCGCGACAAGCTGGTCAAACAGCCATTCGGAGCTTTGGCTAATTGTGGTGGCGGCATACAATCGGATCGCTTCCATAAGGTGTGAATACATGAGTCGATAATGCTCGTCCATCACCCATTTGCGTTCTTTAAGCGCTCTATCATTCATCAATTCCATGATCCAGGCGTAGAGCTTTTGGTTTCGTTTATTCTGGAGGAAGTAGGTGTCGGTAAATAGACTAAATAGAAAATGTGTTTTTTCTGCGATTTTAAAATAGTGCCTGTCGGCAGGNNGCAAATTTGTTGATTACATGACTGCCTTTTCCGGAACGTATATAGACAAGTTCATAATAATTCTGCTCATGTGGCGGCAAATGAAAGTTGTCCTCAATAAATTCACTGATCAATAAAGGTTCAAACTGTTTTTTTCGCATGGCAATCCCATCTATTTATGGTTAAATGTACATAAAAATAATGTATTTGTACATGTTTTTACCTCGCGTTCTATTGCACTTTTGTGTCGGATAAAATGGTAAGAAAACATGGTTAATTTTATAATGATAGCATTTTGTATCGCAGCGGGAATGCTCTTGCGGAGAACAAATTTAATTCATTCCGAAGCACACAAAGGAATCAATACCTGGATTCTCTATTTTGCCTTGCCGGCGGTTTCATTCAAATATATTCCTAAGATCGTATGGTCTTCTGCGCTCCTGTTCCCGGTGTTTTCTGCGATCTTAGTTTGGGCAGGAAGTTGGTTATTTATGGAGTTATACTGTAAACGCAAAAACTATAAGCAACGTTCACGAAGCAGTTTGGAGCTGGCCGCAGGATACAGCAACACTTCTTTTATCGGTTTCCCGTTGATTATCGCTTATTTTGGTGAGGCGCAGCTGCCCATTGCGATTATCTACGATCAGACCACATTTATTCTACTTTCCACTGCAGGAATTATCAATGCACTCAAAGCGAATGTGCATGAAGGTGAGGCAATTGATGTGAGGTTTATGCTTCGAAAGCTGATTAGCTTTCCACCTTTAATTGGTTGTACAGCCGCATTACTGCTATCTCAATTTGTTGACCTTTCGGTTGCCGAGCCTTTTTTCGACAAGCTGGTTGCCACGGTAGGACCTTTAGCACTGTTTTCTATTGGTCTGCAACTTAAGTTTGATGGCTGGAGACAGCAAGTATCGCAAATTAGTACAGCAATGACCTATAAACTGATTTTGGCACCGTTGCTTGTCTGTATATTTGCATTATTGCTGGGGGTAAAGGGCTCCATTGCAAGGATCAGCATTTTTGAAGCAGCCATGCCGACTTTGGTAACCTCAGGTATTATTGCCGAGCAATATCATTTAAATACCAAACTGGTCAATCTGGTCATCGGCTTTAGTATCGTTGCCGGATTGCTGACCACCTTGTTCTGGGACTTTGTGATCCGGATATTCTTCCCCTAATAGCGAGGTCATTGTTTTCTTGATTGATTAGCAATGTGGTTAAAAAATGTTCAGTGAATCAAAATAATCCGGTAAAGGGATGCTCATTTTTTTCTTCGTAACATTTTGATTGTTAAACTTCTATTTGCAACAACTTTTTCTGCAATCAACTGTTATTATGTTATAACCATCTCATAAAGGAGGTATATTATGAACCTGATACACAAAATTGAACATTGGGGAGATGCACACCATCCACAATGGATTGATTACCTCAGAATTGCACTTGGGGTAGTTATTTTTGCCAAAGGTGTAAGTTTCGTAAATCACAGGGATGTTGTTCAGCACATGATGGAGCAGAGTAGTTTCCACCTGTCATCATGGGGAGCTGTTCACTATGTGGTTTTTACCCATTTAGTCGGTGGACTGTTTCTCATTTTAGGTTTTCAAACCCGTTTGGCTTCCCTGCTGTTATTTCCAGTGTTGGTCGGAGCTGTATTTTTGGTTAATATCACCAACGGGTTTAGCTATTTGAATTCCGAATTGTGGCTTTCTATAGTCGTATGCTGTTTGTTGATCTTCTTTATGGTCATGGGCTCTGGAAAATATTCTCTTGACCAGATGATGAACAAACCTGGATATAAACGGGATATTTAAAAGAAAAAACTCCTTCATATAGGAAGGAGTTTTTTCTTTTTTTATTTGCTTTGGTTGTCAATCCATTGGCGCGCATTAACGAATGCCTCTATCCAAGGAGAGACTTCGTCTTGACGGCCTTTAGGATAGTTTGCCCAATGCCATTGGAAAACGGAGCGCTCAATATGCGGCATGGTTGCCAAGTGGCGTCCAGTTTTGTCACAGATCATTGCTGTGTTATAATCAGAGCCATTAGGGTTGTGCGGATATTGCTCATAAGCATATTTTGCAACAATATTGTATTGTTCTTCCGCATAAGGAAGGTTGAATTTTCCTTCACCATGTGAAATCCATACACCCAATGTACTGCCGGCTAAAGTAGACAGCATAACAGAGTTATTTTCCTGTATGTTGACGGATATAAAGTTTGACTCATGCTTTCCGGAAGTATTGTGCAGCATTTTACCATGAATTTCATNNTCATGTTCTGGGTTAATCATTTCCAGTTCCATGAATAACTGGCAACCGTTACAGATACCGACCGAAAGTGTGTCTGGGCGGGCAAAGAAATCAGTTAGCGCTTTCTTCGCTTTTTCGTTGTAAAGGAAAGCACCGGCCCATCCTTTTGCCGAACCCAGTACATCTGAGTTGGAGAAACCACCGACAGCACCGATAAATTGAATATCTTCCAACGTTTCACGGCCAGATATCAAATCAGTCATGTGAACATCCTTCACATCAAATCCTGCTAAGAACATGGCATTTGCCATTTCGCGTTCCGAGTTGGACCCCTTCTCACGAAGGATTGCAGCTTTTGGACGTACCTTAGTTCCGTCTATTGTCGGTTTTTTACCGTCAAATTGACTTGGGAAAGTAAAGCTTAGCGGTTGGTTTTTATAATTATCGAAACGTTGTTGTGCTGTTCCATTTTTAGATTGCTTGGAATCCAAAAGGAACGATGTCGTAGACCATACATCACGCGTAGCTGCAACATCGAAGCTAAATGATTCTTCCTGATTTTTAACAGTAATGGTATTTCCTTCAATCACCTGTCCGATTTTAACAGCTTCTATACCGGCTTCTTTAACGACAGCTTCAAAAGCGGCATCGTCTTTTGCCTGTAGGACAAGTGCAATGTTTTCATTAAAGAAAGCTTTAACAGTATCGGATTCATTTAAAGCAGAAAGATCATAGTTTGCCGCAAGGTTGACATCAGCAAATGTCATTTCCAATAAGGTTGTAATCAAACCGCCTGATCCAACGTCGTGACCAGCTTCGATCTGTCCTTCGTTAATTAATTTCTGTACCGTATTGAATGCCGTTTTAAAGTAAGCCGCATCCTGAATTGTCGGTACTTCAGTACCCAATTTATTGATAATTTGCGCAAATGAGGAACCTCCTAATTTGAAATTATCTTTTGATAAATTGATATAATAAATGGAACCAGCTTTTTTGTTCAATACAGGTTCTACCACTTTGGTGATATCTGTACAGTTCCCGGCTGCTGAAATAATCAATGTGCCAGGTGCGATAACATTTTCACCATTTGGATATTTTTGCTTCATGGACAAGGAATCTTTTCCCGTTGGGATATTGATTCCCAATGCAATAGCAAAATCTGAACAAGACTTAACAGCTTCGTACAGACGGGCATCTTCGCCTTCGTTATTTGCAGCCCACATCCAATTGGCAGACAAAGAGATTCCTGCAAGGCCATTTTTGATAGGTGCAAACACAATATTAGAAAGGGACTCGGCTATGGCAGTTCTGCTTGCTGCTGCTGGATCAACCAACGCCGCAACAGGCGAGTGTCCAATTGTTGTCGCAATACCTTCCTTGCCTTTATAATCAAGAGCCATGACACCGACATTATTTAACGGCAATTGTAATGGTCCTGCACATTGTTGTTTGGCAACGCGTCCGCCTACACAGCGGTCCACTTTATTCGTCAACCAATCTTTAGAAGCAACGGCTTCCAATTGCAATACTTGATTCAGGTAGCTTGGGATGTTAGCTGCATCATAAGCAAGATCAGCATAATTGCGAACGACTGTTTTATCGCGCATGAAAGTTTTTGGCGATGAGCCAAAGAAATCTTCAAGTGCGTAATCCATTGGTTTTTCACCACTGCTTTTTGATTGGAATGTAAAACGGTGATCACCGGTTACGTCACCTACAGTATACATAGGGGCACGTTCACGGTCAGCAACGCGTTTCAAGATCTCTATATCATCTTCAGCAATGACAAGACCCATACGTTCCTGAGATTCATTACCGATAATTTCCTTAGCAGAAAGTGTAGGATCGCCTACTGGAAGTGCATCTAGGTCGATTAAACCACCTGTTTCTTCAACGAGTTCCGATAGACAGTTTAAGTGGCCACCAGCACCATGGTCGTGGATGGAGACAATTGGATTATGATCTGACTCGACTAAGCCACGGACAGCATTGGCAGCACGTTTTTGCATTTCAGGATTGGAGCGTTGAATTGCATTTAATTCGATGCCTGAACCAAATGCACCTGTGTCGGCTGAAGATACAGCTGCGCCACCCATACCGATACGGTAATTTTCACCGCCTAGGATCACGACTTTGTCGCCTGTTTTTGGCGTATGTTTTTTTGCTTGATCTAATTTTCCATAACCTACACCACCAGCTTGCATAATGACTTTATCGTAGCCAAGTTTACGGCCATTTTCTTCATGCTCGAAAGTCAGTACAGATCCCGTAATTAAAGGTTGACCAAATTTATTGCCGAAGTCCGAAGCACCATTGGAAGCTTTGATCAGAATGTCTACAGGTGTTTGATACACCCATTGACGCTCCTGCACCGCCTTTTCCCCTGGACGTGTTTTGTTTAGGTCTTTTGCT
>DKIT01000013.1 GCA_002454415.1 Sphingobacterium sp. UBA6711
AATCAAATCTCCTCAAACTGAACCTTTGGCCTTTGGTTGTCAGCAACGTTTCGCTGGAATATGAAAGGTCTATCGGCGAAAGAATCTCTTTAAATGGAACACTTAGTTTACGTCCTAAAGCTGCGCTTCCGTTCGAATCTATTTGGGAGTCTGCTTTTGATGACGTAAACAATATCTTAGATCAAGCGAAATTAGGTGCTTTTTCCATTACACCAGAACTGCGTTTCTATATCGGAAATAGAGGAATATTAAACGGTTTCTATATCGCACCATTTGTTAAATATTCAAACTATAATCTTACCACTGAAATCTCGGTCAATGAGACAAATTATCAAAAGGTGGTTCCGATATCAGGTTCTTTAGATGCCTTTACTGGAGGAAANNAGCAATTGGATGACTTTGATAGCAGCTTGATGCACCTGAGAAAAGAAGTCAATGCAGATGGCGTAACGATTACATCAAGTGGCGCTTTCGCAGGAGTCCGAACCGCCTTATCTATTGGTTATCGATTTTAAAATTTTCACTAGTTCCCGACCAGACCTTTATGGAACTCGAACCACAAGGCTAAAAAGTCTCTGATTTTCGAAAAGTCAAGGGGCTTTGCATAGTCTATGTAAATAGATTACGTTTCAAAATTAATATGTACCGATTATTAATTTGTTATAATAAATTCTTGTGCATGCCAACAGATTGATATAGGGAGCTAAAGGAATGCAATAGATTTGGAAAACTTCACTTTTAACTTCGTTTACTAAAAAAAAGCTAGACAGATTAAGTCTAGCTTTTTCTATAATAAGCTGAAAGAAATTAATTCAGTCTATATACTTTAAGTTGTCGCTGTAATTTTTTACGTACCATATGGATCCTCGTTTTTATGGTTCCCTCTGGCATATTAAAGTATGTTGCAATTTCATGATATTTATAGCCGTCCAAAAACAACCGGAAAATTTCATAATTGTCTGCAGATAAATTCGACATAGCTTTTTCGATATCCTCTGCTACAAACTTGTTGATACCGGTATTAAGCTCGGTTGTATTTGTGCTTTCCAAAGCGACATAGGTATCCTGAATTTCGCCAACCCGTTTTGCCTTGCGGTATTTATTGATATAGGTATGTTTCATAATAACGTATAACCAGCTCATTAATTTGGGATGCTGGACGAAATTGTCAATTGATTTCAATGCACGTATCCAGGTCTCTTGGATCAGGTCTTCTTTTTCATCAGGATCGTTAGTAAACTTTGTAGCAAAATGATTAAGCAAACTTCTTTTTTCCTTGATAAGTACGTTTAAATTGTAGTTGTTCATAATTAATCCTTTTTTCTTGTTTGAACTGATTACTATAATAAGGTGTGTCGATACCTAAGTAACAAGAAGAATGCTAGTTTTAAGGCCATAAATTAGAATAAAAACAACCGCAATATCCTAAGTAGAAATACGTTTTGCGCACCCAGTAGCTTGGAATACCCCAATAATTTTGATTTTGGTATTTTTTTGTCCAGTAGGACAAAAAATAACTGAATAAGAAAAAAAGACAATCAAGTATTTATTTGCTTTGAAAATGTTAGAAGTACGCTTATTGACTTGGAGTATACGAGGGTTTCAATTTCTACTGTATAAAAAAGTAAACGATCGCTCGTGGTATCAAAAACCATTTTTATTTATTTTAAAACATTCCTTCTTTCAATGTTGTTCTACGATCAAAAACACATCAAANNAAAAATATGGGAAATTTATTATACATCATTGCAGTTATTTTAGTCATCATTTGGGCTATTAGTTTTTTTGGAGGTTATGCCACAGGAAATATTATTCATACCCTACTAGTCATTGCCATTATAGTCGTTCTATTACGTGTCATTCGCGGAGCCGCTTAAGGAACGAGAAAATAACACTAAATAAGGCTGAAAAAGTGATTTTTCCAGCCTTATTTTTTTACTAATTAACGACTTGCTCCAATAACATAAGATATGAAACTCGTTTACAGTGTTTAACTTCGTTCATTAACTTTCAGAAGATTCATCAGACACTCTTTATTTAACTTTTGTTTGACTCATGAGAGCCCTTGAAGACTATCTTATGGAGAGGATCTAAAATAACTTGAAAACTAAACCAAAGCACAATGATACAGGAAACAGAAATTATTATTCATGCAGCTCGATTAGGGAATATTGAAGTACTTCAAGAGCTCATTCGTAGAAATACGAATGTTAATAGCTGCGACAGTAAAGGTTATACAGCCTTGATTATAGCCTGTTATAATAATCAATTAGCTGCCGCTGAGCTCCTGCTGGAAGCCGGTGCTGACGTAAATGCACAGGATAAAGGCGGAAATACGGCCTTAATGGGCGTCGCTTTTAAAGGGTATGCTGAAATCGCTCGATTACTCATCCGATATGGAGCTAATTTAAACCTACAACATGGCAATGGTGGAACTGCACTTATGTTTGCCGCTATGTTTGGAAGGAATGATGTTCTAAAACTGTTGCTCGATCACGGTGCGAGTACCAGTATCCTTGACTTTCGGGGTCTTTCCGTTTTAGACCTAGCAGCCCAACAGGGAAATGATGATGCAATAGCTTTATTAGCAAATTGATTCATCTATGCAGGCAATGTATATAAACGCCCTAATAGCTTAAACTGTTAGGGCGTAAAATAGCGATCATTCGAGTTAAAACCTACGCGGGAACTTGCCGTGGTTTCTCTCTTTCCCAAAAACGATGTTGAGCAATTGCCTTGATAAATTTTTTAGATAGGGCTTTTATGTCTTTTTCAATGACTAAGCCTTCCTCCAATACTGTTTTTTCCGAGAATTCCTGAGGTAGCTTATGAAAAAAATATGTCGCTTCCAAAACTTGGCTCGCACCTAGATCCGCAGCAATTGCCTTACAATGTTTGAATGCTTCATTTAAGAAATGAATGGCATTTGCTTCTGCCTCCAATGTGGCGACACTATTTTTCCCACCAGGAACATACACTGCGTCATAAAGTACGGAGGATGCTGTCAAAAAACTCTCTTCAACGGAAATATTAGTTTTATCCGAAGCTTTGATTTGTCCAAGTTTAGGCGCAATAACATGTGCGATCCCACCCTCGACAAGCACTGCTTCCATTATTGTTTTAAGAGACGCTGCATCAACACCATCCGCGGCAAGAATCGCTACTTTTCGACTCTTGATGGTGTCTTTAATAGTATTTTTCATGCTCAGCGCCTCAGATTTCTTTGTTTTCCCCTCTACTTGAATGGATTCATAATCCGAAGGATCCCCGTCAGCAGGAATACTTTTATTTATTGGTTTCTCGGCTTCTTGAGGAACTTGTAGACCCAAAGCAAATGCAACTTCGGCGGCGAGCCCCTTATCAATCAAAGATAATAAACCAATCATCCTTTGTCTAACTGAGACTGTTTTAACCTTACCGAGCTCAAAGCTGAAAGCATCGATTATGTGATTTTTTTCAGGTTCTGACTGGCTATGAAAAAATAACCTAGCTTGACTAAAATGATCCCGAAAGCTTTCACTTCTAGCACGCACTTTGCGCGCATCGATACGTTCCTGATAGCTTTTAAAACCACCGTCAGTTTCGCTTACTTGAATTGGGTCATTGTTGCCTAAAGAGTTGGGGCCATAACTTGTCCTACCTTTATCAATCCTTTGTCGCATAAATCCATCGCGTTGGTTGTTATGTGATGGACATATAGGACGGTTGATCGGTATTTCATGAAAGTTAGGCCCTCCTAAGCGGATGAGCTGAGTATCGGTATAGGAAAATAAACGACCTTGTAATAAAGGGTCATTTGTAAAGTCAATGCCGGGTACGATATTTCCAATATGGAAGGCTACCTGTTCCGTCTCTGCAAAAAAGTTATCAGGATTCCGGTTTAAAGTCATCTTCCCAATAGGCTGTACTGGTACCAGTTCTTCGGGAACGATCTTTGTTGAATCCAATAAGTCAAAATCNNGAGGGTATTACCTGAACTCCTAATTCCCATTCCGGAAAGGCGCCGCTCTCGATAGCATCCCATAGATCTCGCCGATGAAAATCAGGATCCTTACCAGAAATATTTTGAGCCTCATCCCATGCTACTGAATGAACTCCAAGAAGCGGTTTCCAATGAAATTTGACAAAATTAGATTCGCCTTTGCTATTGATAAATCGAAAAGTATGAACACCGAATCCTTCCATCATACGATAGCTCCGCGGGATTGCCCGATCGCTCATCAACCACATTATCATATGAGCCGATTCTGGCATCAATGAAATAAAGTCCCAAAACGTATCATGTGCAGAAGCGGCCTGTGGAATTTCATTATGAGGCTCAGGCTTTACAGCGTGGACAAGATCAGGAAATTTCATGGCATCCTGAATGAAAAACACAGGCATATTGTTTCCTACCAAATCAAAGTTCCCTTCTTGGGTATAAAATTTGACGGCAAAACCACGTACGTCACGCGCCAAATCCGTTGATCCTCTTGAACCCGCAACGGTTGAGAAACGGACAAATACAGGTGTTTCGATAAGTGCATCATTCAAAAAACCTGCTTTTGTCAAATCAGGAAGCGGCTTATATAATTTAAAAACACCATGGGCCCCAGATCCCCTTGCGTGTACAACTCGTTCGGGAATACGCTCATGATCGAAGTGCATGATCTTCTCGCGCAAAATAAAATCTTCCAATAAAGTTGCTCCCCGTTCACCAGCGCGCAATGAATTTTGGTCATCGTTGATTTTAACACCCTGATCTGTTGTCATTTCTTGACCTGCCGCATCCGCGGTATGAGGTCTCAAAGCGTTAACTTTTTCGTTCGTTATCTGTTCAATTTGTTCCGACTTTAATTCTTTCTTTTTCATTACAATAAAAGATTTGAGGTTTATATTTCTTTAGCGGCACTATAGTTGATATCCTTTTCAGCCACTTCGGTCAGCAGTGAATCAGCCGTTTGTTCTTCACCAAGTGTTTTTTCTAACAAGAGAGCTATTTCACTTAACCCCAATGTCGACGCCAGTTGTAACAATCCACCATAGCTAGCAATTTCATAATGTTCAACTT
>DKIT01000024.1 GCA_002454415.1 Sphingobacterium sp. UBA6711
GCATTCGCTACTGTATTTGTTCCCGCAATCAGCCCGCCAATTTGTAGTGCAATACTCATAGAAACTCCTCTCTGTTATTCGCCAGATACTGTCCCTTATAGCATATGCTAGACTAGGAGCAAGCGTTATGCGCTGAACTAAAAAAACACCGCCCAAGGATGAAGTCCTGATATTGTCTAAGTAATAAATAAAACCCCGCTAAAGCGGGGTATACATCAATTACGAGTAAAAACTTAGTTGATTTGTATTACTGTCATGTTTGCATAAGAAGCAACTAATACATCTCTTGGTTTAACTATAAATCCATCATAGGTTCCACCTCTGTAACTACTTTGGAATGCATTAGTAGTGGTAGGAAATGTAGCTGAATTAGTATAACCGGCAAAATATAAATCAGCATCCCTGATACTTAAAGAGGTCGCAACGCTTTCTCCAGCGGTCCTTCCGCCAACAGTATAGGATATTCTAAGCGTATCAAGATTCAGATTTAGCTCACTTACAAAAGCATGAGTTCCCCCTGAATGAACGGAAGGGGGATTCAAGGGCGTAACAGGAAAGTTCGTTGATTGCGTCCACCCAACAATACAGATCATTCCATTGCCTCTCAAGCTAGCGGCTTCAGCGCTGTCCTGGCTAGATCCACCGATAAAAGTGGAAGCAAGAAGATGCCCACCTGTTGGATCTATTCTTGACAACATAGCATTTGAACCCCCAGGTGCAGTAGCCTGAAATGCATCAGTTGTCGTCGGATAATTAGCCGAGGAAGTTTGGCCGCCTACATAAACAATGCCCCTGGCATCTACACAAATAAAGTTCATTTTGTCTTCCTGATTACCGCCTATATAGGTTGAATAATTAAGTGTGGTTCCATCAGGTGATATCTTACATACAAAACCGTCTGATGAACCCCCACCATAAGAATGTTGCAAAGCATTGGCAGTAACAGGAAAGTTTTGCGAACTGGTTGTTCCAGAGACATGTATAGCATTGGCCCCATCAATTGCTAAGGAGCTCGTCGTTTCTCTGCCACTCCCTCCCAGATATGTAGAAAACTCAAGACTGGCTCCACTAGCCGAAATCTTCGTGACAAATATATTTTGCGCGCCTCGCAATGTGCTCTGAAACGCACCTGCTGTCACAGGAAAATCAGTTGAGGTCGTCGTGCCGGAAACGTAGGCATTCCCTAGAGTATCAATTGCGAGTTGCTGCCGTTGAATTAGATCTTGCCCAGTTCCACCTAAAAATGTTGAATAAACCAAACTACTTCCATCCGGAGAAAGTTTGCAAACAAATACATCTGCAAGGCCTAGTCCGCCTCTGTAGGTCGTCTGAAATGCTCCAGGCGTCACAGGAAAATCCGGAGACCAGGTATGTCCGAGTACATACGCTTGACCACTTAAATCAACAGCAATAGATCCTGCTCCCTCATTCACACTGCCACCTAAAAAAGTACAATAGACTACTGAGCTAAGATCCGGTGATAACTTAGCAACATAAGCATCATTTATCGTTCCTATAAAATTACTCTGAAATGNNCCACAAAGATTGAATAAACTTCATCTTCGCTTGATCCCCCAAGAAAGGTGCTGTACTGAATTGGAGGATCAATAATAAGCGAGTACATATGTTTTCGCAAGGATTCCAATGTTCACAGCAATTACAAGATTTTACAGGATGCCCACATTTATAATGAGGTGAGTTACAAGTAATCTCGTATTTAACAATATTTACATTCCTCTTTCTTTGCTTCACGTGTAGACCCCTTTCTTTTAAATAGGCAGAAAACTCTATTCATAATATGACTTTGGGGGTTTAGAGGAACCTAAGACTATTAAAGTTTTGTTTGCTTCTGACTTTATAAACCTCTTAATGTATAAAAAAACCGCCTAAGCGGGAAAAGGAAATTATGTATATTTATCACAAAACAAACCAACACTTAAACTAAAATAACTTTGATTGGGTTGATTTAGATGAGTAATCAAGTCTTATTATGGGCAAGTTTCGTTATTTCTTGGCTATCTGTTATTTTTCTACAGAAGGCAGAACTTAAACGGTATATGCCTGTCGCCTTGTTTGGAGCCTTAANNTAGTAGAAGCAGGCGTCACTTTGAATTGGTGGATGACTAAGGAAACAGTTTTCCCATTTATTAATATGCCGATATTTATTTACGGCTCTTTCCTTGTTGGAATAATTTGGATTTTTAAATACACATATAACCGGTTCTGGCTATTTCTTGCCATAAATGCAGTTATTGATTTAATCCTCACATTTCCTTTAAATAATTGGCTTGTCAATAGAGGCATTTTACAAATGCAGAATATAAGTAATTTTCAATTATTCCTTGTAGCTACCGGAAGTGCCATTCTCTTATATTGGTATCAGCTTTGGCAGGAAGGCGATGCTAGTCCATTCAAAAAGTTAAGTATTTCATCAAGTCTTCAACCCGCTGCTAACAAACCGCTTGAAGATAATAAAGATGATTTTTAACGCTCTATAATGGGCTTAATCTAAGGCAACCAAAGCTTACGTTTCCGCTGACCACTCTTGAGTACTCTATACAAAGGCAATGCAGCAAGTATTACCGCTAACTGCCTAAAGGCTTTTGCATTCTCTTCTTTGGTCTAATAAGTGTTTGCACCTTATATAATTAATCTAGGCTAAGGAAACCTGGAAGGTCATTTGCTGACTTAGGCACTTGACTTTCATTCCTTAGTCTATCTATTTTCCAGCCAGAATCCCAGACAACATATGCCAACTACTAGCCTTTGACTCCAAACTATAATAGTTGGACACACTACTAGGGGAGGAGACGTCTCTTGTTCTGGCTTGCTAGTTTTGCTTCCTCCAAAGCGGATTAGCAGCAAGATGTTTTTCTTTTTCTTTTTGTAGACTGGCTTTGCAATATTCTTTGAATTCATTCACTGGTACTTATCAAAAATTGATTTTCGTATCTTTCTAATTGGTTTTTATTTTTGGATTTCTACAAATATTATGTTTTTGACAAATTTAAAGAAGCTTCGGAGTAGTACCTACAGAAGGGAACATTTATGCTATAGAAGAAATAATCTTATATTCCGGCTATTCATCCCTCTCAGGAAAAGGCGCCATGCGCAATTAACTTAAGCCTTCCTCCTCAATGATACTTCATCCTCGGATTTAATGGCGGTATGTAGTTGAAATGATAGGTAAACACTATGATGTAAGCGTAGTAAAACGAGGAGGAATCGACTATCAGCAGAGAATATTGGATGATGGTCGCTATGGCAATAGCCAGTATTTTACTAGTAACAGTACTGGGCCGACCTGATAAGCCTCGCGAGAGCTTATTCCTTTTTATTATGGATCAAACGGTGACTTGGCCAACAACAATTTTGGCAGTATATTCGGGCATCCTCGAAAGTCCGGTTCGGCTGTTCCCCAAAGCCACTGACAGTAATTTTCTACTATCTTTTATCTTCTTTCCTACAGCATTTGTTGCGTATTATTGGCACTATCCCCGAAGTAAAAACCATTTCGCCCAGATCGCTTACACTCTAGCTTTTACGGGCGCCATCATCCTCGTACATGTCGCTGTGCAAAAATATACTGATTTATTACTCTATATTACGTTTTCAGGTTACAAGGCAGTTCCTTTTTTTATCATATCCTATTTTTTAAAACGCATCTATGCGGATTGGTATTTTAGCCAGTTGGCAAAGCTGAGGTCAGATCAGCAATGACACTGGAGGGTAAATTTCTCGCAACTGCAGTCGTGGTCTCACTACTATCTCTCGCGTTTACTCCAAAAGACAAGCGCCTGGAGATGCAGTTTATTATACTTTTTGTGCAGTTTCCCACCTGGATACTCGGCCTCTCGGCGGTGGAGTCGGGGCTACTGGAGTATCCTGCCAGGGAGCTAGCAACTGTNNTGTGCGTACACGTAAATAACTACTATCCGTGGCAAGCAACAAGGTTAGTAAAAGCAATGTATTTTACAGGCCTCAGCTTGCTGATCACAGGGATTGAAGTTTTTCTTGAACAATATACCCTGCTTATTAAATATTCAGGCTGGCAGTGGTATTGGACTTTTATCAGTATCACACTTATCTTTTGGTTAAATCAAAAGATGGTTAAATGGTTTTTTAAACGTCGCTGAGAAGATATTGATAATAATCCGATGAGTCCTTTGGGAGTATATTCAAATCTGAAATATATTCTATATAATTTTAACTCCTACGAAAACTTAGAAGCAGCGATTAGTTAAATAGCATAAAAAATTACACCAACCATGTGTATTTCATTGGTGTAATTTTTTATTAAGTTTCGCTATTTCTGAATTTTTTCCTAATGAGCTCATAAATTCGTCGGATTAAACGGTATAAGTAATGACTGAACTTCAAAGTGAGTGCTAATGGTATAAACACCAACGCACCTAGGCCTAATGTTCTGCTTAAATACCAAGTAAAGATATCAACTTGAGCATATTCGCCATGATCAGAA
>DKIT01000088.1:0-25568 GCA_002454415.1 Sphingobacterium sp. UBA6711
ACTTAATGTCCAGTCAAATGTATCAACTTCAGTAGTTTACTTAATTAAAGTAATGAAAAGCTGTTTACCCTACATAGGTATTATTAAAAAGTTAATAAAATATTAAATAATGCTATCTATTAAGCTTACAGAAATAAATATATACAATCCATCTTTTTCCATTTGCTTTTTTAGGATCTTGATGGCACGGGTCAAATTGGCTTCAACTCCTTTTTGGGAAATATTAAGCAGGACTGCTATTTCGGAGTTTTTGAGACCATCTTCTCTGCTGAATTTGAAAACGATCTTACATTTCTCGGGCATTTCTTCAACAACATCACGGATATATTGTTGAAGAAATAACCTATCTAATTCTTTTTCATCATCCTGAATTTGTTTATCATCATACTGTGATTCCACAAAATTCAGTCTGTTTTTCTCCTCTCGATAATTATTGAAAATTATATATTTGATTGCAGTAGCAAGAAATCCTTCTAAGTTGGTAATTTGGTAATTCTCACGATTATCCCATAATTTTAGAAAAACTTCATGAACAATGTCCTCAGCTAGGGCTTCATTCTTAGTGTGGTTCCATGCGATCGATAACATGCTTTTCCAGTGTCTCTCGTAAATAAGTGCAAAAGCTGTATGTTTTCCTTCTCGAAGCTCATTCAGTAATTGAATTTCATCGGTATCAGATCTTTGGGACATTTAGGGGGTCTAGAAATTTTTAACAATATTAAACATTTATTTGTGTATTCCAAAGATAGGGTTTGAGTTAACAAATCAAAGCTTCTCATGAAATACAATTTAGCAATTATCCAAATTTTTGAGACAACTTGACAAGGTTAATCATTTTAAAGATTACATTTCATAATTGAATGAAATGCCCGAATAAATATTGAAAAATTTCTTTTTATATACATCTCCTAATGGGATCTGTATTTCACCGAGATAAATATTGTGATGGTAGAATGAATCTACAAAATTTACGTTAATCACATATGATTTGCTAACCCGCAGAAAGGTTTGTGGTGCAATTTTTTGTTGAATAGTTTTAAGATTCATTGCTGTAATAAGCTTCTGATTTTCTGTATGGATTACTACATAGTCTTTCAGACCTTCAATATATCTGATATCATCAAAATTAATTTTAAAAAATTTCCGATCAGATTTAACAATAAAAAAATCATTGGAGTTTGATTCAATCATGTTTTTTTTAGTTTCGTCTGATAGTAGCGACTTGTATATTTCAGCCTTTTTAATTGCTTTGTGAAGCCTTGTTCTATCAACAGGTTTCTGCAAGTAGTCTATAGCGTCTAATTCATAGCTTTTTGATGCATATTTAGTATAAGCAGTTGTGAAAATAACCAAAGTATTTTCGGGTAATTGTTCCGCAAATTCCAAACCGGATATCATAGGCATTTCAATATCCAAAAAGACAAGATCCACTTCATTATCCTCTAAAAAATTTAAAGCAGTTTTACTGTTTGGAAACTTACCCAATATAGATATGGATGAAACTTCCTTTATTAAAGCTTCCATTTCAGCTCTTGCTAAAGGTTCGTCATCTATTATAATACACTTCATAACGGTATCGTTAGTTTTACATTAAACTCGGTTTTGCTTGATTTAATATCAAGTACATGATTTATACCGTATAAAAGTTCAAGTCTACGTTTAATATTTGCCAGCCCCAGACCGGCGCTTTTTTTATCTGGTAAAGATGTAAGATAATCAGGGTCTTTTGAATTTATACAGTAGAAGTAAAGATTGTTCGCTTTGATCTCAATAATTATAGAAACGTACGACGCATCTCCATTGATATTAACACTGTGCTTCACAGCATTTTCTATGAAAATAGTGAACAAGTTTGGCGGGAGGAGAATACTATTGAGTATTTGAATATCTGATTTATTTACAATCTTTACGGAAAAATTGTCTCGCCTTATTTTTTCTAGTTCAAGAAAGTTTGAAATAAAATCAAGCTCAGATTTTAAAAGTGCTTTTTGTTCACTATCTTCATAAAGCTGATATCGTAAAAAATGAGATAATTTCATAATAACCGTTGTTGCTTTGTCCACATCAGTTCGTATGAGCGATTTAATACCGTTGAGCATATTAAAAAGAAAATGTGGATTTATCTGGTTTCTTAGCTCATTTAGTTCCATTGTGAGTGCTATATTCCTTAAGTCATTAATCTTTTCATTATCTCTCATCCAACGCTGAAATAATTTTATCATAGTTGTTACCAAAATAATAGTAATCAATATGATCGTTGATTCATAAAAACCACGAACTGCGTAATTATCTCGTTCCTCTAATACACGTTCCCCTAGGAAAATAAAATCCATTGTTTTGTAAACACCTGTTAATGATATAATTACAATTAAAATAAGTAGTACAGAATAAAGGATATATGATCCTTTAAAGAAGAGTCTTGGAACGAGAATATTAATATTTACGTAATACATAGATACTAAAGGAATGTAAATACAAAGAACCTTTAGGAATCGGAAAGAGCCGTTAAATTCAGTTGCGTCTTTGGAAAAACACAGTATTGTGAGTGTGCCGAGAAGTAAAATAACGTGACGTAAAGCATGGTATCGGTCCTCTGTTATAAATTTAATAATCTTAGTGTCTTGAACTTCCTGCGTATTATAACTCATAGTCTTGTAAAATCTAATTTAATAGAGATAAGCTTTCTAACCTATATTTTCTGCCCGAGCAGATCCCTCTTTTCTCATTTAATGCCTTAAGTGATACGTAGCATTTGCCAAATAGAATTACTTTTGAAAATCTCCTAATTGACAAACTTTATATGTTAAATGGTTAAATACTACTTATGACGGATCTCTAGCCATATCATTTATGGATTATCTAATCCGGTATTTTGAAAATCTATGAGAAACAAGCGTTATATTATTCCGCAGATCTTTAAATATTCAGAAGATTGAGGAACCTAGTAGCTGCTTAAGAAACAATATTTTTCGTTAAAAAATTCCATTGCAAACCAGTAGTATTTATTCCTGTCCCGATAACCATTGTAGAAACGACGGCTTTCGCTCTTTACTTACCGTTATTGGGAACTCAAACGGTAAGCTAATATTGATTTTCAATTTTCGTGAAAAATAATAAGATACATCAATGATAATGCTATGATTGAGTATTACCTGTCTGTTAACCCGAAAAAATTGTTTTCCCACCATTACCTCCATGTCATCCAAGCTTTTATCTACAGAGTATACCTGTCCATTTAAGGTTAAGAGCTTACTTTGATCTCTATCCAAATAAAGTGCTGCAATCGTATCAATCCTGATAGGTATCACTTTGTCTTTATGATAAACCAGGATTGCTACCGGTTTCTTTAATTCAGACATTGCCATAAATATTTTTTCGTAGCTATCGTTCTGAATTACTGTTTTACTTGTGTTCATTTCTCGATATTTTTCTAACGAATTTTTAATCGTCGCTGTCGAAAAAGGCTTCAGTAGATAATCTATTCCATTTGCTTTAAAGGCATTTAAGGCAAATTCATCAAAAGCCGTACAGAATATGACGGGAACTCTTTTAGTAAAATCTCTAAATATCTCAAAACTTAACCCATCTCCTAATTTTATATCGCTAAATATCAGATCCGGAAGCTTATGGCTTCCAGAATTAAAATATTCTTTAGCTTCACGTACGGACCGAAGCACAGTTTGTATGCTAATCTGAGGGTCTACTCGTATGATAGTCTGAATGAGGTCATTTGAGGTGAGCTGTTCATCTTCAATTATGATTATTTCCATTTTTTAAAATCTTAAAACTAACCGAAAATTTACCGTCACGATTGGTGATAGTTATTCCTTCATCACTACATAATTTGTATCGTTCATTCAAATTTAACAGGCCAGTACCAGTAGATTTTTCTACATTTTTTTGAATATTCGTATTATTGCTTACTATCACTCTTCCTTTTAGAATTTCAATTTTAATATCCAGAGGGCAGAACTCGGTTATTTCATTATGTTTAATAGCGTTTTCCAATAGCGGTTGTATCGAAAAACTCAGCACGTAACCATTTTCATAATTTGGATCGTCATGGGCAAATGTCCAATTTAATGCATTACCGAATCTAATTCTTTGCATTTCTAAATAATTTAAGCATAATAATATTTCTTCTTTGAGCGTTGAAAAAGTCGCATTATTTGCTGATACTGTGGAACGAAGGAATGACGCTAGCTTTATTAAGTATTCTTCACCTTGCTCCACGTCAATCCGGTAAAGTGCTTTTGCGCTGTTGAGTGCGTTAAATAAAAAATGGGGTTGAATCTGTTGTTTTAATACTAGATTTGAGGCTTCAGCATTTGCGATACGTAATCGATAGTTTTCGAGTTCAGCCTCATTGCTTTTAATCTCAATAATTGCTCTATGTTGTGTGAAAAGTATCACAGTATTGACAGCAATTCCACCACAAACAAAGATTAATGCGAGTTTCCAATCCTCATAAGACCAGGGATAATTAGACAAATAGGTAAATATAGGCCATAATATAAAATATGCTAAAATGCCATTCATATAACTTAATCCGTAAAACAAAATATTATGTTTCGTTTTATCAAAAAAATGGTTCCTCAGTCCTATATTCGCGTAAGTGACCAATAGAAGTAAGCTCGTGCCAAAAAGAGTTGTTGATATAGCCCCTTTAACATCCAGTTTGTCAAGTATTGAGAATAAAAAGGTAAAGACACTGACGAAGGCCACCAATGTCCAATTCATTTTTACCATGATCTTTTTCGGATATTGATTACTCATTTGTTTTCTCCGTAAAATTATCTTCTGCAAATTTCTGTTTTATTTTCTTTTTTCCAGTTCTCTCTATAAGACGTTCGATAATGAGAAACATAGCAGGTACCACAAATAAAGTTAAAATCATTGAGCTTGTCAAGCCGCCAATAATTACCCAGGCCATTCCATTTTTAATTTCCGACCCTGCGCCAGAGGCTAAGGCAATTGGAAGCATCCCTAAGATCATTGCCAGCGTAGTCATCAGAATCGGACGTAGCCTTTCTTTACCAGCCTCAATCAACGCATCTCGGACATTTCTACCTTCTGTTTTCAGCTGGTTAGCGAAATCTACTATCAATATTGCATTTTTAGCAACAAGTCCTAATAACATGATCAATCCTACAATAGAAAAAATATTTAAGGTCTCCATCGTCAGTGCAAGTGCTGATAAAGCCCCGATTATAGCCACCGGAATCGAAAATAAAACGACAAAAGGATAAATGAGACTTTCGTATAGCGCTACCATGATTAAATAAACCAGTATTATTGCTGTTATTAGTGCGAGCCCCAGACTTCCAAATGCCTCTCCCTGATTTTTAGTATCACCAAGAAACTCAGTAGATACTCCTGATGGTATCTTGATTTTTGGAAGCTTCGCTTTAATATCGTCAGCTACTGATCCTATAGGCCTTCCTATTACAGAAGCATTTACCGTTATAGAACTTAGACGGTCGGTCCTTTGTAGCACACTCTCTCCCAATCCAGTTTCAACCGACGCAAATTGACTTAGAAGGAATGACTGCCCATCTGTATTAGTAAAAAGTAAATTTTTTATATTATTAACATTTGATCGATCGTAATCATCAAGCTTTATTTCGATATCGTATTCATTGCCAGCCTGTTTAAATTTGGTTTTATCATTTCCACTGAATGAACCTTGTAAAGCTGATCCTACTTGAGAAGCATTGATCCCAAATGTGCTCATTTTTTCTCGATCAAGACTTACTTTTACTTCTTCTTTTTGATCCTTTACCGAAAGCGCGACAAACTGCGTTCCCGGTACAGTTTCAATCATCTTTTGCAACGCTTCTGCAGTTTTTCTAACTGCAGAGAGGTCAGTCCCTTTTATGGCGACTTGGATGGGAACTGCATTTCCGCCACCAGATATTGAGGTAGCAGATGCAGAAAATTTTGCCCCAGGTATATTTTGTGCTAATTCTTGCTGTAATTTCAAACCATATTCAGACGATTCAAGTGATCGTTTTTCGCGATCGACCAAACTTACTGTAATTTCCGAAAGATTGGCATTATTAGCTGCTCCCGCGACACTTCCTGATACAAAGCCTACACTAGTAAATATCTTTGTCACTTCTGGATGTACCATAATTATTTTCTCCGCCTGCTGGGTGAGCATGTTCGTTTGGTAGATAGAAGAGGAGGGAGCAAGTTCTACAGTAATATTTATTTCACCTTGGTCCGCAGAAGGAATAAATGTCGCTCCGATAAAACCTTTCACCACTAACATTATTGATCCAACAATGAGAAGTATGACAGCCGAAAGGAGATATCTCTTTTTTCCCAATAGATATCCCAGCAGTTTTGCATATTCCAATTTGAGTTGATCAATGAAATTCTCAAATCCTAGATTTAACTTTCCCCACAATGTTTTTGGATTAAGTTCTTCCAGTTTGCCAAAGCGGCTTGCCAACATAGGGGTAATTGTAAAACAAACTAACAAACTCATTAACGTGGAGAATACAACTACCAATGAAAATTCTCTCAGAATGGACCCGATAATTCCTCCTGACATGGCAAGTGGTAAGAAGACTACGACATCCACTAAAGTGATTGCAAGGGCTGTAAATCCAATTTCGTTTCTGCCATCTAGTGCAGCTTTTCTTTTGGGTGTTCCCATCTCGAGATGGCGGTAGATATTTTCAAGTACTACAATCGAGTCATCAACCAAAATTCCTACTACCAGAGACATTGCCATTAATGTCATTAGGTTCAAAGAAAATCCCATTAAATACATTAAAATAAAAGTTGGTATAATGGAGGCTGGTAATGCTACCAAAACAAACATTGAACTTCGGAAACTATGCAAAAACGCCAACATTACGATGCCCACAATTAAGATAGCAAGTACAAGATCTTCCATGACCCCATGGGCTGCCTTTAATGTATAAGTACTTTGATCACTAGAAATTTCAAATTTGATTCCTTCTTTTGCGTACAGACCTTCTAACTTTGTAAATTCAGCTTTGACGAGTTTACTGACATCAACGGCATTTGCATCAGACTGTTTTATTATCTGAATTCCAATGGATGGTATTCCGTTAATGTGATTAATAGCAGTTGCCTCAGCAGTTGCATCTACAACATCAGCTACATCATTCAAGTAGACTTTCCCTTTTCCAGGGCTGCTTGAGATAATTAATTCTCTTATTGCTGCTATAGAAGTCAGATTGGCATCGTAGCGGATGGAAAGTTGCTGATTTTGTGTCTTTATACTCCCAGCAGGAAAAGATAGGTTTGAATTCGCTACGNNTCCCCGCCAATTATATTAACTTGTCCTATGCCAGTTATATTTTGCAATATAGGCTTGACTTTTAAATCTACGATATCAAATAATGCTCGTGGTGCAAGCGTTCCAGTTACGCCGGAACTAATAACAGGCGTTTCCTCCAAACTTATCTTGTTGACCTGTGGTTTATCTATATCGTCTGGAAGGTCATTTTGCGCCTGGTCAGCCTTGCGTTGTACAGCGCGCTCAGCCTCGTCTATATTTACACCACTTTTGAGGGTAAGCGATATTTGTGAAACTCCTTCTTGAGATGTCGAAGTGATCTGGTCAAGACCTTCAACAGATGCGAAGGCATCCTCCAGCTTTTTAGTTACTGAAGTTTCAACTTCTGCCGCTGAAGCGCCAGGATACACAGTGTTTACACTGACAACATTTATCTCAATCTTTGGTAGGAGATTATAATTTAACTGGAAATAACTCTGTAAACCAAAAAGAATGAGTACAGTAAATATTACCACAATTAATAAGGGCCTTTTTATGGCTATTTCTGAAATTGACATTGTTTTTTATTTAGAAATACTTATTTGGGTTCCATTTTTTAGGTTAATTTGGCCAGAAGTTACAACGATATCATTAGCGTTCAAACCTTTTCGTACAGCGATCATATTACCAAATTCGCCATCAATTTCTATTTTCTGGATTTTTGCATGACCATTATTAACTATGTATACCTGCGGATTTTGTAAACTTTCAATGATAGCGCTTCTTGGTATCATTAATTGTTGTTTTGTATTTAAATTAGAAAACTGTACATTGACTATTGTTCCTGACCGCATGACTTTATCACCTGCATTATTCAATAAGATCTCCACTTTATAGCTTTTGGTTTCATCAGCCTGAGGACTGATAAAAGTAACATTACCTGAGAATTCGCTTCCTGGGAAAACTTCTGTGGTGATATTAGCCCTTTGACCAAGTTTAATCTGATAAACTTCTGCTTCTGTAAGCATAAGTTCTACCTTTGTTTTAGACAGATTGACTATTGTAGCTATTTCTGTACCAGCATTCACATAAACTCCCTGTTCTATAGATTTCACGGAAATAGATCCTGAAGTGGGAGCTAATATCCTAGCGTCTTTAATTTGTTTTCTGATACGACTGGTCTCGTTTACTGCATTCTGGTAGTCAAGAGCTAGTTCATCAACCTTTTCTCTCGTCGCTGCTTCCCCAGCGAGTAGTTCTTTATAAATACCAAGATCATTTTTTAATTTTAGTTCGTTGGCTTGGGATTTTTGCAAATCGATTTCTAAAACTCTCGTATCGATCAATGCAAGAACCTGGCCTTGAGTAACATTTTGACCCAAATTTATATTCAATTGTTTGATCGTTCCATTTAAGGTCGACATTACCTTTGCTTCGATAAAAGGTGCAACGGAAGCTGTTTTAGCAATACCAGTATTAAGATTTTGTATTTTTGCTGTATCTACTTGAACTGGAATGGTTACTACCTTCGCTGGAGCAGGATTGTTTTTAGAGTCTAAATGTTTTTTATTGCTGGTTAGTTTAATAACAACAATAACGATCAGTATGCATACGATCACTAGGGTAATTATGTATTTCCGCTTCATTATTTTATAGTTGATTGTAGTATTTTTTTAGTGAACCATTTGCTTTTTCAAGCTCAATACGGGCCAAATAAAAGTCATTTATGGAATTGAGATAATTATTTTGAGCCTGCCTAAGATCGTTTTGGGCAGTGAGCCAGTCAGTGATCGGTATAACACCTTTGCTATACTGGAGGTCTATACCGTTGAATACAGCAATAGCCAACTTCACATTTTTATTGTCGTTGAAACTTCTGGTTTGAGCTTTTAAAAGTTTAGCCTTCGCATTTTCAAATTCAAGTTTATACTTATCTGCATCAAGTTTAAGCGTTTCAAGTCCATTGAGGCGTTTGTATTCTGCTTGCCTTGACTGAGCTCCTTGTTTAAAGCCGTCGAAAATATTCCACTTTAACTTCAGTCCAATTGCTGAAAATGAATTGATCGTAGAAAAAGATTCTCCAATCTTGTCGCCGAATCCATTACCCCCATAACGTCCATAAAAAGAAATCTTTGGGATTATGTTGTCCTGAATCCTTTTCTTGTCAATTTCCAGCAGCGATTGGTTTGCTTCAGATACCTTATACTCAGTTCTTTGGTTGACATCAAAAGCAATGCTGTCAAGTATCATGATGTCGTTAAGTGATGAATCAGATTTGCTATCATTTATTATCAGGTTCATTGATAAAGGCATGCCCATCACATTTTTTAATTTATTTTTACTCTGAATCAAATCAGACTCTGCTACTTGAATATCTGATGCCGTATTGTTGTAGCTTACTTGAATTTTGTTTAAGTCAACTTTAGTGGCAACCCCTTTATCGACTTGCATTGTCGCTACCGCTAATTGTTTTTTATAGCTATTTAAGTTATTTTGCAATAATACAAGCTGCTGTTCATAGACTAAAATCTGATAATAAGCGGTACTTACATTAAAAATAATCTCTTCATCACTTGCCTGTACATTATAATCGGCAATTTTGGCGTTGTACTTGTTTGCTTTAAGTCCGGTGAGCAATGACTGGTCATAGATAGTTTGATCTAATTGTATTGTTGCGGTAGTCCCAAATTTTTTAGTAAAGGCAACTCTGGTATCGTTGGGGCCAAACAGTCCAGCAGGTATTACTTGTTCTTGAACCTTTAGGTTGTCATCAACCGATCCGTCTATGCTAATATTAGGAAGGTAGGCCGATAATGCTTCCTTCGCCTTGGCGTCAGCAGCAAGTTGCTCATTAGAACGAATTTTTCTACTCCGATGATTTTCCAGCCCATAATCTATACATGACTTAAGGTTCCACTTCTCCTGTGCCATACCAATAATTGGCAATAGAAAAATGATTAAAATAATAAGATGCTTCCTCATAATGACTCAAAATTGTCATTAAGGAAAATATATTGAAAGCTTTTTTGGGGTGAAACGGACAAATTCGCCTGTTAAACGACACTGTTATAAAAATATACTGCTCCTAAACAAAGAACGATCGAATTTTGTAGCAATTTTAAATTTTAGGAAGATAATCAATAATAAAAAGATTTTTCCTCTTGTTGTTTAGAATAATTATAAATAATAGGAGGAAAGATCATATATTTGTGCATCATGCAAAACCACAACAAGTCCAAGACACCAGACTTAAATGATCTTACAAAGAATCTCAGCCAAGGTGGAAGAAAGTTATTGCCATCAATTGGATTTATCTTACTTTCAGCATCCTCCTTATACGGCCAGCAAGGTTATCTGTCGGGCACCGTGCGTGCAGAAAGCGGAGTTGCGATTCCTTATGCTACGGTAAAGACAAATAGCGGGATAAAATTGCAAACCGACGCAAAAGGTAAATTTGTGTCCTCCTTACCGGAAGGAACATATCGATTTCAATTTAGTGCTATTGGTTATCAAACACTCGATACCACTTTAGTTGTCCGCTTAAAGGACAGCATTGATTTTTCTCCCAGCTTACGATTAGATAATAGGATAAGTGAGGTTATTGTGTCAGCCTCCAGGCGTATCGAGTCACTCGATGAAGTGCCATCATCTGTTACAGTGCTTTCTCAGAAACAGCTCGAATCACAGCGGAGCATAAGCAGTAATTTAAGTAATATATTGGCTGCCACAGTACCAGGGCTAGGAGTTTCGACCAATCGTACCCAAAATTTAGGACAGACCCTGAGAGGACGGAGGGTGCTTATTATGATTGACGGAATACCACAATCTACCCCCCTTAGAGACGGGGCCCGTGATATACGTTCTCTGGATCCGGGAATTATTGAGCGTATTGAGGTTATAAAAGGGGCAACAGCTATTTATGGCAATGGCGCAGATGGAGGACTGATCAATTATATTACAAAGCATGCCACTCAAGAAAAGTCTATTAGCGGTCAGACGGAAATAGGCAGTAGCTTTTCCTTGGTCCGTCCAGGCCAGACAGCTGGTTATAATGTTGGTCAGCTCTTTAGTGGCCGTCAAGGTCATTTGGATTACATCGTTAGCGGGAGATATGAACAAACAGGCCTTTACAGAGATGCGGATGGCACCGTATTGTCTCCAGAATACGGCATGAACGATCTAAAAAATTGGAATGCTTTCGCAAAGATTGGCTATCAATTAGATTCCATGAGCAGGCTTGAATTGATGTATAACTTTTTTAAAAGTACGCAGTATACAGACTATATTGCCAAAGCAGGGAAATACGGCGACTTTAATTCGCCCACGATAGGAGTCATTGGCAATCGACCCGGACAGTCGGAAGGTACGCCGTATAATCACAATGCCAGTTTAAAATACTCAGCCCAAGAACTGATAGGTAAAACGGACGTTGATGCCAATATATATTTTCAGGACTATCAAACCCTGATTAGCTATAGTAATTTTTTTGAGGGTAATGGACAGCCTGGAACTAAAAGCAAAAAGCTGGGGTTGCGTTTGAACCTCAATACACCTTTACAATGGTCCAATCAAATAAAAAGCCAGATAACCTATGGTTTAGACTTACTTTCCGATAAGACAAATACAATGCTTACTGATGGGCGAACCGTGATACCAAATATGGATATGCGCAATCTAGCCCCTTATTTACAATTCAAGACAACATTTGCTGAATATCTTATTTTGAAAGCTGGAAGCAGGTTGGAAAACGTTCACATAACTGTACCTACTTATACAACAATTGGAATTTTAAACGCAGTTAATGGAAACTATGTTGGGGGAGGAACCGTTGTAAAAGGTGGAGATTTGGATTTTACAGCGCTGATGTTGAACGCAGGACTTCGATACACCAGGATACAAGTTTTTAAACCTTTCGTTAGCTTTTCCCAAAGTTTTAGTGTCGCCGATCTTGGACTTGTCCTCCGCGCGGCCAAAGAGAATACCGTAAGTAATACATCGATAAAGGCGGTGAAAGCAAATAACTATGAGTTCGGTTTCTCCGGTGATTTCGGAAAGATTTCCTACGAAGCAGCAGCATACTATAGCACTTCAACCTTGGGTGCCTCATATGTTTTCGTTGATGGAAACCCTCAGATTGCACGTTCGCCAGAAAAAATTTACGGTTTTGAGTTCTCTGCAAGCTACCGAATACATTCGATTTTAAATTTTGGGGCTAGCTATTCATACACTGAAGGAAAAAGAGAATTATCGGACGGAAGTAAAATCTACCTCGGAGGTGATCGTATAAATCCGCCAAAAATTACAGCTTCTGTGACGGTCAATCCAATTTCAAAATGGTCTATGACTACGCAGATGATAGCTACTTCTGGAAGGAGGCGCTTCGAACCAGTCAATGGACTTTATAGTTATGGTACAGGTCCAATAAAATCATTTGCCACATTTGACTTTTCCAGCAGATACGAGTTGTCCAAAAGATCGATTTTACGGTTAGGTGTCGAGAATTTATTGAATAAGGATTACTTTACGATTATCTCACAATGGCAATCAAATAACCTAAATTATGTTAAAGGAAACGGTACAAGGATCAATATCAGTTTATCGCATTCCTTTTAGGTGACTCTATCATCAATGAAAACTGATGTAAAAAAATGCTCATTTATTTTCTGATTTGTGAATTTTTAACTCAATTTCTTTTTATTTAAAACAGGTCTGAAAGGATTTTAATACTCATAAAAGACATAATTATCACAATACTTATACCGATGAAAGTAAGCCAAAATGGCTGTTTATAAGCACCGACGATATTTGAATTGTAAGAAGCTGAAAGTATCACACTTAGTGATATAGGTAAAATGATGCCATTAATCGCACCTGCGATTATTAGTAAATTTACTGGCTTTCCAATGGCTATGAATGTGAACATGGAAATCATAATAAAAATTATAATAAGCCAATTCTCATTTTTACTTATTTTAGGACTAAATGATTTAATGAAAGATACCGAAGTATAAGCAGAACCTATAATTGAAGTGACTGCTGCAGCGAAGATGACGAGGCCAAACAATTTAAAACCGAAACTTCCGGCTGCTAATTCGAAAACGGACCCGGTTGGATTGTTATTGTTTATTGGTAATCCTTGACTTATAATTCCCAGCGATCCTAAAAAAAGAAATATTCGAATAAAAGCTACTACAGAAATACCCATTACCGCACTTTTATTCACTTTAGGAAGATTTTCTGCTCCTGAAATTCCTGCGTCAATTAGTCGATGTCCTCCGGCAAAAGTTATGTATCCTCCAACTGTTCCACCTACCAATGTAATAATTGCCATAAAATCTATTTTTAGTGGTGCCACCGTTCTTAACGCGGCCTCTCCCAGTGGGGGATGTGATACTGTTGCTATATAGAATATTGCCAGAATCATCATAAATCCTAAAACTTGAGTAAAAAGATCCATCGCCTTTCCCGCCTGCCTATTCGCAAATACCGTTACAGCTATTAGCGAAGAAATGATCGATCCCGTTTTAATATCAATTCCGAAGAGAGCCTCGAGTCCTAAACCAGCTCCCGCAATATTTCCGATGTTAAAAGCTAATCCTCCGAAAATGATCAATACCGATAAAAAGATACCCAAGCCAGGAAGCACCATATTGGCAATATCTTGTGCACGTCGTTTTGAAGCAGCTATTACTCTCCAAATGTTTAATTGTACACCAATGTCTATCAAAATGGATGTTAAAATCACAAATCCAAAACTAGCCCCCAAAGATTCAGTAAATACAGTAGTTTGAGTCAAGAAGCCTGGACCGACAGCCGAAGTTGCCATCAATAATGCCGCAGCTATAAGGGAAGAAGTAGTTTTATTTTTCATTTGATTTCTATTTCATGAGTTTTTAAAGCTTCGGTAATCATCGTCGCAAATTCCAAGGCATTTGGATTATCGCCATGTATACAGATCGTATCAGCTTGAATATCGACCTCTTGACCTTGAACCGATTTCACCTTTCCTTTTAATAGTATATGGAGAATCTGATTGATCGCTTCTTTATCTTCTTTAATAATTGAATTCTCTTCAGTGCGTGGAGTTAATGTTCCGTCATGCTGATAGGTCCGATCGGCGAAGACTTCACTGTAAACGTTTAGTCCTTTGCGTTTGGCTGAATAAATGAGCTCACTTCCAGATAGACCATACAGGATTAAATTGGAGTCTATGTCAAAAATTGCATTGACAATTGCGTCTGCAACGGCGGGCTCTCGGGCTGCTATATTATACAAGGCACCGTGAGGTTTTACATGGTGTAAATCAGCTTTTAAAGTTTTGGCGCAGGCGGCAAGCGCACCGACCTGATATACGACTAAGCCATAGATTTCTCTCGGGCTTAATTGCATTGACCTTCTTCCAAAACCTTCTAGATCCTGAAAGCCAGGATGTGCGCCAATATGTACATCATATTTTAATGCTGATTGGACGGTATCTAGCATGGTTAATGGATCACCAGCGTGATATCCGCAAGCGATGTTTGCTGATGTGATAAAGGGGAGGAGGGCCTTATCATTACCCATGCTCCATCTCCCAAAGCTCTCGCCCATATCGCAGTTAATATCAATACTCGATTTTCTATTCATACTTTAATGCTATTGCTTCTTTTAACCGTCGAATTTGTTTATTTCTTTTTTTTAGTAGTAATTGCGCATCGTTTAATGAGATCAGTTTGAAAATTACTTGATCCTGTGGGCGTAACTGTGCAATAAGTGGAATATCAACTAATGCAACCTGACCGATAATGGGGTATCCACCAGTGGTTGGTCGATCTGCCATCAGGATGATTGGATTGCCTTGAGGGGGCAGTTGAATCGTACCAAGGTTTACGGCTGACGATAACAATTCTACTTTATTTTTTAAATTAAGTATTTCTGAACCTAATCTATATCCCATTCGATCAGACTGATTTGAAATTGTAAACTTTTTTGAAAGAAATGTATTTAAACTATCACAATCAAGTTGATTCAAATATGGGCCATCTGTAATACGAATAGTGCGGGAGGAGAGAAATGGATAAATCGAATTATCTAAGCTCCAATTAAAATTCTTACGATAATTCTTGTATAAGTCTCTGAANNAGCATCTTTTTCAAGAACTCTTCCATTAAAGCCACCTATTTTTCCTCTAATATAAGTTGATCGACTATTTAAGACTACTGGAATAGCTAGCCCACCATAAAAACAAATATAAGTTCGACATCCGGTTTTTGGATGTCCAAATGAAATTATGGACCCCGCAGTGATATATATTGGTTTCCACATAGGAACAGGAACACCATCCAAAGAAGGCGAGAGGTCTCCGCCTGTAATGGTAATAAGCTGGCTTTCAGTAAATATTATAGTTGGTCCAATGGTGGTACATTCCAAACCAGCCTCATTTTCACTATTACCGAGTATGATATTCCCTAACCTTAGTGCTAGATTATCCATAGCACCTCCAACAACCATCCCGGATTTTTGGAAACCAATCCTACCTAAATCCTGAACGGTCGTTAACATTACAGCTTTGACGATCTTAATTCCCATTTTCGGTTTCATAAATACTTATAAACTCTTCTTGTTCCACTGGTACGAATCGTATTAAATCCCCGGCCTGCAGGTAAGATGGTTCCTCTCGATTAATATCAAACAGCACAATTGGCGTTTTTCCTATAATTTGCCATCCACCAGGTGTCTCCATTGGATAAATGCCGGTTTGTTCACCTGCAATACCAACCGAACCTGCTTCAACTTTCATACGTGGAATTTCCTTCCGAGGGGCGGCAAGAAGCTGATTCATACCTCCCAAATACGGAAAGCCAGGCACAAAGCCGATCATATAAACTAAGTAGGTCGGTTGACTGTGCAGGCGTATAATATCTTGCTTATTTAACCCAGTGTACTCTGACACATATTCAAGATCTGGTCCATTATAGTATACGGGGATTTTTTTTTCCAATACCCCCTGTTTTGTTTGAATATTTAGGTTTTCCACTAAATTGAAGAGAAGTTTAACCATACTCGTGTATGACGCTACGGTAGGATCATAGTATATTGTTATAGTTGTGAAAGCTGGAACATATTCTATTATTCTATGCTCTTTTAAATCATCCAAATGGGATGCAAAAGCGCTAATAAAAGAATTTATGTCAGGTGAAATAACATCGCCAAAACAAAGAACTATTGCTGTTTCACCAAGAGGATAATGTTTGATCGTACTCATTACCGACATGCTTAAATTCTAAGAATTAGATAATCTATTGGTGTGTCAATGCATACAAAGCAAAAGTTCCAAGCCAATGTGAACCCATATAATCATCCTCTTTTGAAAGATTTTTAAGCGCGTATGAGATATGATTATCAGCTATAGCCCTTAAGTAGTTCAACTCAGGTAGTTTAAGCGAGATCCCGTATAAACAGGCAGCGCGGCTGTAATTCAAACCATCTAAATGTACTAGTTGACCATCACTTCTATCTTTGACGATTCCAGGTTCTAAAGAATATTTTTTTTCAAAAATTGCTGGTAAAAATGATTTTAACCAGTTCTTATAGTCTGTTTGGTTTAAAACTTTACTCATCAAATAAGCTTCCTCCAAACAAGGAGAAAGAAAATCCGATCCACTTGGTTCATATGCCATGTCACAATTGGAATCGTTGCCGTATAGTCTTGAAGTGTTTTCAATAATGATATGTTTAAGATCTACATCGTTTGCAGCTTTCGTATAATCTAATATGAGCGATAGGGCGAATGCCGTATTCTCATGTTTGCCATGACGAATGGGATATACAAGTTTAGGTAAATAAGTTTTCAATCTTTCACTCAGTAAATTTACCAATGGTTGTAAGGATGCTGCCCATAATTTTGCGTCATCGTCATTCCATGTGATAAGCTCTTCTTGTAATTTAAATAACCAAGCCCATCCGTACGGTCGTTCAAAAGCCAAATTATTTTTGTCATTGAAGATTCTCATTTCTGTTTTCACATTCTCTGAAGTAATGTGCTTTTTTAATATTGCCTTGATTTTTCCATCGGCGTCTAGGGTAGGATATGTTTTTAAGAGTTTTACAATTGACCAGTAACCATGTACTGACGAATGCCAGTCATAACAACCATAAAATATTGGGTGTAATGTATGTGGTGATTTGAGATCGGAATCACTTCCTAACGACTGACCTAATTTATTAGGATATTCAACCGTCAAGCAATGGACGGGCATATCTATTATAGATTTAGCTTGCGGAATTGAAAGGTTGAATTTCTTTTCATATTTAGCGCTCTGTTTACTGATTGGTTCATTGCATGAAATCAGAATCAAAGATGTGAAAAGATATAATAATGTTTTTTTTCGAAATCCAATCATAGTTTTGGTATTATAATTATACAAATATTATCAATTAAAAAAGACTTTCAAATTGAATTCATAAAAACCGAAATTTTAAAGAATGACTACTATTTACACGAATAATCATGCTACAATTTGATTATCTGTGCCAAATCTCTCCGCCTATTGCGGCTGTGTAACCCGCTGGCCCAGATCCAATTATTAGGCATTGAACATATTCATTCACATTTAAGTCCATATTATCTGTTAGTTTGTTAGGTAAACAAATATAGGCAGTGGAAAGGTCAAAAAATAGCCTATAAGATCATTCGATATAATTTATGGCTAAGAGATATATTTTTGTGTTACTAAAAGAAATTATATCGATTTTGGTTATTTATTCAAAAAAATATATTGAATGTGTTTTATGATATTGATTTTTTTATTGTCAGTACTCATATTTTATGAGTTTTTTTCAGCTTCTATATTGCTGTCGATAGGCGGTAGGAGATTTTCCTGTCTGCTGTTTAAAATAGCGGTTAAAGTTTGAAAGATTATTAAAGCCTGAGTTTGCAGAAATCGTTGAAACGCTTTCATTTTCCTCACGTAACAGCTTGCACGCATGTTCAATGCGCACTTCAATGAGGAAATCAAAATAGCTTCTTCCAGTACGTGATTTAAAATAATGACAAAAAGCATTTGGTACCATATAGACTATCGAAGCAATTTCACTTAATTTGATATCCTTGTAAAAGTTGTCCATCGTATATAAGTAAATTCTACTCAAACGAGTTTCGTCTATATTTTTAAATGGCCTACTGGCATTGCGCTCATAATGCTCGGGGATATCCTCGCTCGCAGCTATTTCATTTAAAAGTAAAAGTAGAAAAGGGAGGTGTTCATAGTTTGCGCTGTTTTCTAATCTTTGGAGCATTCCGATGGCCCGCTTTTTTGTATTACCCTGCAATTGTAGTCCTATTTTTGATGCCGATATAAGTGTTTTTAGCATATTATTTTCAGGAAGATTTAGAAAGTCTTTTCCTAATATATTGAGATCAATATGTAAGGTAAGCAGTTTTAAAGGTAGTGGTGTTCTACCATGTTTCATGGTATAATCGTAATATCGGTTAGTTTCAAATTTGAACATATGTGGTGTATTGGGACCAATAAGTAGTATTGAATCACTCGAAATTCTTTTTGAACTTTGTCCAACCGAAAAAATTCCTTGACCGGAACATATATAGATCAGTTCCAATTCCTGATGGTTGTGGAAATTGTTTAACGCATGGTACACCTCAGAAGTAGCTAGTGTAAAAATTGAATTTTTTACTAGAATGGTCTGTCCAAAGTAATCTTTCATACATATTATTTAGTGGTGAATTTTATGATTTCTTCATAAAATTATTAATATAATATTATATAGTCTTAATATTTAACAAATGGAATAAAAATATCAAGCATACCTTCGTAGAAATAAATAACCAATGATGAATAATAAACTAACCATGAAACTGATCGAAGCTTCTATTGGAGATATTGATCTGGTAGGAGGACCGAATGCTTCTTTAGGAGAAATGTTGCAACATTTAAAACCGCTCGTGGTAAATATCCCTGATGGTTTTATAGTGACTAGCCATTCTTATTTTCAGTTTATACGCGATAATAATCTGGACCACACGATCAGGGCTATGATAGATGCTACGGATATTTCAAATCTACAAGAGCTAGCCTATTGTGGAAGCCGTATACGTGAATTAATTCAGGCTGGCGAATTTCCGAAGGAAATTGAACAGGAGATTATAAATGCTTATGAACAACTTATAGGCAAGGATAATATGTATAAGGTTGGAGTTGCGGTACGCTCCTCCGCAACTGCCGAGGATCTTCCGGATGCTTCCTTTGCGGGCCAGCAGGATACCTATTTGAATATACGCGGGCAAAAGGAACTTTTAAACGCAATAAAAAATTGTTTCGCATCGCTCTTTACTGATCGCGCAATTAGCTACCGTGAAGCCTTTAAATTTGGTCAGTTCAATGTGGGGTTATCTGTTTGCGTACAACTGATGGTAAGGTCTGATCATGGTGCTGCGGGTGTAGCATTTTCTATCGATACGGAAAGTGGCTTTAAAGATGCGGTCATTATTAATGGATCCTATGGATTGGGTGAACTCGTCGTTCAGGGCGCTGTTAACCCCGACGAATTTATTGTTTATAAGCCATTATTAAAACAAGGTTATGCTTCTATTGTCGAGAAGAAGTTAGGTAACAAGCAGCTGAAAATGATCTATGGGGATTCAGAAATGGTCAAGGTGATCGACACGCCTGTAAAAATGGCCGATACTTACTGTCTCAGTGATGAACAAATTATTCTGCTTTCCCAATGGGTATGCATTATTGAAGAATACTATTCTTCACTTAAAGACAAATGGTGCCCTATGGATGTTGAATGGGCACATGATGGTATCCAGAATACGCTATATATAGTTCAGGCAAGACCAGAAACGATTCATTCGAGAAGGAGTAGCAAAAGTATTACAGCGTATAAGATCAATGAGAAGGATAGAGACTCTAAAATACTTTTACGTGGAATTGCAGTAGGAGATAAGATCGCGTCCGGGCGAATTCATAACTTTCAAGGGATAGGAAAGCAAGATATGCACAAGATTGATTTTCAAACTGGAGATGTCATGGTAGTGGAAATGACCGATCCGGATTGGGAACCCATTATGAAAAAAGCTGCTGCGATAATTACCAATAAAGGCGGACGTACCTGCCATGCTGCTATTGTGGCTAGAGAATTGGGGGTGCCTGCTATTGTAGGCTGCGACAAAGCTACCGACACGCTTGATACCGGAATGGAAATTACCGTATCATGTGCAGAAGGAGATATTGGTTTCGTTTACAGAGGTGCGATCCCTTATCATAAATTTGAACATGATCTTGCAGATCTTCCGCAGGTAAATACTCCTGTTATGATGAATATTGGTTCGCCTGATATCGCTTTTCAGTATGCAGATTATCCAGCCAAAGGAGTTGGGTTAGCGAGAGAGGAGTTTATTATCAATAATTATATCAAGGTACATCCGATGGCCCTTCTGAAACATGAAGAACTAAACGATAACCAATTGACATCTTATATTTTGTCGCTTATTAAAGGTTATGTTGATGAAAAAAGCTATTTTATAGAAAAGCTATCGTATGGCATTGCCAAGATTGCATCAGCCTATTATCCCAATAAGGTAATTGTTCGTTTTTCGGATTTCAAAACAAACGAATATTACAACATGCCAGGGGGGAAGTACTTTGAACCTGGAGAAGAGAACCCAATGATCGGATGGAGAGGGGCTTCGAGATATTATTCAAAGGCATATAGGGAAGCATTTGGGATGGAATGCCAAGCCATAAAACGCGTTAGGGAAAAAATGGGCTTGGATAATGTAGTTGTGATGATTCCATTTTGTCGTACGATAGACGAGTTGTTGCACGTATATCAAGTTATGGACGATTATGGTCTCAAAAGAGGTCAAAACGGTATGGAAGTCTATTTGATGGCGGAAGTTCCCTCTAATGTGATATTAGCTGAGGAGTTCGCAGAACATATTGACGGGTTTTCCATTGGATCAAATGACCTCACCCAACTGGTATTAGGACTAGACCGGGATTCGGCATTGGTCTCTGGGTTATACAATGAACGTAATGCTGCTGTGAAGATGATGATCACCAGTCTTATACGAACTGCAAAAAGAAAAGGGGTTAAGGTCGGGATCTGCGGGCAAGGACCTTCAGACTATCCCGATTTTGCGCAGTTTCTGGTGGAGGAAGGAATTGATTCTATTTCCGTTACGCCCGATTCCTTTATGAAAACAGTAAAAGCTGTAAAAGAGATTGAAGACAAAATCTTGGCTTATTAAATAATCATTGAGGAGGTGTTTTAAATGGTTGAAAATACTGATTTTTAAAAATTAACGGGCTCATGAATTTTTATTTTCGTGAGCCTGTTTTTTATATGGATTTTTTTCATGGTTCACCTCCAGGGGGGGTAGTTTTTTAGGACTAGTCACTTTAAGGGAATTTAATAAAAACCGAAATGAGATGCGGTGGTGGGATGGGATATTGTTGTTATTAATTTTTTGGAAGATTAACTTCTCTGTCATAAAGCAAATCAATTACGTTTTTTATGAAATCTTCCTTTTTAATTCGCTCAGCATTAGTATTGTAAGCAATTGAAATATCAGCCTCTTTATTATAAATAAGAATAGCATGAGATCCTAAAGTATCCCCACCGTGCCCAAAAAAGTTAATACCTCCAAAATCCCACAGCGCAATTCCTCGGCCCCATTCTTCTTTTCCAAGTACCGGCTACATTAGATTTAGCGTTTCATTATTTATAATATGATAGTGGAAAAGATTATTCATAAAAACATTTAGATCATGGGAAGTTGCAGATACATCACCAACACCTATTACATTCAGAAAATCGATTTCTTTGTCCAACGGACTCCAAGAACTGCCGTTATAATGATAAGGCGGAAACACGCCTTTTTGGCCAGGTATGAAGGAAGTTAGATTTTTCAGTCGGAGCGGTTTTATAATTTCTTTACGCACAATTTTTTGAAATGGTTTTTGATATTTCCCTTCAAGAATTTTTGTGAGCAGATAATAAGCGGAATTTGAATAAGCAACTTTTTCACCGGGTTCAAAGCTAATACCTTGTTTGATGATCAGATCCATGATCTGTTTGTCGCTGACTTTCTCAGTTACCCACACTTCTCCATCTTTGACGACATAACTTCCAAGCCCACTGGTGTGACCCAATAGATTTTGTATCGTTATTTTTTCAGAATTAGGAATTTGGGGATAAAACTCAGCTAGCCTATCGCTCAAGCGCAATTTATTTTCTTCGATCAACTTAAAAATTAAAACAGCTGTAATCATTTTGGTCACAGAACCAACCTGATATTTTGTATGCTGTTTGAAGGACAATTCGGGGATATTTTTTTGTCCAAAGGTTTTGGCATAGACTTCTCTACCGTTTTTAAATATCGATACACTTCCAACACCTAAATTTTTACTTTCAATCAAGCTAAAGTATGCATTGAGTTTATCAGAATTGATAGTCTGTCCAAAGAGGAGGGATGGAAGGATTGCTAATAGTAGTATGAATTTGTTTTTCATTCTTGCTTTTTTATTAATACTAATGACACATATTACATCTGATGAAAGTTCTTTAAATCAGACAGGTTGCATTAAAGAATTGGATAATCCTAATGTACGTTTTAATTCCAAGTTATGTTTCCAAATGTAACGAATTAAATAGAGTTGAAATAAGTAAATGTATACTGCTTAGCACGTAGGCAAAAATTTCCCTACTATTAAAAATGGCATTTTAATTGCGGGGAGGATCTTAGCATACTCTCAATTCTTACATACTGGAATGCATAATATATTACTCGTTGACGATCATACTCTGGTGCGAAACGGATTTAGGCTTATACTGGAGTCATTTAATGAAATAGCGGTTATAGGCGAGGCCGGAAATGGGCTTGAGGCACTCGAATTCCTGAATACCAATCCACTGCCAGATCTTATACTGACAGATATTTCCATGGCTGAGATGGACGGAATAACTTTGATTCACAAGGTAAAGGACAAGTTTCCAGCCGCCCGTGTCGCTGTTTTATCTATGATTGAGGATATCACAACCATTGCTGACTCGTTTAGGGCTGGAGCTGTTGGCTATATATCTAAAAGCTCTAATTATGACGATATGGTTAATGGTGTAATACAGGTCTTGGAGGGACAAAGATATCTTTCAATGTCAATTGGTTTAGCATTGCTGGATCATTTCGAGGCACATGATCCTGCTCCGTCAGATAAACGATCTATTTTTCTTCGTTACGCTATTTCTGAAAGAGAGCTACACATTCTTGAGCTTATCTCACAAGGCTTTACGAACTCCGAAATTGCAGACCTCGTATTTTTGAGTAAACGTACAATTGAGGGACATCGGCAGCAGCTGATCGATAAAACTGGAACCAAAAATACTGCCGACCTTGTGCGGTTCGCCTTCCAGCACAAAATCTTACAGTAGATGCAACTGAGGAATTTGCTTTGCCATTTTTGAAAGCTCTCATACCAAAATTCAGTTTCTGATAAGAAGGCAGACAATGCTTATTGATTCATGTGTGGAAAATAATGATTGACAGATAGTGTCCGATGCCAAATCCCCGGACAGAATTTTTTATTTTCATAAAACTAAAAGTGAAATGGTATTGTATTATATGTACTTTTCAAAAATAGGTTAATTGCAACTAAGCCCTGAGTTACCCCCTAGCTCAGGGCTACTTTTTTCCACAAGACAAAACTAGAGTCACTTGTTGTTTCGGTCTCCATATGATCAATATCAGGTAACATTTAAGGTCAATTATCCATACTTTCGGCCTTTTCTATTCCTCCCATCCCTAACTCATCAAGAATAATAGTTAGCACATCAGATGTGAGCCAGCTATCATTGTTACATAGCATTTCCTATGATTCGCGACGGAAATATAGCCTAGTATATTACACTTCTGAAAAATAATGATAGCGTAGTCTACATGTTGTGAGATGCTTGGAAGATATAACTCAATGTTCAGTTTTTACTCATGAAATAATAAATTAGTGCATTTGAGTTTAAGGCAGTACATTAACCGTCTCGTATGTTATAACTTTGATTTTAGATAGGGGATACTGTATTTTTCGTTAAATCTTTTTTTGTCATCGCGATAGCTAATGACTGCACCAAGTCTATGCATCATTTTAATGTAGCACCAAGCGAGGTCAATCTGATAAGGCTTGAAACCACTTCGCGCACTTTTTGGATACAGATGATGGTTGTTGTGCCATTCTCCGGCAACGATGCCAGGCCATAGCTAGTTTATTGATTTGTCTTTTTCATTAAAATCAATACCTTCCCGTTGTTTGTCTTCTCCTTTTGCGTGACCCTCATAGTTGAATGTCCTTACACCTATAGCCCAAAATCCAGCCGCACCAAAAAGTGTACAAGCAAGCGCATGACCACCGATCAAATAAAATATGGCGTACCAGAACGCCCAATTTAATATCCAGGACCATATTGCATGAGAAGGATTGACATATGAGCCCCATTTTTGATATTGTTTGTAGTTGTTGGCAGTGACTCCCGTATGACGCATGAGAAGTTTTACACGATTATAGGAATTTTCTGTAAGGTCTTTTGCAATAGGTTGGTGGTTCACATCTGCCAGGAAACAGTATAAAAATCCAGCTTGCGCATTATAGGGATCACCGGGTTGATCTGATTTTGCATGATGTACATGGTGCGAAATCACATATATTTCTTCCGGGATGACATTGATGGTTAGATTCTGTGTGAAAAAACGCCAAAATCCATTTCGAAATTTGAATGCTCCGTGTGTGGCGAATCGATGGTGCCATATTGTTCCATGGGTCCCCATAATGATCATGCTGTAGATGAATGCAGCCAACACAGTCCACCAATGTATATGAAATAGCAAGAATAAGATAAAGAAAGGAATAAGGCAGGCAACTTTTAGCCAGCTAAAAAATGGTAGCCAGTTTCGCCTGTCCTTAAAGACATTGAGACGTTTAAAAAATTCATTCAGAAGTTGTTTTTGACTAGGCTTTACGAGGTTTCCATCGCTGTCTTTCCATCCGTATCTAGGAACTTGTAGGACATGATCTAAAAAGGGCATTTATATTTTTTTAATGATAAGTTTTGCTAAGTTAGCATATAATAAGGATTAAAAGTGTTAATATTCAAAGTTTAACATATCATTCATTATTCTGATGTAACATCCAAACTGTCATTGTGTTCTTTCAGTTTATTTTCGGCGGATTAATTTATTTTGAAAATTTAACGACCTATTGTCAAATATTATAGGTATATTTATTAAAGTGATCTACTATTCATATAACCCCATTCTGTAGAT
>DKIT01000088.1:25624-34544 GCA_002454415.1 Sphingobacterium sp. UBA6711
TTTTGCTCGCTTTTTTTTTTAAGTAAATATCGGTCTAGTATATCGCATTTTATATGCTATACAATTGTCGATTTTCATCGCACAAAAAAGCATAACAGTTTCCTGTTATGCTCTTTGGAAAATAAACAAGTCATCTTCCAAAATGGACTATTCTACTTAATTATGCCTTACGTACGTTAGTCGCATTAATGCCTTTTTTTCCGTTCTCTAGATCGAATGTCACGCTGTCGTTTTCACGGACATCATTTACCAAACCCGTTACGTGGACGAAAATATCGTCACCACCATTTGCTGGTGTAATAAAACCGAAACCTTTGTTTTGATTAAAGAATTTTACTGTTCCTTCTTGCATTATATTATTATTTATTTAAAGTATTATTGCGTTATATCTATGGTCATGGTCTTTTGGCCAGAACGATAGTAATCCATTTGTTCGCAAGAATGATGATTTGTATATTAAAAAGGATTGATGGGATCAAGTTTAACGATACTGCACCTATTGTTTTGATAACAAAATGAGCTTCTGAAAATGCTAGAACTGAGGGAAAGGGAAATGCTTAACGATTCAGAAGAGCAAAGGCGGAGCCTGATTATGTCTCAAATGTAAGTATAATAAACTGAAATATAGCAGATTTATCATTTTATTTTTTACTGTTTAAATAACGTGCTCATACGCGCTGTAGCAGTAGACACGACTTTATAATCTAATGTGCGCAGCGTGGAAAAAAAATCCCTGATACATCATCGCGAAACTATTACAAGAGGTGTTTATACGTTTTAGAATGAATATACACGCGAAATATGGTAAATATTTGCACCTAAAGAACCAAAGCTCTTCAAGGGATGTTCCACAACAAATACTTTTAGAACGATAAGTATTTCAACAGGCAACACCAATAAATAAGACAATTGAAAAATCCCGGAAATATAACGATGATGAAACCATCACTAACCGAAAAAAAAGCCGATGTGCTGGCGGGGCAAAAGTTTATACCACTTTAATATACGGGCAAAATAATAACTTTAAATAGTAGAGCCAAGACGCAATTTCTGCGTATCTCTGCTAGAAAAAAATGGATGGATCTTACAGTCTGTAAGATCCATTTTTTATGAATGATGTCTTTAACAATGGACATTTAGCTCACAGTACTAAAAAAACAAAATGAAAAAGAAAATTGTGATATGTGATGATGACATAGAAATATTAAATGCATTTTCTATGGTGCTGGAGGATCAAGATACGGTTGTTATAACCGTAGCGGACAGCTTAGTATTGGCAGAAATGTTGGAGAGTATAGATGCTGACATACTTTTTTTGGACATTCATATGTTTCCTCGCAATGGAGATCTAGTATTGCGTGATCTGCGAATGTCATTTAAACATGATAAACTGCCTGTGATCATGATGTCAGGCCATATTGATGNNTTGATGGACGAAGAATTTCAGAGGAATGTGGAGCTGACGGCTTTTTAGCTAAACCCTTTGGTCTTACAGACGTAGAAGGCTACATCCGAAGATTTGTTTATGAAAATGAAGTTTAGTATTATATTTAGTTTTAAGTTTGACATGCAGCTCATTTAATTCCACCCCATATTGGGGGCGTCGATACTGCAACAACCTCGTAATACCGCTACTCTTTCGAAAATTCTTTACTTTTAGTGACTTTCGGCATATAGATAAGATAGTCATAGCCTTTGATAACTCTCGATAAGTAAACATCATCTATTTTCAGTTTGTTTTGCAAAATAGATTGCTTTAGAGGTCTTAGGTCAAAGCAGTACCATTGATCGTCTTTTGCCACATTCAGAAAAGATTTAAAACTACTGTCATCATCTTCGTCTCCCTTTCCAACGATCATGAGATGTAACGATTTCCTAAAATTAGCCTCTTCAATATTAGAGATGAGGTTGCCAATATCATAGATATCAGTTTTTGTTAATATCGTCTCGCCTTTTGGAAGATGGTTCGCACCAAATTTGAAAAGATTTTTTTTATTTTTCCAATCGGGAAGTTGGTTTAATAAGATGTTTTTCAGCAGTTGAATCCTTAAGAGATGATTTCTTTTCGTATAAATCTCTCTGCTTAGCTTAAGGTCTTCAATTTCCTTTCGCTCATTGTCAGACAATCTTAACTTCAGCAACAATTCTATCTTTTGAAGGCAATCTTCGGATAGCAGGTAGTATTTTTCAAGACCCTCTTTAGACGCTGCCAATTTGGAGTTATGAAGCATCTGGTCATAGACCTCGGTTGCTTTTTTATTTTTCGAAGCTTCTTTTAAACTGGAAATGATCATCTGGTCTGCAGAAACGCTGATTTGTTCTACACCATATATTTTGGTATTGCGTTTAGCTAAATCCCTAACCAAATCAAATTCCGGTTCGTGCTCCAAAAAAGAGAAGTTGCTACTATATTCGTTAACAAAAGAATTGAGCTTTTCAGCAGTAAGAGATTTAATTTTGTTTTCAATGATGTCTACGGAATAAGGGTCAACCTCAATAAAATAATTGTCAAACTTAACCTCATTGATAACAGCTTTGGTAAAATAAGGGACTTCGTTGGTAAAATGAGTTTCTCCCAACAGGACGGAAGTAGATTGTTTGATTTCGTTAAGCAAAACATCCCAGCCTTTTCCTTGAAATGAGGTGTTTTTATTAATTTGGAAAGGAAAACCATTTTTTTGAACCAAGCTGTCAAGGACTGTGTTTTGAGCAAAGCTAAATTGGGTGATGAATAAGGTAAGACATAAGGTTGTTAGTTTTTTCATTGGATTAGTTTTATTTTAATAACCGTAGTTCAGTTTTTTGAGTCACGAAAATAATTATAATTTTCTAATAGTAGCACTAACAGATTAGATTTCATTTGGGGGGCACACCTACACCTACATATTACTTTGGGCTGATTAATGGAGAAGGTGAGTTTCATAATTTATGGAGCATATTTTAACCAGACGATGAATATACTGCTGTCTTATAAAATGTAGCTCATCAGGATTTTGGTCACAATCGTAACGTAATTGGATAAATTCGGGTTGAAATCAGAAGGAATTCTACATTAACTTCGATGATCAGTTAACGACTAATATCAATTGACCAGAATTAATTATGCTATCGAGATTAATTTTTTACATCGTGTTTATGGGCAGCATGCTTTTTACCCATCTGGCTTGTTCTCGTCCCAATGATCCCGTGCAGAAGGGAAAGCAGCTTTATCTCCCTGCTCAGATATATCGTGTTCCGGAAAACAATGATTACAATAACAAGGAAAGTGAATTTTGTCATTCCCGAAAGGTAGAATCAGAGAATATAGCCATATTTTGGGCAAAGGAATATGGGGAGCGTCCGCAGGAACATACTGTTCATCTTGTGGATGGAAAAGATGAGAATGATGAGCAGTGGCCCTACGCTATTAAATTAAAGGGAGCAGCAGCTGATGCAAAGATGCTATAATTTTCTATTTGTGTTAAATGACCATTATAAAAGGATGTGCCATGCCGATTAATTGGCTATGTTTGTGTTTAATGCATTTTTCGTCGGCCAATGGGCGGCACCGTTTTTATTGTTAGGAATTTACAACAAGATCGTTAAGACTGAAGGTCACGATTAATATGTTTCATGGGAAAGTTTATTTTTAGCCAGGTCGATAGACCCGCCTTTTTTCATTGCTCCCATCCAACTTCTTTGTATTAATCTCTTAAACTCCATTTTACCACCCTTTTCATTATTTTTATTTGTGTAATTTTGAACCAATTTCCTTCCTTTGAGGTGATAAAAATTGTATTTACAGATATTTAAAAATATAAATGGTTTATAAATGAACTATTTTATACGATTGATTGTTTCTAAAATCAAAAGATTAAGATTTATATTATTATGAAACTCAACAGAAAAATCAAACAACTATCGGGTATGGCAGCAGCCTTAATGGTATGCTCAATGATGACAGTGTCGTGTAGTAAAGACGACGATAATCCGATGGAAACTTCCGGAACCATCTCTGCAATGATATCCATGAATAAGGATTATTCCATATTAGCAACCGCTGTCACGAAAGCCGGTTTGGGCGAAACCTTGTCCTCTACAGGTCCTTTTACCGTGTTTGCACCAAACAATGAAGCGTTCGAAAGCTCGGGTATCACGGCGGCAGATATCAACAATATGTCTGCGGAAAGTTTGAAGTCCGTTTTATTATACCATACGCTAACATCTAAAATAGTCGCAGCTAATGTGCCTGCCGGTCCTAATGCAGAAGTGAAGACAGTAAACGGAGCCAATGTTTATGTAACTAAAAATAGCAATGGTGTATTTGTAAACGGTTGGGCAGTAAACTCAGCAGATATGATGGCTACAAATGGTGTAGTTCACGGTATTTCACATGTGCTTATGCCAGCAACAAAAAATATTGTGGAACTCGCTACATCTAACAGTAATCTATCGTTTCTTGTTGCCGCAGTTTTAAGGGCTAGTCAAGGAACTACAAATGTTGCGCAATTGTTAAGCGGATCAGGCTCGTATACTGTTTTTGCTCCTACAAATCAAGCTTTTATCAATGCAGGTTTTACCACAATAGCCTCCATCAATCAGGCTGATCCGTCGGTGTTGACAAAGATTTTGACCTATCACGTTCTTTCAAACAGGGCATTTTCTTCAGATCTTTCAGATGGACAAATGCTTAATACACTCAATGGGGAGAAGATTACAGTGAAGTTGTCTGGAAAGGCCATGCTGAAAGGTAAGAGCAACACTAGTGAGTCAACAATTACAGGTCTAAATATGCTTGCGACAAATGGCGTGGTGCATGTTATTGACCAAGTTTTACTACCTTAATTGAAATGTGGTATACAGGTTAACTGCCAAGGACTCTCACTTTGGTAGTTAACCCCATAATATAAAAAAAATGAACCTTTCACAGCAATTAACCAGTATTGCTCAACTTGCGCAGTCTGCAGTCACCCTGATCCGATACAATAATTCTGAACTGTTTTACCCAGCTATAACTTTTCTTTCTCTTGACATAAGTCTGTTATGTTAGTAAATTCTCTTAACTTAATGTGCAGTCAAATGCAGCAACTTCATAGTTACTTCATTCCAATTTAAGTGTATGGAAGGAATACTTTACTTAATTTGGTTAAAACCGAAGAGTTTTATCATATCAATAAATAAATGAAAACAGAGAAAGACATTATACTGAATATTCCTAAGGATTGCGATAATGCCCCAAAGAGAAGAATTATTAGAGATTTTGTAGTTGCCTTTTATAAAAAAGATTGGCAAAGAATAAATGAAATACTTGAAGACAAATTTACTTTCAAAATAATCGGCGATAGAAATATAGAAGCTACAGATGATTTTGTAAAATACTTAGATAGTTATATTAATGTGATCGAACTGAACATAGATGAAATTCTAAGCCACGGTAAATATGGCGCTTGTAATGGAACTATGAAAAATAAAGCAGAAGAAATAAATATTGCATATTTCTTTGAATTTCAATCTGCAAGCAAAAATACCATTAAGACAATTTCTGAGTATAAAATTATCAATCAATAATTTGTTTATAATAAAGACATAAGTAATAAAATCTGGATTATTAAACGACACGGTTATAAAAGAAAGACCCTATTCGATTTTTCGTTAGTTTTTGTTTTTAAAGTAACTCAAGAGGGCTTCGCCGTTTTGAACGCTTCAAGGCAGAAGACATAGAAGGTCTTTAAGAAGGTAAAAGTTTCTTACCCAATTGTGGCTTACTAGCAATGTAAATGAAGTATTTGTTGGAATCCATGATGGATGGAGAACTGAAAAAACACTTGAACGAAGAGAAAGCTTCGACCATTAATAACCGCCGGAATGGCAAGACCAAAAAGACTGTCAGAGGTCTTAACATTGGAACATTTTGAGCTAGAAAAAGGCCGTAAATTGACCTTTATAACAAAATAATTTGATCTTTTGAACAAAACGAATTTTCTAATAGGCCTGTACCTTTGTAATATAAAATTTAAATTAATAATGGATTTAACAAATTACAACGGAGCATTACAGAATGCGATAGGTTCTGGCTTCAACTCAAAATCAACGACAAAAGATGTGATTAATAGAATTGACTTGACAGGCAAGATTGCTATCGTGACCGGCGGCGATGGTGGGCTTGGAATCGAGATTACCAGAACATTAAGCTCTGCAGGAGCAACCGTGATCATTCCAGCAAGAGATCCTAATAAGGCGAAACAAAACCTTGCAGGAATTGCTAACGTAGAAGTGGAACACATGAACCTTGCTGAGCCTGCAACTATTATTGCGTTCGCTGAAATTTTCAATAATTCTGGAAGACCTTTACATCTATTGATCAATAATGCCGGAATTATGTGGACACCGCTTCAGCGAGATGCTCGTGGCTATGAAAGTCAGTTCGCAACTAATCATCTTGGGCATTTCCAATTGACAGCCAATTTATGGGAAGCTTTAAAAAATGCAAACGGAGCAAGAGTAGTGAATGTTTCCTCATCAGCTCACCACACTTCGCCGATACATTTTGACGATGTGAATTATAACCATAGAGAATATGACAAGTTTGAGGCATACGGGCAATCTAAAACAGCGAATGTTCTTTTTACAGTAGAATTTGACAAAAGAGCTCAGCCATTCGGCGTTCGTTCCTATGCTATCCATCCGGGTTTGATTATGGCGACCAACCTGTCACGATCTTTAACTTTCGAAGATTTTGTAGCGATTGGTGTGGTACATCCCGACGGAACGCCGAATGTTGAGGCTCAGGAGGCTATGAAAAAGATAGAGAAGACGGTAGAGGAGGGTGCTGCAACAACAGTTTGGGCAGCTACAAGTCCTAAACTTCTAGACATAGGAGGTGTTTATCTTCAGGATGTGGAAGTGGCAGATTACGCGGCTGGTGATCATGTTGCCGGGAGCCCAGCCGGTGCAGGAGGTGTTGCATCCTTCGCGGTGGATCCGGTAGCTGCAGCAAAACTTTGGACGTTGAGTGAAGAGCTGACAGGGACGAAGTTTGAAATCAAATAATCATATGATACCGAAGTTCCTAAATGGGCTTTGGTATTTTGTTTAAATTTGTAATTATGATCACAAAACAGACTACTGACAACGCTAATATCGTATTTACCTGTAGCGGAACTTCGAAGCACAGTACGGAACTCACTGCCGAAGAGCATTCATTAGTGCGTGTACTGTCCGGTGAACTCAAGGTGATACAGGCAGACAAGATCTATGTTTTTGGTCCTGGAGATACGCATCTGTTTCCTCGTAACCGTCTGGCATTACTGGTTAAATCGGATAAGGGAGATGACCCATACAGAGCGATCGTGGTAAAGCTCACCCACGATGTATTAAGATCTTTTTACGAATCGCATCCGGGTGGTATCAATCCCATATTTAAGACAGAGCACATTGTAGAATTGGACAAAAGTCCTTTACTGGACAGTTTCTTTGATTCGATGTTACCCTATTTTAACCTTGAATATCAGCTCCCCGCAGATCTTTCTCAACTTAAGATCCGAGAGGCCATCACTATTCTTCGTGCGATAGACCGTAACGTAGACAATATATTATCTGATTTTTCCGAACCGCATAAGATCAATCTTGTTGAGTTTATGCAGAAGAATTTTATGTTTAATATGTCACTTGAGAAGTTTAGCTATTTGACAGGAAGGAGTCTTGCGACATTTAAGCGCGATTTTAAAAAGACATTCAATACAACTCCTCAGCGGTGGCTCACTCAGAAGCGTCTTGAGCTCGCAAAATTTCAACTGACCGAAAAAAAGAGAAAACCGATAGATATCTATTTTGAGGTGGGTTTCGAGAATCTTTCGCACTTTTCCTACGCCTTCAAAAAAGAATATGGAGTGAATCCCCGAGATATGATCGTACGTTAATCCCAGTTTTCCAATAACAACAGATTATTTATTTAAATCTGTTAGTATAAGAAATGCTCAGGAAGAACTTCTTTGCAATACAGTAAGCGCTGGAAACAATACTTTAGAAGGATGGGTTTTGCCATCCCCCGAGGAAGAACTGAAAATGTTATCACGTTTATTGAAAGTCAAATTATGTCTTCAAAACAAAATGGCTTTAAACTTTAAGTTTAAAGCCATTTTTAATTTCGCTAAATTTTTGAAATTATTTTTTTTGAATCAGGCCAAGCTGTGTCATCATACCCAATTGGTCAAACTGTTCCCAGTGCTGAGTAATTTTGTCATTGATTATTTCATAAATCGTGATTCCAGTCATATTCAAACTGTTTCCTGTGGGAGGTAAAAAATCTAAGAACGTACCGTCATGAGTGACTTTTCCAGACCATATTGCAATATAATAATTGCCATCCTGCAATAGTTTTTCTACGGTATATTCCTGAGAAAAGGCAGTTTGAACGATACCGATGCTTCTTTTAAAGCCTCGTTTTACATAAGCAATCTTGTAATGAAGTACCACCAAAAGTTGAATACAGTTTGACAATAAAAGGACAAAAGACTTTACCAATCATCGAAATATTACGGGACTTTGGAAAAGATTATTTTTAACCATGAGGATGTCAGTATAGAATAGTCGAACTATATCATAAAGTATATAAATTAGAAAGTCAGGGCTTAGATTTTATAATCTGAGCCTTTTTTCAAAAGCGAGCAAACCCGTTTGGCTCAAGATCTAGTTCTGTATGGTCACATGGCAAGACCGAGACGAGCTACTCACCAACAACCCCCTGTCTGTTGTCAAAAATACCTTAATTATAGTAATAACTTTGTTCGGAAGCCACAAATGCACTAATATTATGCTGACCCTAATTTTCGTTACGGAACCTATTTACAAAATTGAGCTCGATCAGGATTCTGGTCACAATCGTAACGTAATTGGTTAAATTCGGGTTGAAATCAGACAGAATTCTACATTAACTTCGATG
>DKIT01000056.1 GCA_002454415.1 Sphingobacterium sp. UBA6711
GCAGGACTACAGGGAAAGTTTTGGGAAATGCACGATGCCATTTATGAAAATCAAAATCTACTGAGTGAGCGATTGCTGTTGGATATCGCCGAACAGCTTGGCCTGGATATTCCCAAGTTTAAATCTGATCTCAAGAGCGAAGCGTTGCAGGATCGGGTGGACAGTGATTTTGAGAGCGGTATGTTGAGCGGCGTAAATGGTACCCCAACATTTTTTGTCAACGGACAAAAATTTGACGGTGGAGCAGAAGATCTGGTGCAGGTACTGGGTGAAAACTGAATATACAACTATTACTTGCCTACCGGGGGGCGGGCTGCCCAAAGTCTGCTGAAGAAATCTGTCTCCTCGCGTAAGAAGTAAATATATTAAATGGGTAAATAACGAAATATCGTCATTTTTAGATTGATATTGTTGTTGTTAGTTTGTTTAAATACAGTGTTTTAAGGTTGTTGGATTGCGAATTGTAATTTGATAATCAGATAATTGAAAAATAAAATTCTAAACTATTCATCATGGCAACATTTAAAGTTCAAGACGGAACAGAAATTTATTACAAAGACTGGGGAACAGGACAACCGATAGTATTTCATCATGGTTGGCCTCTATCCAGCGATGATTGGGACGCGCAGTTGATGTACTTCCTCGACAAAGGGTATCGCGTGATCGCACATGATCGCCGTGGCCATGGCCGTTCAACGCAGACGGCAACAGGAAATGAGATGGATACGTATGCATCGGATATCGCACAGTTGGTAGAAGCATTGGATTTAAAGGATGCTATCCATATCGGTCATTCGACTGGTGGAGGGGAGGTAATCCGTTATATTACCAACCACGGAACAGCCCGAGTGGCCAAGGCTGTATTGATCAGTGCCGTAACACCAACGATGGCTAAGACCGAGAGCAATCCTGAAGGTGTCCCAATGGAAGTATTTGATGAAATAAGATTGAATACGGCTACACGTAGACAGCAATATTTTCAGGATTTTACACTTGCTTTTTATGGCTATAATAGAGAAGGTGCAACTGTTCAACAAGGTGTGATGGACAATTGGTGGAGACAAGGAATGATGGGTGGTATCAAAGCGCATTATGANNCATTATGACTGTATCAAAGCTTTCTCACAAACTGATTTTACAGAAGAACTTAAAAAAGTAGAGATTCCCGTATTGGTATTACATGGTGAAGATGATCAGATCGTACCAATTGATATTACCGGTAGAAGAGCCGCTGAATTGGTGAAATATGGTACATTGATTACCTATCCTGGATTTCCACACGGTATGCCGACCACGGAGGCAGAGACAATCAACAAAGATATTTTGGATTTTATAAAGAAATAAGATTGCTCCTTGATCTAAAAAAAGTAGTTTTATAAATAGTAGTGAAGGCCGTTCCCGCTGATGGAATGGCCTTTCTTTTAACCTTTTGAGCCTACAAATTTTTTATTGATCCCGAGCTTTTTCATTTTGGACTGCAAGGTAGTGGCTGGGATACCAAGTATTGTTGCTGCCCCCGTAGGACCTGAAATACGACCGTTGCAGCTACGCAATACCCAAATAATATATTTTTTTTCAAACTCAGCCAAGGTCTGTAACGTGAAATCTGGCGCCTTGTTTGTGGCAACAAAATCCGTTTCATTTGGCAGTGTTATTCTTTTAATAGTAGGTCCATCGGACAGTAGGATAGAACGTGTTACGACATGTTCGAGCTCCCGGATGTTGCCAGGCCAAGGATAAAGACGTAGCCGCTCGAGCATTTTTTTTCCCATTTGTTTTGGAGGATGCTGTCCTGCATGCTTTTCAAGAAAATGCTGAACCAACAGCGGAATGTCATCTTGACGTTCCCGTAAAGCTGGAAGTGAAAGGGGGAAAGCGTTGATACGAAAGTAAAGATCTGAGCGAAAATTTCCGATACGGACCTCATTCTCCAAGTCCTTATGGGTGGCACAGATGATGCGGACATCAATAGGGATCGCTTTATTTCCGCCAACACGCTCAATTTCTTTTTCTTGTAGCACGCGCAGGAGCTTAGCTTGTAGAATAAAAGGAAGGTCCCCAATTTCATCCAGAAAGAGCGTGCCGCCATCGGCTTGTTCAAATTTGCCGATTTTACGCTTTATGGCACCGCTGAAACTTCCTTTTTCATGCCCAAATAGCTCGCTTTCGATCAGCGTGGGTGCGATGGCTGCACAGTTGACCTTTATCAACGGACGCTGTGATCTAGCGGATAAATGATGTATGTTTTGAGCAACGATTTCTTTGCCTGTTCCACTTTCTCCCTGAATCAAGACACTTATTGCCGAATTGGCCACCAATGTGAGTTGGGATTTGAGCGTCGTTATGATGCCGCTCTGCCCGATTATCTGTGGGGGTGGAGTAATTTGGGTATTTGTAGGAGGAGTGAGAGAGAGGGGCGATATAAAAGAGGTCGCGTGACTTTGGGCAGCAACAAGGGNNGTGATTGCTCATTGATCAATATATTTCCGATACTGATGCTGAGCTGTGGTAGAAGACTCCTGATACGCTGTTGCAGCCGTGAATCAATACTTCCCAATTTTTTGTATGTGAGGCATAATATTGCCCAATATTGGTTGTCGAGTCGAAAAGCGATGCTGACGCTTGCTTTACTACCTGCACGGATGCAGGCCGCAAGTTCGGTAGGAAAGGAGCGCACTAATTTTAAAATCTGATCAGCATCATGCTGAATGGGTTCGGCCGAATTAACGCAATCTTGAAAAAAAACTTCTTTGCAGCTATAGTCACGTTGGCCGGTCAATGGCGTGTTTTTTTTCGATTGAAAGGATAGGTTATATGTAATCTCCTGCGGGGCTGCGGTAAATAAAAGTAGGGTCTCTTGCCCCAAAAAATTTTTTAAGTCATCTTGGATCGAATCAAAAGCCGTTTGGCTATTGATCGGCGCTAACTTTTGACATACGGCGATTTGCGCTAGCTGTTCCGTTTCCCGTTGACGTAGGCGTTCGTATAGTGCTTGTGTATCTGGTCCTAAGGTCATGTTAAGAGTCTTTAAGTCAAAATGTTGAAATATATTCGTAGTTAGTAAAAGTCCGCTTTGATCCCATATTTTTTCATTTTGGCATAGAGACTGGAAGTGCTAATTTGCAGAATTTCGGAGGCACCACCGGGACCTGATATTTTGCCACCACAGGCTTCCAGTACACGTAGGATATGTGCTCTTTCTATTTCTTCCAATGAGCCTAATTTTTCGTTTTGGACGATATGCATTTTATGAACACCATCAAGGGACGAAGCGAAGACAATTTCATTAATCAGAGATTCTTTTGCCAACAGCACCGTCCTTTCCATAAGATGCTGCATCTCGCGAATATTGCCTGGCCATGGGTAGCTTTGCATTTGAGCCATAACATGGGAGGTAAAGCCAAGGATATTTTTTTTGAGTCTGTTGTTATATATCTTTAAAAAGTGGTATGCCAGAACTTCAATATCTTCTGCACGTTCACGGAGTGGTGGAATTGCTATTGGGAAGATATTAAGTCTATAATATAGATCGAGCCTAAATCTGCCCATGGCCACTTCCTGTTCGAGATTACGATTGGTGGCTGCGATAATGCGGACATTAATTTTAACCGGCATATCGCCTCCGACCCGGTCAATTTCCCGTTCCTGAAGGACGCGAAGCAATTTGGTCTGGGCTTCAAGCGGCAGTTCGCCAATTTCGTCCAGAAAGATGGTCCCACCGTCTGCTAGCTCAAATTTTCCGATACGCCGGTTTTGTGCACCCGTAAAAGCACCTTTTTCATGTCCAAAAAGTTCGGATTCAATCAAAGATAAAGGGATGGCTGCGCAATTTACCACAATCAAAGGTTGTTGGTGGCGCAACGATAGTTGATGTAAGGATCGTGCGATCTTTTCTTTCCCGGTACCACTTTCCCCCAGCAGTAGGACTGATGTATCAGTTGGAGCGACAAGCTCCACTTGCGATAGGATGTCACTAAAGACTTGGCTCTTTCCAATGATCTCCTCTTGGCTGAGCTTATCTGTCATGGGCTTTACCGGCGGTGCCATATCGCTATGTTCGGTATTGAATCGTTCCTTAGCGATTTCCAGCATGATGAAAAGGTCCTTTTCGCGGAAGGGCTTGGTCAGGAA
>DKIT01000077.1 GCA_002454415.1 Sphingobacterium sp. UBA6711
GCCTCTTTATAAAAGTATGTCGATCAATTTAGCTCCAAAATAGCAATTGGTTATTGTTCATCGTAGAAATTGAAGTGAAGGAGCTCTCCTAACCAATAGACACCCCCTGCTTTTCTATAATTCTTGTATCCGTGTTTTTGTATATTGCTGTAAATATTACTTACCGGCATATGAGAAATTGTTTAATCATCGTTTTTCTTCTATTGTTTAATTTGAGATCAGGTGTTTGCCAAGACGGGAAGGATAACGGTTTTGTTTCTTATGAAAACTATCTTCCAACCCCGAAGATAGGTATTGTTGATTTTTATAGGGCGTTAAATGAAAGGTGGAAAGATAGTTGGGGTAATCTCGATTATGAAGCGCATGTCGGATTCGAGGTTAATAAGGATAGCACTGTCAAAGTTGTTTCCAGCAATATTGGGCATGTGGACAAAACTGAGGAAATGAATCATAAATTTTCTTCCATATCAAAGTGGATACCGGCAAATAAAGATGGTAGATCTGCCAATATAGCCCGCGAATATATTATTCACCTCGGGGAGAGATCTTATATAGGGGAATTTGGAGCATATACACGGAGTAAGGATACAATGGTCGTCATCAATCCAGGGCATATCCGATTTACTGGCGTTCAATGGTTGAATGCATTGTATTGTCAAACACTTGATTATTTTTATACAGATGGCAGGCTAAAGAAAATTGAGATATTGATCTCAAGAAATAAAGATAGTATAAGAAGATATTTGTCATTTAAGGAATTTGAACAATTTTTCGTTTTCTATTATGGTTTACCTACTTATTACGACAATTCTCCCAATTTAGCCATAAAAGGAAGTTTCTTAGATTTGCTGGATACTGTTAAGAATAGTTCGTATACATTATCTTGGGATGATTTTCTTGATGGCCGGATCAGTTTAACATTTGATCCTGAGAAAGTAATGGTCACATATGATTTTTATTGAGTAACTTTGCAGCGCAATGGGTACATTATTGGACAACGGAATTAAACCGTATAATCATTACGGGGCTTATTTAAAGCAAAAGTATAACGGGCAGAAAGTGTTTAAAGTGATTGTGGATGGTAATTTTACTTGTCCTAATCGTGACGGTAGTAAGGGCTATGGCGGTTGTACTTACTGTAATGTGGATTCTTTTACACCGGATACTGCTCGGAAGATTCCATCGATACGGGAACAGGTTGAATCGGGTATTGAAAGAGCACGTAATAGCTATGGTGCTGAGAAGTTTATTATTTATTTCCAGCCAAATACAAATACATATGCGCCAACTCATCTACTGAAGATGATGTATGATGAGGCTTTGAGTATTGATCCTGAAAATACCTTAGGTCTTTCTGTTGGTACGCGTCCTGATTGTTTGGATTTTGAAAAAATTGCATTGTTAGAGTCTTATACAGATCGTTACGATGTGGATTTGGAGATGGGTATGGAATCGATCTACAACGATACCTTGGAAAAGATCAATAGAGGCTGTTCGCACGACGAATTCGTTCAGGTGATGGACATGCTGAAGGATACGCCTTTGGAACTATGTGTGCATACCATCTTTGGTTTTCCATGGGAATCTGAAGAAATGATGTTGAAATATGCAGATGAAATCAATAGGTTTCCACAGATTAAATTTGTGAAGTTGCACCACCTACATATTGTAGAAGGGTCTATTATGGGAGTTAAGTACAAACGTGAACCCTTCGAACTTTTCTCGATGGAAGGCTATACGGAATTCTTAGCCAAGTTTATTCCTCGATTGCGTCCTGATTTGATCATTCAACGTATTTTTGGAATTGCAGATAAAGAATTGTTAATTGCGCCGAATTGGGGCTTACCGAAATCAGGTATTCAAACGTACATCGATAAGGGATTGGAAGCACGACAGGTGGTGCAAGGCGCTCTTATTTAGTCGCTTCTTTATATTTTCTTATTATTTTGATCGATATTATGCTAGCGTGATTCATGTATATGGCTAGCGCATAAAAACCACAAAGGCTTCCTTTAGAGAAGCCTTTGTGGTTTACCATAAAAAAATCGGATACGATTATCCTTTTTTATTTAACCCTCAACAATCGTTTTTAGATCTGCTGGAGAATAATTAATGGATTTTAAAGTCTTGTTGTCAGCTGTTCTGAATACCAAAAACTTACCGTCAACTTCTTTGTAGTAAGATTCTACGCCTTTCAACTTATAGTGATCTTGCGTAGCGATAGCTTCTGTTTCGTCCTTACATGCTTTGCTCATATTGGAACGTTGAACTTCATCAAAAAGAGCTGAGAATTTATCTTTTAAGCCAAATTCTAATACCGCTCCAGCAAGTACATATTGAATGTCACATAATGCATCTGCAATCTCGACCAAATCTTTATCCTGGATGGCTTCTTCTAATTCTTTTAATTCCTCAGCGATCAACGATACCCGTAAGGCACATCGTTGTTCAGATGGGATAGTAGGCGTGTCTAGGATTGGATGTTGGAATGTTTTATGGAATTCCGCAACGGATGAAAGTGTTTTCGGATCAGTCATATTCTTGTTTCTTTTATTTGAAAGAGCAAATATAAAAAATAAAGGACGGTTAACTGAATGACCGTCCTTTATTTTTATTTATCTTTTTAAGCGATTAAATCAGGTGCTTTAATTGCACGATTTCACGCTCCTCTAAATATCTCCAACGGCCACGTGGAAGATCTTTTTTCGTTAAGTTTGCATAAACTACACGGTCCAATTTAACGACTTCATATCCTAGTGACTCAAAAATACGACGAACAATACGATTTTTTCCAGAGTGGATTTGGATACCAACTTCACGTTTCGATCCGCCTTGAACATAGCTCAAGTCATCTGGTTTGATTACACCATCCTCTAATTCGATACCAAAGTTGATCTTGTTAAAATCGCCTTGTGTAAGACTTTTGTTTAACTCGACATTATAGATTTTGCTGATGCTGTTGCGCGGGTGTGAAAGCTTCTCAGCAAGACTACCATCGTTAGTCATCAACAGTAAACCCGTCGTGTTTCTGTCTAGACGACCAACAGGATAGATTCTTTCCTTGGTAGCCTTAGAAACAAGTTCCATCACAGTATGACGTTCCTGCGGATCGTCTGTAGTCGTGATGTAATCTTTTGGTTTGTTCAATAAAACGTAAACATTTTTTTCACGTTTTAGACGTTCGTTGTTGTAACGGATTTCATCTGTTGCAGGATCTACCTTGGTGCCCAATTCCGTAACAGGTTCTCCATTTACCCAGATGACACCAGCAGTGATAAGCTCGTCCGCTTTACGTCTTGAACAGATACCAGCATTGGCGATGTAACGATTTAAACGAACTAAGCCGTCATCTTCTGCATCCTCTGCTTTTTTCTTTGGACGTTTAATATATTGTTTCTCACCAAAGTTTTTGTTGTCGTCAAAATTTCGACCTCTTTCGCCATCGAACTTTCTGTCTGTACGTTTGAAATTGTCTTTTTTATCAAAAGAACGCTCTGATCTGTCAAAAGATCTTGAAGAATCATTTCTGTCTGAACGTTTGAAGTTGTCTCTTTTTTCAAAAGGACGGTCAGATCTGTCAAAAGATCTTGAAGAGTCCTTTCTGTCCGAACGTTTGAAATTGTCTTTTTTGTCAAAAGAACGCTCTGATCTATCAAATTTATTGAAGGAATCTTTTTTATCAAAAGATCTTGGGGAATCATTCTTATCAAATGAACGGCCTCCTCTACCAAAAGATTTTTCTGAATTATCTTTAGAACGGAAGGAATTGTTATCTCCTCGGAAGGATGGTTTGTCAGAGAATTTTTTAGATCCGAATGATCTATTCTCGCGGTTATCATCTTTTCTGAAAGAACTTCTTTCAGATGAATCGTTTGATCCGTATGATTTTTTTCCGAAACTATTGTTCTTGTCGCTTCTGGATTTGAAGCTGTCTGAGTTGCCTCTTGACTTTCTGGAGTTGTCATCACGACTGTTCCTTTTATTGCTGAATGGCATTGTGTTTTGCTAAAATGTGAACGACAAAGTTAGGGATAATTTTGGGTTTTGCGAAAAAATCATTATCTTTTTGTCTTTTCTTCCAATTATTGTGTTTTCGGGCCAGAAAAAGCCGCTTTAAACCGCTTAGAATGTAACTATTTGTTTTTTAAATAAATAGTGTTTACCTTTGTACCCTTGAATTTGAACCAAGCTATTTTTTGATCGATTGAAGTCGTGGATAGAGTAGCATTAAGGGAGTGAATGATAAGAAAGAAAGTTTTATGTAGTAGTTTGATTTTGTTTGCTTTATTGCTGTCAAAATTATACTCAACCCCACACAACAACGCTTCAAGCGGCGATAAGATCGCTGCACCGAAGCTCGTCGTAACTCCAACTCGCGGAGATGACGAAGAAAAAAAAGTAAAGAGCAATTCGTTTGAATCTTATATGAATTCATTGACATTTGCCGAAGATTCATTGCCAATGGATCGTCCGCTTGTGGAAAGTAAATTGCGCAAATTTTTCAATCGATTCTCGTTTAAAAAAACAGGATCGTACGATATGCACAAAAAGGCAGAGACCTATTTGCCTATGATTGCCAAGATCCTTAAATCACATGGTATACCCGAGGATTTCAAGNNAAAACAAACAAAAAAAAAAAAACAAAATTTTCCACCCGAGGATTTCAAGTACATCCCGTTGGTGGAAAGTGGGCTTAGTAAAGCTGTCGTTTCATCTAAAGGAGCTGGTGGTTATTGGCAGTTTATGCCGGCAACAGCCCGTTTGTATGGGTTAAAAGTCAATGGTAAAGTAGATGACCGCAAAGACCTTGTTAAATCTACACATGCTGCTGCTCGATACCTCAAATATCTGTATGCTCAATTTGGTAACTGGACACTCGTTGCCGCAGCTTATAATGTTGGTGATGGTAGTCTAAGAGGTTCTATAAGAAGACAAAAAAAGGACGACTATTATGCATTGAAATTGAATAATGAGACAGGTTCGTATGTGTATAAACTGGTCTCGATGAAGGAAATTATTGAACATCCGCAAAAGCATGGCTATTCGCGTTATGCAAATAAAGAGAGTGAGACGTTGGATAAGGAACCCAATATGATGTAAAATAGAATATGGCATAAAAAAAGGCTTCCCTTATGGGAAGCCTTTTTTATGCTCCATGTTAAGCTATATTTTAAATGGCTTTGTTTTTATCTCAAATCGACGATATCAAATCCTTTATAATCAGTTTTGTTAAATGTAAACAGATTGGCAGCTAGTGTCTTGTTGCCCTCTTGAGAGCCTAAGGTATAGGTGTATCGGTTTCCACTTTTATCAAAAATGGTCGTGTCGTAGATCAAGTTGTTCGTTTTATTGATACGTAACTTTATTTTCGAGTAATTTTTCTTACCGTCAACCGGAGTCAATTCGATGACACTCAATGCGGTTCCTTTTACTTTTTCGGTATTTGCCAATTTATACCTAAACCCAGTATTATAGAAGCTGAATATATTTGTTGGATTAATTTCATTGGTTGAATTACTTGCTTCAGAAACCTCGACTTCTTTTTCAGCTTTCATGATATTCCATTGCGTTTTGGCATCTGAGATCAAGGTCTGATTTTTTGTGTTTACCTGATATCTGTTACTTCCCTTATCAAGATAAATTGTTCCGGCATCGGAATGTGCACCGCCGTTAGCTTGTTTAACATCTAATGAGAAATTGGCCTGTATCGTCTTATACCCATTATATTTTTGACTTACTTTGGCTAGCAATGCTTTCGCGGCAGCATCATTTTGTGCATAGCTGTTTTGGCTGAATGTAACTAATAAAAAGCCTAAAATAAACCAGAGTTGTTTTTTCATCTTAATTGTCCTTTCTTAACGTGTCCAAATATTGTTCCAATGAATATTCATCTGGGTAAAGTACCTCACGTGCCTTACTTCCTTCAAATGGACCTACAATTCCTGCAGCTTCCAATTGATCGATGATTCGTCCTGCTCTATTATAACCCAGTTTCAATTTGCGCTGAATTAATGATGTAGAACCTTGTTGATGCATAACAATCAAGCGAGCAGCATCTTCGAACAATTGATCGCGATCTTTAGGATCAAAATCAACGCTACCTGAGCCATCTCCGTTTTCGTCAACGTATTCCGGAAGCATAAATGCCGAAGGATAGCCTCTTTGTGCACCGATGTAATCGGAAATCTGTTCGACTTCTGGTGTATCCACAAACGCACATTGAATACGTATCAAATCACTTCCAGTAGCAAGAAGCATGTCACCACGACCGATCAATTGATCTGCTCCACCTGTATCCAAGATTGTCCGTGAGTCGACTTTGGACAATACGCGGAAAGCGAGACGCGCAGGGAAGTTGGCCTTGATTGTACCGGTGATGATATTGACGGAAGGACGTTGTGTAGCGATAACCAAGTGTATACCTACAGCACGGGCTAATTGGGCCAAACGTGCAATCGGTGTTTCTACCTCTTTTCCTGCTGTCATCATCAAGTCGGCAAACTCATCAACAATAAGAACGATATAGGGTAAGAATCGATGACCCTCCTCAGGGTTTAATCTACGATTGATAAATTTTGAATTATATTCCTTTAAATTACGTACCTGTGCATTTTTTAATAAATCATATCGTTGATCCATCTCTATACAGAGGGAATTTAGCGTGTTAATTACTTTTTTTGTATCGGTAATAATCGCATCGCCATCATCCGGTAATTTTGCCAAAAAGTGTCTTTCAACTTTTTTGAAGAGGGAAAGCTCTACCTTTTTTGGATCAACAAGTACAAACTTCAGTTCAGCAGGATGTTTTTTGTATAGAAGTGAGGTAAGGATTGCATTGATACCAACTGATTTACCTTGACCTGTGGCACCAGCGACCAAAAGGTGGGGCATTTTAGCCAAATCAGCAATATAAACCTCGTTAGAGATCGTTTTTCCCAAAGCAATAGGTAGATCCATGTCTGTTTTTTGGAACTTTTCGGTTGCAAGAACAGAACGCATAGATACCATTTCTGGATTAGAATTAGGTACCTCAATACCGATGGTTCCTTTTCCAGGCATGGGTGCAATAATCCGGATTCCTAAGGCTGCAAGACTTAAAGCAATATCGTCTTCTAAATTTTTAATCTTTGAAATACGAACACCTGGTTTTGGAATTATCTCGTATAGTGTGACNNCCTATTGTCGCTTTTATACTTTCGATCTCGATACTATAGTTTCTGAGTGTATCAACAATCTTGTTTTTATTTGCTTCAAGTTCATGCTGATTGATCGTTATTTTACCACTACCGTAATCCTTTAGCAAGTCTAACGTGGGATGCTGATAGCCCGACAGATCTAATTTCGGATCATATTGTCCAAATTGAGCGACCAGATCACTGGCTGTAATCTCTTTCTCTTCTTTAATATCTTCGACTACGAGACCTGGAACATCCGCAATTTCAATTGGGGGCTCCTCTTCCACTTGAGGAGCAGGTAAATTGGGCGCATGATATTCTTTGATTGGTGGAAAGGGTTGATCTTCAATATTTTCATTTGGTTGATCAATGGTAAAACTGATGGAAGGTGTATTATCTGTACGCTCCATAGGACTATCGTCGAAGGAAAGTACCACCTTATCCTTCGGATCAATTTGTACTTCTGGAATAGGATGATGCGTAAAAGCAGGCCGATCTAATTCTTCACGTACCTCCTTATCGCGTAGAGACTGGAATCGCTCATTGATGGATGTAGGGCGCTGAAAAGATTCTCTGACAGATTGGATAGAATCGTCCTCAATGTGCATATTATTCCTCAAATTATTTCCTGAAAAAGAGTCATCATCCTCTAATTCTTCAGCTATTGATTTGGATTTTCTACTACTAAATAGTACAAATTTGAAATCCAGGTTGTAAAGCAATATTAATGTGGTTAGGTAGGCAAACGCTAAAATACAACCGACACCGACACTGCCGACTTGGGCTTCCAATAGTTTGTTGGTCCAAAAGCCAAATTTACCCTCTAACATATGAGGGGTGTCTGCCATAAATCCATGTAAGAACCCTAAAGTGACTGAGATAAAGACAATGGCAACGAAGGAATACACTACCGTTCTGTATAACGGAAGCAAAGACTTCTTGAAGAGTAGGCGATAACCTAAAATAAAAAGTACGGGTATAAAAAGAAAGGATGCAACACCAAACCATTCATACATAAATTGGTTGGAAAGTAAAGCTCCAAATTTTCCAAGTTTATTGTCAACGACCGGAAGGTCTACGGCTTCGTCGTGAATTTCTTCAGTTGACCTAAATAGCGTTGTCCATCCGCCATTGGTCTGTGTAATATAACTTTGATCCTCCTCCCATGTAAATAGGTAGGAAACAAAGGCTGTAGCAAATGCCAATGATAGCAAGATCAATAAAATCCCTAATATCTTAATAGCCTTCTGTTGTGCATCAGAATAATCTCTGGGTGCACTGTTTTTTTGGCTTCTTTCCTTTTTTGACGTTGTCGATTCCTTTTGGGAGGCACGTTTTCCGGAAACTGAATTTCCTGTCTGCCTAAATGTATTTCCTTTATTTGACATTGAAAAGCTCACAATTATACTGCTTACAAACTTAGTTATTTTGAT
>DKIT01000090.1 GCA_002454415.1 Sphingobacterium sp. UBA6711
CTTAAAACCGGAATGAAAAAATATTAATTCAAATTTCTATATTCAATCGGCGACATGCCGACTTTCTTTTTGAAAAGTCTGGTAAAATGCTGTGGATATTTAAAACCAAGTTCATAAGCAATCGTACTGATTGATTTATTAACATCAAAAATCTTCTGCTTCGCTAAGGCGATAACTTTCTCCTGAATATATTCCTGCGCTGAAGCACTTGTTTCCCTTTTGATCAGATCTCCAAAATAGTTTGCTGATAAGTGTAATTGCTCGGCGCAATAGGCAACACTTGGAATCCCAATAGTTTGCAATTTTTCAGAATTGAAATAATCGTTTATAATAGATTCGAATCGTTCCAATATTCCCTTGTTCACATGTTCTCTGGTCATAAACTGTCTATCATAAAACCGGGTGGAGTAGTTCAACAGGACTTGCAAATGAGAAACAACCAATGTTTTGCTATGCTTATCTAAATTTTGGTGTAATTCATCTTCAATGGTTTCAAACATGTTCAATATCATATTTTTCTCTTTCTTGGACATATGTAATGCCTCGTTGGAAGCATAGGAGAAAAAGCTATAGTCATTTAATATATTGTTTAGTATACTACCCTTTAAAAAATCAGGATGAAAGATGAGTACTTTTCCTCTTGGATGTACACCAGGTAAATATTTTTCAACCGTTAAAACCTGTCCAGGTGCGACAAAGACCAGGCTTTCTTCCTGATAGTCGTACAGTTCCTTCCCATATCTTAGGTCACCACATTTTGTGTCTTTTAAGAATATGGAATAAAATCCGAAATTGTAGGATGCGGGCTCCAAAAGTGCACTATTGTCGTAATCCAGCACATTGATTAACGGAAGTAAAGTCTCTGCGCCTCGTAATGCACTGTATTCCCCGACGCTATTTATTTTTTTGATTTCCATTTCTAGGATTTTTATTGCACAAATTTACTTAAAGAAATGGTGGCCTCATGAACCATTTATCCATTCGCAGTAATTTTGGTATGAAAAAGAGTAATATGTGTAAGTTGTTGAAAACTACCTCAATCTTTCCAAATTCAAAAACAGTAAAACTGGTATGTAAATCAGTAATTACGTTAACGCTTCCTTGAAATTTTGTGTCGAAATTTGCATTATAAATTGAAATAAAATGCAAACAAGAAAATTAGGAAATAGTGGACTTGAGGTTTCTGCTCTAGGTTTCGGATGTATGGGGCTGAATTTCTCTTATGGACATAGCATTTCACCTGACGAGTCAGTTAAACTTCTGCATCGTGCTGTGGAAAGCGGCATCACATTTTTTGATACAGCCGAAGTTTATGGTCCTTATACCAATGAAGAAATTGTAGGAGCAGCACTTAAGCCTTTTCGCGATAAAGTGGTTATTGCGACAAAATTTGGTTTTAATATCCAGGACGGAAAAATGGCTGGAACCAACAGTACGCCTGAGCAGATTAGAAAAGCTGTTTTAGGAAGCTTGAAAAGACTGGGAACGGATTATATCGATTTACTCTATCAGCATCGTGTAGATCCCAATGTGCCGATTGAAGAAGTTGCTGGTACCGTAAAAGNNAAAAAGTGAAATACTTTGGATTATCGGAAGCTGGATCCGAGACTATTCGTAGAGCGCACGCTGTACAGCCCGTTTCAGCTTTACAAAGTGAATACTCCCTATGGTTCCGTAGACCAGAACGGGAAATTATCCCATTATTGGAAGAATTAAATATTGGTCTTGTTCCATATAGTCCGTTAGGAAAAGGATTCTTGACCGGGGCCTTTGATGAAAAAACAGAACTTGCAGCCAATGATTTCCGTCAAAATTCGCCCCGTTTTGCGGCTGAGGTTAGAGCGCAGAATTTATCATTTGTCAATCTGTTAAAGGATTTTGCTGCGCAAAAAAAAGCTACGCCCGCGCAGATCGCTTTGGCTTGGTTACTGGCTCAAAAGCCTTGGATTACACCTATTCCCGGAACGACGAAAATCCACCGCCTGGAAGAAAATATCGGCTCGGTATCGGTAAACCTCTCTGCCGCTGAAATTTCTGAAATCACTGCCGAGGCGGATAAACTGGAAGTTGCAGGAGGGAGATACACTGAAGCAATTGAGAAAACCACCGGACTATAGAATTCCATTCAGTTGAGTTGAACGCTGAAACTGTGATTTTCGGTTAACAATTATAAACGAATCAGTGATTTTGGTAGTTAATACAGTAATTGGGATAAAGAATCCGTCAACTGATATGCTGAAATTTGGTAGATAGTGTAGTATAAATCTTTAAGACAAAGAAAGGCATGGAAAATAACAATCGCAGAAATTTCCTGAAAAAAGGCGTACTATCGGGAGTAGCACTATTTGCATCATCAGCGATAGGAAGTGTTGCTCAGGCGAGCCGTACAAATGAAAGGATCAAAGAGAAAGAAAACCCGACCAAAAATAAAACAAGATTTTTAGGAGCTGGTGATCACCGTATTGAAGTTTCCCCTCTTGGTTTAGGCTGTATGGGCATGAGTTACCACCGAAGTTTTATTCCTGATAAAAATGCGATGATTAAGCTAATGCGCAGAGCGGCGGACTTGGGTGTTAACCTCTTTGATACGGCGGAAGCCTATGGCCCTGTTTTAAATGAAAAGCTAGTGGGAGAAGGGCTTCAGCCTATCCGCAAAGATATTGTGCTCTGTACAAAATTCGGTTTTATTGATGGAAGGCCAGAAATTGGTCTTGACAGCAGCCCCAAAAGGATAAGACAGGTTGTGGAAAATTCACTTAAAAATTTAAGGACAGATTATATTGACCTTCTTTATCAGCATCGCATTGACCCTAAAATTCCCATTGAGGAAGTGGCCGGGACGGTAAAGGATCTTATTACCGAAGGAAAGGTGAAACATTTCGGAATGAGCGAACGGGATTTTAATGCGAGTGATGATGGTTTGAATGCAATTCGTAAGGCACATGCTGTTCAGTCCATTACCGCCATACAAAGTGAATATTCTGTGATGACACGTAATCCCGAAAATGGTGTTTTAGATTTATGTGAAGAACTGGGAATAAGCTTTGTTCCTTATAGTCCGCTAAGCCGAGGTCTTATTTCGGGATACATTAACGAACGGACAAAATACAATTCCGCTAATGATAACAGGACTTCATTGCCGCGATACAAATCCGAAAATATTATAGCCAATTGGAAGATCATTGATATTCTCAAAGAATTTGGCGACAATAGGGGGCTGACCGTAGCACAAGTTGCATTAGCTTGGCTATTGGCAAATAAGCCTTTTATTGTTCCAGTTCCTGGTACCACTAAATTAGCGCATTTACAGGAAAATATGTGGGCGGCAGATTACGAGTTTGATCCCGAAGAAATAAAGAGGTTAACAGATGATCTTACAGCAGTTGAGATTGTGGGTGAACGTTATACAACAGGCTATCCAGGGCGGCCAGAAAAGTAAATTTCTAAATCCTTTCATCTCTCTGGATTTGGAAATACTAAATGGTCGTTTAGTAGGCTTCGGGATCCGTTCTCGAAGCTCTTTTTATTTGTGCGCTGTGATTACAGGTGAACTTACACGGTATTAACAGACTATCTCTCGTGAAATTCATATCGTAAATTTCCATCAAATCGAAAAAGTGGAATCAAGATAGTACGAAAACCTTAGCCTCCTGACATTTCTTTAAATTGGGTTGGTCTCATATTGGTCAGTTGATGAAAATTGTTACTAAATGCCGATATATTCGAATATCCAATTTCATAGGCTACCTCCGTCATATTCAAATCTGTGTCTTTAATCAATTCCATCGCTCTGATAATACGAAGCATTTTTAAGTATTGAACAAAAGTGACGCGCAATTTAGTTTGAAATAATCTGGTCAAGCTTCTCACACTCATCCCCGATTGTTGAGCAAGAGTGTCTAAGCTTAGATCTTCATTTAATCGATTTCTAAAATTATCAATAATGGCATTAAGCCTTTGATCGTCAGTTGTAGGAAGCTGAATCGAGAATTTTTTGAGATTTTCCTTTGATAATACTCCTTTAAGCGTTAGTAAAAATTCAAATTCCCATGAACCTTTAAAATAATCGCCTTGCCATTTCTCGCTAAAAGAGAGCATTTCTTTCAGAAGTTTACTTACAGGATAAATACCTAGTTCATCATAAAAACTATCTGCTTTTTCGCCTGGGAAATAGACATTGATAATAGATAGATCCTGTGTATTAAACATGAGGTTGTGGGGATAGTTTTGGGGTATCCAAATATAATGATTAGACGGGATATAGAAGTCTGTTGCGTCTGTTTGTAAATAAGCAATTCCTCCATAAACCAATAACAATAGA
>DKIT01000108.1:0-3098 GCA_002454415.1 Sphingobacterium sp. UBA6711
AAATAGGTTAATATATGGCTAAGACCCTAGAGTTCCCCGCTCTAGGGCTTTTTTATGGTATCGAATTGCCTCAACAAAAGAGGAACATAATTCGAGTTTATACAATTCGCGTTGTCATTAGACAATTTTAGAGCAAGTTGTCATTACTACAATCACGCATACGATTAAAAATATGATAACTGTGGTGGTGTAAGGTGTTCTTCTCATAATGCTTTTTTTATTTAGTAGTTCGCAAAAGCCGTGCCTTGATCTTGGGAACTCGCAGTAAATCTGAATGTTGTAGTACTTAATCTACATGCTTATAGCTGTGCGCATATTAATTTGTATTATTTTTTATCGACTATTTTTCTTATATTAGGTAATAAACCACTGAATTATGGCTTCTTTCAATTTAAACCGTAGGAAATTTATTCAAGGAGCGGGAGCTGTTTTAACTTTATCTACTTTGCAAGTGAAAGGTCTATCTTTTAAAGATGCTATTAGAAATTTCCGTGTTGGACTAATCGGAGCAGGCTGGTACGGGAAAAGTGACCTATTCCGATTAATTCAAGTCCGGGATGTTGATGTTGTAGCAATTTGTGACGTCGACAACAATCATTTGCAAGACGCTGGAAAGTTGGTTAGCGAGCGTCAGGTTTCAAAGAAAAATCCAAAGCTTTACAAGGATTATAGAGAAATGCTGGCCAATCATAAATTCGATCTTATCCTTATTGGTNNATGCCAGACAAGCTATCGACGCTATGGAAAGAGGTGCTCATGTTTATTTGCAGAAACCGATCAGTGTTGATGTTTTGGAGGGAGAAGCGATATTGCGTGCGGCAAGAACATATAATAGAAAAGTTCAAGTAGGGACGCAACGAAGAAGTACAGATCACCTTATTGATGCAAAGAAGCGTATCATTGATAAAGGATTGCTGGGTAGAATTTCCCATGTAGAGATGTGCTGTTATTATCATATGCGTAAGAATGGTAGTCCGCCTATAATGCAGGTTCCCGACTTTTTAGATTACGAAATGTGGACCGGACCGGCCCCTATCAGACCTTATGATGGTCTACCTCACGGTGGTTGGTGGCGAACTTTCATGGCCTATGGGAATGGCATAACTGGGGATATGTGTATGCACATGTTCGACACTGTTCGTTGGCTCTTACAATTGAAATGGCCGAAGAAAATCAGTGCGACAGGAGGGATCTATGTTCAAAAAGAAGGAAAATCAACAATAGCGGATACACAGACAGCTTTATTTGAATATGAAGACCTTCATTGTGTGTGGCAGCATAGGACTTGGGGCCATCCAGCTGATCCAGAATATCCTTGGGCGTTTATTATTTATGGGGNNCAATTGGGAAAGGAGAGCATATACAAAGGGAGGTTGTCTATGAAAGAGACAAACTTCCTAATGACTTGGTGGAGGAAAGGATAGAACTGCATACGGCTCCAGCGACTAGAAGGCATATGCTCGACTTGTTATCAGCAATTGAAAATAACCATTTGCCTGTAGCGGATATTGAGGAAGGATACATATCTACGGCAAGCTGTATTTTGGCCAATTTATCCATGAAATTGAATCGCCCGTTGGTTTATGATCCCCAGAAAAAAATATGTATTGACGATATTGAAGCAACAGAATTACTTCGAAGACCATATCGAATACCATGGCGACACCCATATTGACCAATCCAAATCGGTAGATTATTTTTTTTCCTATATCCAATGTACCTGTAGGAAAGACATCCCATCTCAATTTATTTATCAGTTATATGGCTTCGAATTATTATGCTCATTTTAGCACTATAATAAGCAAGCCCAATGAACTACGCTTACTAAAATGATGTTGGATACCGACGACTAATTCCTATCTTTGGTGAAAACTAAACTAGTAACTAACAGTTAAACGCTAAAAAGCGAAGAGAGACATTTGAAAAGCTAAAAAAGATGATCGTAAGAAAGAAGGAAAATTGGTTTAGGATGTTATTTGTATGGCATGGTTCGGTACTACCGGCTTTATTGCCCCGGTTATCTTTATTATTTGCGCTATCTTTAGTTGTGGCTTATTTTCATGGTATTATCTTTTCTTTTAAAATTCCTCTTAACACAGCTCCATTAACATTATTTGGATTTGTACTCGCATTATTTTTAGGCTTTCGTAATAACGTTAGTTATGACCGATATTGGGAAGGACGAAAACTATGGGGAAGCTTACTTAATGTATCCCGATCGCTTACTCGACAAGCCCTGACCTTAGGAAGTCCAGCTGCAACTCAAATAGCTGTCGCCGAATTTGTAAGTCTGCAAAGTGCCTTTTTATATGCATTGAAGCATCAGTTAAGAAATACTGATGGGCATGACGATTTGCAGAGTAGATTAGTCCCTGAGCAGTTTGAGGTTGTATATGCCTCCTAATACAAACCTGTGTTGTTGATTAAATTAATGGCAGAATGGATAGGGAAGGCCAGAGAGGAGGGGCGTGTGGATATGATTCAACAAGCTCGTTTTGATGAAAATTTAGATAAGCTTGAAGATATTGTCGGGGGATGTGANNTTATTGTTTGCTATTACCCTTTGGTCTCGTAGATGCTTTGGACTGGTTCATGCCTTTGATTGTGGTATTTATTGCCTATACTTTTGTGGCGTTTGAAGCAATTGCGGACGAGATTGAAGAACCCTTTGGAACGGAGGCTAATGATTTAGCACTGAATAGTATGTGTCAGATGATTGATGAAACTATTCATGAACTGATCGGAAAACGTATTGAAACGAAGCAGCAAGCTATTCATAATATCATCCACTAATCTGGAATAAAAGCGAGCTATGAAAACTGGGCTGCGCGATGTGACTATGGGGTGGCCAATGCCAATCATGTAGCATATAAGAAAACTATAAATGATGAAAACATTTGAAACAACCTTATTGGCTAAAGGAGTCAATGGATGTATGTTCGTCAAGTTTGTTTTTATTAAAAAAAGCACCGGACAAAATCTTTTTTGTTCTCGTTAATTTGTATATTGAAAAAGGTTGGCCAAGCCTGGATTTATCTTTGTTCTTAGCGTTAAGAACGAACGATAATCAATGAAAAAATTGCATCTCAAACTGTGAA
>DKIT01000108.1:3148-3645 GCA_002454415.1 Sphingobacterium sp. UBA6711
CAGGTTGTTAGAATAAAAATAGCTGTAAATAGCAATCGAGTAGAAATAACTTCAGATCTATTGGATGAATTCAGTAAAAATGCTGGAATATATCTGCTTCGAAATAAAGACTTTGCGAATATTCAGGAGTTGAAAAAGCTCACATTTCCGAAAATTGAAAATGCAGTTCCATTTTATGAGTACCAATGGGAATTTGAAACGAGTGTAGACTGAAATGTGTGACCTATTTTATTGATGAGATTTTTCAGAAAATTAAGTTAGCGGTTTCTAAATCCGATTCATGTACAGTTCAAGTTCAATAAAACATTCAGCGATTTGAATGACTCAAATAGCCGAATGTTTTTAGATTCCGAACATCTATTTTTTTTCTAATAGTGGGAGATATTTTTCATACCCCTCTACTTTCATCTTTTCTTTGGGTACAAATCGAAGAGACGCGCTGTTTATACAGTACCTTAAGCCACCCTTATCTTTGGGACCGTCATCAAACAGATGGC
>DKIT01000150.1 GCA_002454415.1 Sphingobacterium sp. UBA6711
CAGTCAAGGGCTTCTTTCGTTTCTTTACATCCGGTCCTTAGTCTTCAGGTGCTTTTTCTTTGTCGAAATTGACGATCTTTCTTATTCTTTCATTAGCTATTCTACTGGATATTCTCTAATTTAGAGGATATTGTATTGTATTATGATGAAAGTAAAACGTATATTATTAATCTGTTTTCTTACAGTATTATTTTTTGGAAACGATAGATTATCCGCACAAAATCGCGTATTGAACGATGGTGTTGTGCGGATTTTGGCGATAGGTAATAGTTTCTCAGAAGACGCTATTGAACAGAATTTGTATGAGTTGGCACAAGCTGGGAAAAAGAAAATTGTGATCGGTAATCTCTATATCGGAGGGGCTCCTTTGAGCCTTCATGTTAAAAATGCAAAAGGAGACCTCGCCGCTTATCGTTATCGTAAGATTGCTTTAGATGGACAGATGTCTGAAAAGCTCAACGAGAAACTCTCTGATGCTCTTTTAGATGAACCTTGGGACTACATAAGCTTTCAACAAGCTAGTCCTTTGTCAGGCGACTACAATTCATATGCGAAAGATCTGCCTCTCCTGTACGATTATGTAACTAAACATGTAGAATTTCCAGAAACAAAATATATTTTACACCAAACGTGGGCCTATCAAAATGGATCTACTCATGAAGGATTTGTAAAATATAATCGAAGTCAGGAGAATATGTACCGTGCTATTGTAAACACGTCCAAAGAGGTATTTAACTGGGGAAATTTTGATCTATTGATACCCTGTGGTACAGCAATACAGAATGCAAGATCGAGCTTTGTGGGAGATAATTTTACACGTGACGGTTATCATTTGAATTTGAATTATGGTCGATTTGTAGCGGCTTGTACTTGGTATGAATCACTATTCAAGGAACCTATAATAGAGAATACATTTTTGCCTTTAAAAGTATCCTATATAGAAGGGCAGATTGCGAAACAGGCAGCACATAAGGCCCTAAGTTCTCCTTATGAGATTACTGTATTGAAAGATTTTCAATTAATGAATTAATATATTTATATGAGCATCAGCAAAAGCTATTTGATCGAGTTGGATCATGAAACTAAAAATACAAGTCGTATTTTGGAGCAAATACCAGATGATAAATTAGACTGGCGCCCACACAGCAAGTCCATGAGTTTGGGTGAATTGGCAGCACATGTTGTTGAGTTGCATAACTGGGTTTCAAAGGCCATTCCAAAAGATATATTTGACTTCAAAGTCGATTACCAGCCGCTTAAAGTTAAATCAGTAAATGAGTTGAAGGCGATATTATCCGAAGGATTGGTAGCCAATAGAGCTGCAATCGAAAATTTAAAAGAAGAAGACTGGTTTAAAGAATGGGCACTCAAAGCTGGAGATTTTGAGATTGCCCGGCTGCCACGTACGGGGGCAATCCGGTTTATCGTGAACAACCATATCATACATCATCGTGGACAATTGACAGTCTATTTGAGGCTTTTAGATATAACGGTTCCAGGTTTGTATGGGCCTTCTGCTGATGAACAAATGCCGAAATAGTATTACTACAAATACAATTATTATTAAATAGAAAAGGGAATCAATTGATTCCCTTTTCTATTTAATATGTTCTATTTAGCAATATTATTTTGCCAATTCTTCAGCGATAGCTTTTCCGATTTCAGCAGGAGATTCAACTACACGGATACCACACTCACGCATAATTTTCATTTTTGCAGCCGCAGTATCATCTGCACCACCTACGATTGCACCAGCATGGCCCATACGACGTCCTGGAGGCGCAGTTTGACCAGCGATGAATCCTACAACAGGTTTCGTGCCGTTTTCTTTGATCCAGCGAGCAGCTTCAGCTTCCATTCCACCACCGATTTCACCGATCATGATGATTGCTTCAGTTTCTGGGTCATTCATTAATAATTCAACAGCTTCTTTAGTTGTTGTACCGATGATCGGGTCACCACCGATTCCGATTGCTGTTGTGATTCCTAATCCAGCTTTTACAGTTTGATCTACAGCTTCATAAGTTAAAGTACCTGATTTAGAAACAACACCTACGTTACCTTTTTTAAAGATAAATCCTGGCATGATACCAATCTTAGCTTCACCTGCAGTGATAATACCAGGGCAATTAGGGCCGATCAAACGAGATTGTTTATCACTCAAGTAAGATTTTACTTGAATCATATCTTTTGTCGGAATGCCTTCTGTAATACAAACAATCACTTCGATACCAGCAGCGGCAGCTTCCATGATCGCATCTGCAGCAAATGCTGGAGGTACAAAAATAATAGAAACATTAGCTCCTGTAGCGTCTACTGCATCTTGAACAGTGTTGAATACAGGACGGTCTAAGTGTTGTTGACCACCTTTACCAGGAGTAACACCACCAACTACATTTGTTCCGTACTCAATCATTTGAGTAGCATGGTAAGTACCTTCGTTTCCAGTGAAACCTTGAACGATTACTTTTGAATCTTTATTAACTAATACACTCATTTCTTCTTTAAATTTTGCACACAAATCTACTATTTTGCTTTCTAAAATGGAAGTAATGTGAATAGGAATGTGACCTTTATTGATAAATTTTTAATTCAGATTGCGTTTTTGGATAAAATCCCAAAGAATAATGCCGATTGCGACAGATACGTTTAGCGAATGTTTTGTGCCGTATTGCGGAATTTCAATACAGGTATCTATTTTTTTCATGACGTCTTCATCAACTCCATTGACCTCATTACCAAAAACTAAGGCATATTTCTTACTGGAATCTGGCTGAAATTCATGTAACATGACGCTGTTTTCAGCTTGTTCTATGGCGACGATCGTATAGCCTTCGGACCTCAATTGATCAATGACTTCATTTGTATCCTTAGCGTATTGCCAAGTAACAGATTGCGTTGCTCCTAGTGCTGTCTTTTCAATTTCGCGATGTGGAGGGGTACCGGTTATGCCACAGAGATATATTTTTTCAATTGCAAATCCATCTGCCGTACGGAAGGCAGAACCTACATTGTGCATGCTCCGTACATTGTCCAAAACGATTGCGATAGGTGTTTTCTGTTGTTTTTTAAACGATTCAACATCTGTACGTTGAAGTTCATCCATCGATAATTTTTGCATGTCACAAATATACTAAACCTAAAAAATAAAATAGATTTTGAATATTGAAAATAAGGTGTTATTTTTGCAGTCCGAATTACAAGAAAAAAATTGAATAAAAATTAGCTAAAAAAAATGGCAAATCATAAATCAGCGATCAAAAGAATTAGAGCAAACGCTACTAAACGTTTAAGAAACCGTTACCAAGCAAAAACTACACGTAACGCAATCAAAAAATTACGTCATACAACTTCTGCGGAAGACGCAAAAGCATTGTTGCCTCGCGTAATTTCTATGCTTGATCGTTTGGCAAAGAAAAATGTGATCCACAAGAAAAAAGCTTCTAACAACAAATCTAAGTTAACTAAATTTGTTAACGGTTTAGCGTAAGCTTTTCATATAAATATAGAGGGGTACAGCTCGCTGTATCCCTTTTCTCTATGTTATATATTTTGGAGTTCTCTTTTCCAAGCGAATAGTAAATAAAAAAGCATCGAACTAGCGATGCTTTTTTTATTTCCTCTCTGTCTAATACGTAAAGTTATAAATAGAGTATTCTATCTTTATTGCTTCAAATTTGGAAGTAATTCAGCAATAATCTTTTTTAACTTATTGGGATCTTTCATATAGGGTTCCAAGTCATAGAGCTCGACTTTTTTGAAGTCAATTGGATGACTTTCGCTTTGTAACGATATTGTTCCTTTTTTCAGTAGTTGACCATCTTTTTTCACTGCGGGATCATAATCTGTTACATTGCCACCTCCAATCTGTGGTTTGGTATATTGCAATACAACTTTGTCTTCAATGATATGTTGTACAAGCGAATCGCCTAAAACAAGGAAATCAGCAGTTACCCATTGGTCACCGGCATAGGTTTTTGATTTGGAACTGACACAGTGAGGCGTAAATAGTTTATTGTCAATGACGACATTCGTTCCTGGTGTACAAAGATTGCTCGTTGTACGTTCGTCTTTTCCATTCCCACCAAGAAGTTGCCCTTCAATTGATATGGGGAAATCTTGATCGACACCCATTGTTTTGGGATCTTGTCCATGCAGCATGGCTCCGCTGTTGCGCCAAGCCCAACCTTCTCCACCGTTCACCTGCTCGCCGACAAATCGATAGGTTACACGTAGTAAATAAGCGGAAAATTCCTTATGATAGAATAAATGGCCATATTGGAAATTGAAGTCATCGTAGCCGTCATATCTCACCTTTAACAAACCATCTTCTACGCGAAATGTATTTTTATAATTATCCCCAACTTTATGATTTCGAATTTTTGGGGTCCAGTTCTTCAAATCTTTACCATTAAATAATTGAATGGGTTTTGGTTTTTTGTCTTGAGAAGTGGCAAATACGGAAGTGCTAAGCAATAAAATTCCTGCACTATAAATAATATGTTTGAATTTCATCCTGAATTAGGTTTATTGACCTAAATTAGGGAAACATTTTTAAATAAGCAATTCTTTTTGTTTGACATACTCACTTGGACGGATCCCCACAACTTTATTGAAGGTATTGCTGAAAGTCGGGAGACTATTGTATCCAACTTTAAGTGCAACTTCGTTCACACTCAACTTTTCGTCCAAAAGAAGCTTTAATGCCGTCAACATTCTAAGGATGGTGTAGTATTGAATGAAAGACATATTTAATTCCTTTTGGAAGAGTCTGGCCAAGGTACGTTCACTAATATTGAATAGCTCAGCTAATTTTTTGAAGCTGACGTTTTCTTCTATATTTTCTTCGAGATGCCTGACGATATCTTTAAGTTTTTGGTGATTTGGATAGGGCAATGCTAATGGAAGTTCATGTAGGGATAACTCCGGTAGAATGAGTTTAAATGCTGTAGCAATACTGTATTTTGGCTCCTCGATGGGAAAGATGTTTCCATTCCAGCGATTGGTGAACATAATTAATTCAATCAAAAGATCGTTGACAGGATAAATTCCCATTTTGCTATAGAACGCAGTATCATTATCGGTCTTGGGAAAATATAAATTACGCATAACTACTTCTGGAGTGCTGGGATGTATACTGTGCTTCATACCAGCAGGAATCCACAAATAATGACGCGCAGGCAAAAAGTAGGATTTTTCTTCGGTCTTAATAAAGACCACTCCTCCTTCCGTATATAAAAATTGATCCTTATCGTGACAATGTTCGGAAATATGATTTTCTGCTATTATTGCATGATGACAGTAGATGCTATCTTCAAAAGAATCGACCTCTGTCATATAATAACGGTTGACATATTTCGCGTCTGTAGTTGTATCTTTTGTATTCATTTTGAGCTTAAAAACTTCGTAGCAAAGGTAAGATTTTTTTGCTAGACCATCTCTTTACCACCGTAAAGTGAGTGTATGCTTACATTAAAATTGCAATTAACCCTTTGGAGAGTTAGTGTTTACTTACTTGAATTTTATTTCGTTTATTGTAAGATGCTGTATTTTAATTGTTTATGTTATTGCAGTGCAGTAGGAAAATTATTTTGGTGTTTATTTTTAGTTGTAAGTTAATGATATATAGCTACTTATTTGTGATTAGTCAAGTTTGGATAACTTTGTGTCAATTGATAATAAATATGCGGTGGAAAAAAAAGTTAAAATTGCTAGGTTAAGAGATGATAAATATATGTAAGATCTTTCCAAATAGAGAACATATATAGGATTCAATTTCTTAAGTTTACAATAGTGTAATAAAAATAAAATTATAACAATATGGCTTACGAAAGAATAAAGGTTCAGAGCTTACAGGATAAAGTTATTACAGCGGAAGAAGCCGCCAAATTATTTCAAGATGGTATGGTCGTTGGCTCCAGCGGATTTACAAAGGCCGGAGATAGTAAGGTTGTATTGCCGGCGTTGGCTGAGCGAGCCAAAACAGAGCCGTTAAAAATAACATTGATTACCGGTGCATCGCTTGGCCATGGGACAGATGGTAAACTAGCGGAAGCTGGCGCATTGTCGAAGCGTATGCCTTTTCAGGTAGATCGTATTCTTCGGAATAAAATTAATGCCGGGGATGTTTTATTTATTGACCAGCATTTGAGTGAGACAGCCGAACTTCTTCATAATAAGAACTTACCGCAAGTCGATATCGCGGTGCTTGAAGTGGCGGCAATAGAATCTGATGGCAGTATTGTTCCTACGACTTCTGTTGGTAATTCTGCGACATTTGCCGCGTTGGCAAAACAGGTGATTTTGGAGGTGAATACAGCCATACCAACCAGCATTAAGGGGATACATGATATCTATCAAGCCGAGGATTATCCTCGTCGTAATGTTATTCCTATTGTAGCCCCTGAGAATAAAATTGGTCGAAAAACCATCCCATTGGATCCCAGTAAAGTTGTAGGGATCGTTTTTACAAATGAGCTTGATAGTCCAGCAGATATTGCGGAACCAGACATCAAAACAACTGCAATAGCCAAACATATTTTGCAGTTTTTCGAAAATGAAGTTGAGCTCGGGCATTTGTCGGAAAGTTTAATGCCACTTCAGGCAGGTATTGGAAAAGTGGCCAATGCCGTACTGACGGGATTCATACATAGTAAATTCCACAGCCTAACCATGTTTTCAGAAGTTTTACAAGATAGTACCTTCGATCTGATTGATGCAGGAAAACTGGATTTTGCTTCTGCGTCTTCGATTACTGTATCTGAGGAATGCTATTCACGTGTGTTTGATCACTTGGATAAATATCGTGATAAAATTGTTCTCCGCCCTCAGAATATATCCAATACGCCAGGCTTAATCAAACGTTTAGGGATCATTGCCATCAATACAGCCATAGAGTTTGATATTTATGGAAACGTAAATTCTACACATACCTCTGGAACTAATATTATGAATGGTATCGGCGGATCGGGCGATTTTGCAAGAAATGCTTACTTGAGCATATTTGTTACTCAAGCGGCTTCCAAAGGAGATGCAATTTCTCATATTGTTCCTATGGTTTCACATGTTGACCATACTGAACATGATGTCGATATTTTGGTAACTGATTATGGATTAGCTGATTTGCGCGGTTTAGCTCCTCGTGAACGTGCGAAGGTCATTATCGAGAACTGCGTGCATCCTGATTTTAAGGAACAGCTTTTGGATTATTACCATCGTGCTTGCGAGAGAGGTGGTCATACTCCGCATTTATTGGAGGAAGCTTTCAGCTGGCATATTAATCTAAGAGAAAAAGGAACAATGAAAAAATTGTAATGGTCTAAGGCCAGACTGATTAAGTCTGGCGATAACTTGACCGCTATGATAAGCTATATGTAAGCCTTCTTTGACGAACATCTGATATCCTTGCGCCATGTTGGCGAAAGCAGGTCGGGCAAAAGAATAAAAAACGGGTATACAGCTATTCTGTTGCTGATTGGTTATAAGCTGCGTTTAAGCGCTTTAATAGCTGGTGTATTATTGATCAGTTTTGCAACAGTGATGACATTATCATTGGGAATCAAATCCACATTTGACTATTCAGTTTGGGTAGGTGCCAGTGCCTGTTTTTTATTACGTACTGCTAAGAGCTTTCCCTTTAGTATGGATCATTACATTTCAGGGGCTGAAAAGTAAAATGATCAATAAACGATGCCGCTACACGTGATTGTTGAGCGGCATTGTTTAGCTTACATTTCTTTTAAATTTATTTCTTTCTTTTCGCCATCCTTATCAATAGTAACACGTTTTTCAATATTGGCTTTGTCGACATAAGATGATCTTGCGGTACCATAATTTGTTGTGGAGCCCGTATAACCCCAATAATTATAGTAGTTGGTATAGCCAGATACATACGAATAATTGTAGGAATTGGTAAAGTCGAAACTCGCCATAATTACATAATTTCCAGGCATAAGATCTGCAAATTCAAAATGTCCTTGGTCATCATATACTTTTGCTTTTTTTATACCATATCCGAAATCAGGCGTTAGCGGAACTTCTGGCATTTTTTTCTGCTTGCGGATCTTTTTGTTGACTTCGAGCCATTCCTCATAGTAGGCCGAGTTCGGAAAAAGTGTAATTTCTGTACCTTTTGGTGCATATTGTTTTTTTGCTGTATTTACCAGTCCACCCAATTTTTTGCCTGAGTTTGATCGCGCATAAGCCGTACCTATTATAACACTACTTCCTTTAGCGATTTGTCGGGCAGACTGTTCCTTGTCAAATCTATTTTTGATAGGTTGATAATCCAGTTCTTCATTCACTGTAATTTCCCATTTTCCATTGCCCATTGACATTTCCCGTTGCCATAACCGGCGGTCTTTCTTGTCTACCACATAATTATAGATGGCACCTGTGCTTTCTTCGAGAAGCGTAATCAGCCAGGTGTCGTGTTTACCAGTTTTAGGAGAACCATAACTATAGCTTTTTACCTCTTTGATGGTATAATCCTCAATAAAGATATTAGATTCACTGTTGTAATAAAATTGAGGAATACGTGCCTTGTAACCTACATCTAAAGGTAAAGTTGTGATCATATGGTCCGTCCAATTGAAATCTATAAACGACTTGGTTGGCTGCAAGTTGATCTTCTTTTCTTTTTTAGTTTTCTTCGAATAATAATTACCTGTAATTGTCTCTCCAAAGTTGATGTTTAGTTTTGTTTCTTTCCCCTCGCTGGCATAACGGATCGATTGCAGGGTTTTTGCGTCCGCTACTGTCGTACGGATCGAAGTCCATGCATTGTCTTTTGGTATATAGGTATTTGTTAAGGTAAGTTGATTATTGGCTGCTACGATGTCATAGGTCAACGATCCCTGCTTGACCCAACTGGTATCCTTGACGTAATATACGGTATATAAGGATTTCTCGGGTTTAATATAGTTGGTATTGATATCTCGGCTACCCGGTGCAACTATCTTCTGACATAATCCTACAGCTGGAAGCAAGCTTACTCCCAAAATAAGGGCATATAATTTCATATATGTATACTATAGTTAATGAAAAACAAGCGGTGTTTCTTGTTCGATTTATTGATCTAATATAAAGAAAAACTTTTTAATCTTTTTAAGCCGTTCCTTTGGATAGTCTTCAATTCCAATGTTAGGTAGATGTACAGTAGACTCATAAGGGACTTGGCTGTAACAACAAAAAATCCTGCTACAGTTTTGATGAGCAGGATTTTTCGTTCTTAAGAAACGGTTTTTCTATTTTAAAACGAATTTAAAACCCAAGGAGAAACGTGAAGCTTCAAAATTAGATCCATGAGATAGATTCCACCAAGGTTTCCAATCGAAATGCATTGCCAATGGTGATGAAGGAATTCTAAATTCTAAACCTAGCGCTGGCCTGATAGCAAAATCAGTATGTGTACCGCCATCTTTCCAATGGTAATCATTATGCCATTTGCCGTAATCGATAAATGATACTTGAGGACCTACGCCCACGTACCAAGATAAGCCACGAGATCCCTGAATACGTTTGTTATAAGAATAGTCTACTCCAATAACAGTAATGTTGTCTCCAAATAATACTTGTGCATTTCCTGCATCATTACCACCAAAGCTATGTTTTATTTGCGGACCGAATAGTGTTTGGCCGTCACCAAGATCTATTCCCAAACCAAGTGCAGTCCGATAAGGCGTTTGTGCGTTTGCTTGTTGAGTAGCAATGAATAATAGCGTAAAAAGTGTTAGAACAGGTAGAATTACTTTTTTCATGATAATTTTAAAAAATGTTATTGTTTTAGCTTCCGAATGGAAGACTTTCGCTGTTGAAACAAATAGTTTGCCAAATATTTTTTCTTTGTTTTGAAAAGCGATAAATGAATAGTAAGTAGCTCTATTTTAATAAGTTTTTTTATTAATAGCCTAAAAGATGCCAACGATATGCATGATGATATTGTTCTATTAAAGAGGATATGACTTTTTGTGAATCATCAGTGCATAACGGTTCACATGGTAATATCCTGATAAAAGTGAAAAAAAGGAATACAATATGGAGCAACTACAAGTCAACAGAAAAACGATTGAAAAATGGATATCAGAGGGCTACGATATCATTCAAGATGGAAAATTGATAAAAATCGAAGGCGATTTGAAAGAATTCATCGATCAGTTCGAAGCTGAAACGGAAAATAAACCATATTTGCTAAAAGAATTGGTTACCTGGCCAGATGAAGAACTTGAGAAACTATAGGAAGGCTTATGGAACAAATGAAAATTTCTTCGGATAAAATTGTGCCGATTGATTTTGAATCTGAGGACTTACCATCTGAAATTAGGGAGTTACGTCCCGTTGTCTTTAAAGAAGAAGCTTCGTACTGGTGTTTGTTAGGGCCAGACCCCCATCAAGGGATTTTTGGAAGTGGTGAATCGCCTTTGGATGCTTTATCGGATTGGTTGGAAAATCTCCGCATACGTCTAAAGACATTAGATGAGGAAGACGAAGTAGCGAACTACGCTTGGGATACATTACAAACTACAAATCGAGACGTGTGGTAAGAATGTATCATTAGTTTTATTGAACAAACTTAGAGACAATACCTCTTTTTTTGATATAAAAATTAAGTGCTCTTCCCGCTTCGGCTGGTCTATCTGTGCTTAGTATATCCGCGCCACGGTCAATAAAACCTGCATAGGTCTGGAAGCCTTTTTTGTCAGCCTGTTTGTCCAGGTTACCCAATGTTCCGAGGATACACATGATTCCGTGGTCGTGAAGTATTTTTGTCAAATTTGGGTCGGCTTCACGGGTTCCAACAAAGGCTAATAATCGGTTGTCAGGTATATCTTTTTCATTTAGCCGAGAAAGATCTTCCCTATTATTGACAGACGCGGAAATCATCAGGTCTCCAGCAAGGCTATGGACCTTAGCAGCTTGATTGGCGCTATAGGTAATGACCACTACGCTGGATTCTGCCCGTTCTTTACGAATCGTATTGATTACGGCTTCGTAAGGAACATCATTTTTTATATCCAAGGTAAAGATAACTTTTCCTTTTCCCCAGGCGAGTGCTTCCGCTAATGTTGGTATCCTATAGGGAGTCAATTTTTTATTATTATCCAGTAGAAGGAGCTTTTTAAGTTCGGATAAAGTATGATCATTAACAGAGCCTTTACCGGTCGTCGTGCGGTTTAGACTATGGTCATGCATCAACACAAGTGCTGAATCTTTACTAATTCGGACATCGCATTCAACAATGACGGGTTGTAAACTTGCGTTATAGGCGAATGTTTCAATAGCGTTTTCAGGATAACCAGATAATGGTCCACCACGATGGAGGCTTACCAAAGGATAGCGATTGTCGTCGTAGGTCAAAAACTGGTATAACTCTTCAACGGATTGCAATTGTATACGTTTACCTACCGGTAATCCATCCGTACTCGTTCCGCCACGAAAACAACTGCTTGCAAGGAAACAGATCAATACTAGGAATAAGTGTCTCGTGCGGGTATTCATTGCCTAGATATTACGGAGATTGACGAGATCAGCCAATGTTTCTACACTGGTATTCAGTTGATCGATGGTAAGGTGTGCCTGGCTATAAAAAGGCTCTCTTTCAGTTAATTTTTCCTCAATAAAAACCCGAAGCTCTTCAGGTGATTTTCCGATAAGAATAGGTCTTTTATGTAGTTTGGACTGAGAAAGCCGATCAAAAAGCGCCTTCGGTGACATTTGTAGGTACACCGCATATCCATTGGCTTTGATCCATTCCATATTGTCAAAAAAACAAGGTGCACCGCCGCCAGTGGAAATTACAGCAGCATTATTGGCGAATTTGCGCAGCTGCTCACGCTCAAGTTTTCTGAATTCATCTTCCCCATGTTGACCAAAATATTCGGTAATACTCATGCCGATTTGCTTAACGATTTCTTCATCGGTGTCAATGAAAGGTAGGTCAAGTTTATTGGCAAGCTTTTTACCAAGGGTAGTCTTTCCACTCCCCATGTAACCGATCAAAAATATAGGCTTAGGCATAACTATTATTTGTCTTTACTTAGAAATCTATCTTCAATTGTTTTTGCATCTGGAAAATTATGGTAGTGCCATTTTCCCATCACATCTCCACCTTTTAGAAGTAAGACGCCAGGATTAGCTCTAACCATACTCTTCAATGGGATTAGATCCGCATAGTAAATCTCAGCAATCAATTGCATTTTGTCACTTAGATATTGTGCATCCTTGGATGCCGAAGCAGTCAAAAGAACAATCCGGAGGCCATTATAATCTTTGGTCAGTTGTATAGCTGTTTGATTGATTTTCTGTATTGCATCAATATTCGCTGCGGAAAGATCTTTCGCAACGATGACTAGATTATAATAAGGGTTGTTGATAATCTCTTGCGTATGATCGGCACCATCAGCATCAGTAATCAACAAATCAGGGATAGGAATGTCATAACCTTTTTGGATCAATCTACTTTCGGGTTCACCCACGATCTCCCAGGACTCATCTTCCCATAACTTATCGGCCATATAAACTTTATCGTTCACTTTTTTGGTCTCGCCCGTTTTTTTGTTTTTCATGGTATAGAGCCGTTCAAATACATCTCCCTGTTTACCTTCGGGAAGAACCATCAAAGCAGGGAGATTGTTGCCCACCTTGTACGGTAAAAAATCAATGAAAGGCAGAAAGTTGACTGTATAGATACCTATTCCCAGAGAAATAATTGCGGTAATCAGGGTCGCTACAAATTGATTGCCTGAATCTTTGATAATCGATTTGATCTGTTTTCGGTAAAAAAATATAATCAGGATTAAGGCCAGTAGAACCAGATCTTTGGAGAATGATTGCCAAGGAGTTAATGGAATTGCATCGCCAAAACAGCCGCAGGACGTAACAACTTCAAAAAATGCTGAATAGAACGTTAAGAACGTAAAGAATAGAATCAGAAGCAGGAGGCCCCAAGCAACAGCATTCGCATAAACTCCCAATAAAAGCAGAGCGCCTAATAGGATTTCAAAACCACATATCACAACAGCAATGGCTGTCGCATAGTCATTGAACGCAGTAAGGTGAAAGACTTCAAAGTATTCTTGAAGTTTATAGCCAAATCCAGTTGGGTCATTCGCTTTGATAAAACCTGAAAATATAAAAAGAAGTCCAGTAAAAACTCGGCAAAATCCTAAAAGGTAATTTGTTTTGGTAGGCTGCTGTGTAGCTGTCATAATCCGATTATTGTTTTGCTATTCCTAATTTAATTAATGCAAAGACCGCGTAATTGAGCATATCTTGATAATTTGCATGTATGCCTTCAGAGACAAGGGTTTGTCCATCGTTATCTTCAATTTGTTTAACGCGGTGTATTTTCATTAAGATAAGATCTGTCATCGAGGATACCCGCATATCGCGCCAAGCCTCACCGTAATCGTGATTTTTGGCGAGCATTAAATCTCGTGTTTCACTGACTTTTTCGGTATATTTCTGATTCACAAAGGTAGGATCCAAATTTTCTTCGCCATCTTCCCCCAAATCAATCTGAATCATGGCCATGACACAGTAATTTATTATACCGATATATTCGTCAACAATTCCTTCGCCTACTTTGGATACTTTCTTGACTTCTAGTGTACGTATCCGTTGTGCTTTAATATAAATCTGATCAGTAATGGATGAGAGACGCATAATGCGCCAAGCAGTTCCATAATCTTTTGTTTTTTTGATAAATAAATCTTGACAATGTTTGATGACACTGTTATATTCTTGAATGGTATCCATATCGTTGATTGAAGCAACTTGATGAGACAAGTTGTGATTACTCTACAAATATAATTAGAAAAAAATACTTCCAACGGTCAAATGAATGTACAATTTCCGCTATTTATGCTAAAATATAAGTAATTATTTTGGATATTACCCGTATCAAAAGTTAGTAAGGATATAAGTCGATGGGAAGTAGTGAGATTGATCTATAAATTTAGGCAATGGTATGCGATTAATTTGCAAATAAGGTTAATTTAGCTTAGTTTGATCAATTGCCGAGATGGACTTCCAACTTTGACAATAGTAAAATAAAAATTCATGGATTTTCAACAACCTGTTATTAGAGAAGTAGAGATCATCCGATATGTACAGCCATTTCGGGAAGGAGGATCTCTACCAGCATTAGTCGATGCTGATGACGGCTTTAGTTATGTTATTAAATTTAGAGGAGCGGGTCAGGGCCGAAAAGCTTTGATTGCAGAATTGATAGGAGGGGAGCTCGCTAGGCTGTTAAAACTCAGGATTCCCGAAATTGTATTCGCCCATCTGGACGAATCTTTCGGTCGTACAGAACCTGATGAGGAGATACAAGATTTGCTCAAGTTTAGTGTGGGTAGAAATCTGGGGCTTCATTTTCTGAGCGGAGCGATTACATTTGATGCCAATGTGGATGTAATTGGTGCCGAAGAAGCGTCAAAGATTGTATGGCTTGATGCCTTGCTGATGAATGTAGACCGCACCGTTCGGAATACAAATATGCTGATATGGCACAAAGAACTGTGGTTGATCGATCACGGTGCCGCTCTATATTTTCACCATAGCTGGGATAACTGGGAAGAACAATCCATAAAGCCGTTTGTTCAAATAAAGGATCACGTACTGCTTAAAAATGCGAGTTTAGTGGAGAAGATAGATCAGGAATATCGATCTATTTTTACGGATGCAGTATTTCGGGGAATATTGGCTGTTGTACCGGACGAGTGGTTGGAAGATCCCGAACGTGAGCTTTCGGCAGCCGATGCTCGCGAAGTGTATGTCTCTTTCTTGAAGCAACGTGTCGCAAATTCATCCATTTTTGTAAAACAAATTGAAGATGCCAGAAAAGACAGTTTATGAGTATGCCGTGGTACGTTTGATACCACGTGTGGAACGAGAAGAATTTATTAATGTTGGCGTAGCTCTTTATTGTCGTAAGTATCGTTTTGCGAAGATGATTTATTTTGTCAATGAACAAAAGGTGCGGTCATTGTGCCCCAATATTGAATTAGAATTAATCGAAAATCATTTGTTGTCGTTTCAGCGAATCTGTCATGGAGAAAAAGATGCCGGTAAGCTTGGTCTGCTGGATATTACCGAGCGTTTTCGTTGGCTGACAGCCAAACGAAGCACCTTGATTCAATGTTCGGCTTCTCATCCTGGGCTTTGCGAGGATCCCGAAGAGACATTAAAAGATCTTTTTGAGCGTTTAGTTCGCTAAGGCTCAATAACAAAATGGTCTGCATACAAGTTTAAAAGATTCAGGAAAGAATGTAAGTTTTGATAATAAGGGTTAATCTATCAATATTGTATAGTATATTTGTTTCCATAAACTATTGAAGATGCATGATTTTTATCAACATATCTATGAACAGCAATTGGCGGTTCTAGAAATGCCTTCCAATAAGAAGATCTGCGGCTGGGCGATCCGAATTCTGGATGTGCTTTTCCCGGAGCGGAATTCAGGCGAGATGAAGTCAGTAGATGATGTAAAACTCGCTTTTTATCAGTTTGAATTGGAGCTGGAGCAGCTCTTAAGTAAATCCAAGGCTTGCCATACCTGCAATCATTCGGAAGTAGCACGTGAATTTTTTGAACAAATTCCGCAGCTTTACGAGATGATGTGCTGGGATGCAGATGCATTGATGGATGGGGACCCTGCAGCCCAAAATAAAAGAGAAGTTGTGCGCACTTATCCTGGTTTTTTTGCGATGTGTATTTTTCGAATGGCCAATGCTTTACACCGTTTGGGTGTGCCTTTGATACCACGTATATTGACTGAACACGCACATTCTAAAACGGGAATTGATATTCATCCTGGTGCAACAATTGGGCATCATCTGCATATTGATCATGGAACAGGATTGGTCATTGGTGAGACCAGTATAATAGGTAATTATGTGAAGCTTTATCAAGGGGTGACTCTGGGTGCTTTAAGTGTAGACAAGGTGTTGTCCAATGTAAAACGCCACCCCACTATTGGTGATCACGTTATTATTTATTCTGGTGCCACAATCTTAGGCGGAGAAACCACGATCGGACATCACTCCATTATAGGTGGAAATGTTTGGCTGACAAGTTCCGTAGAACCATATACTACAGTATANNCCAATCATATAGAGACTTATGGGAAACATAATAGATACCATCGGAAATACGCCTTTAGTAGAAATTACGCAATTTCACACAAACTCACAAGTTCGAATCTTTGCGAAAATGGAAGGGAATAATCCGGCTGGATCGGTCAAAGATCGTGCTGCCCTGAATATGATTCGCTCCGCAATGGAACGCGGCGATATTACAAAAGATAGTAAACTAATTGAAGCAACGAGTGGAAATACGGGCATCGCATTAGCGATGATCGCAGGTATTTACGGGCTAAACTTGGAACTTGTCATGCCGGCTTCTTCAACACGGGAGCGGACACTGACGATGGAAGCCTATGGAGCGAAGGTTACCTTATTGGAATCCATGGAAATATGCCGTGATTATGCGGAGGAAAAGGCGGCTAATGAGGGTTATTTTATTCTCAATCAATTTGCAAATCCCGATAATTACGAAGCTCATATTAAAACGACAGGACCTGAAATTTGGCGCGACACCGAAGGGAAGATTACACATTTTGTAAGTGCAATGGGCACGACAGGGACGATCATGGGAAATTCAATCTATCTAAAGGAGAAGAATGCGGACATTCAGATCGTAGGCTGTCAACCAACGCCGGAATCATCTATCCCAGGAATACGACGATGGCCAGAAGCATATTTACCAAAGATATTTGATCCAAGCCGAGTGGATCGTGTTATTGATATATCGCAACAGGAGGCAACGGAGCTTGCGCGCGAATTGGTTAAGCGAGAAGGTGTATTTGCAGGAATGAGCACCGGTGGAGCATTTGCTGGTGCACTTAAAATTGCAAACGAGATCGAATCGGGTGTTATTGTCTTTATCGCCTGTGACCGTGGTGACCGCTATCTGAGTTCAGATCTTTTTGGCTAAGGACTGTTGTTCCTTAAAAAGACAAAGCCCAGTACGGATTTCTACCTCATATTAGTGATTCTACTGGGCTTTTGAGATCGTTATGCATCGGCACCAAATGTCAGGAGGTTACTGTCGGGATCCAAAATGGAAAATTCACGCTGCCCCCAAGGCTTAGTCTCCAGTTTACCATTGGGATGTATGTCAACTTGGTTGTCTCGAAAAAATTCATATAAATGATCAATATCGTCTGTACGAATGTAAATCATACCATAATTTTCTTCTGGTAGAAGATCCTGAAATTCAAAAAAATGGATTTCAATTTGATCCTTCTTAAGCATAAGATAGCCCTCATAGTCGGCTGTTCCTCCCAAAGTAAAACCAAGTTTATGCAAATAAAAATCCTTTGTGATGGATTTATTGCGCATAGGCAGTTTAGGATGAATTGCGGTCAGTTTCATAAGTAATCCTTTTATGTTTAATCTGTCTATCTTAATTGAATAGAAATATCCATAGCTAGTGTCGACCTTATCACTGTTTCGTCTGCCAAAAGCAACAAATCATAAGGATAGTCCTTATGATTTGTGATAAGCTGTATGTGATAGCCCTGTATCATCCATAATCTTGGCGATACCTTCTGTAAAATCGGCGGGACTAAAATTAATTGAAATGGTATAAGAAGATAACGTCACCAACATAAGCTGGTTTTGCACTATCTTTGATTTTTAGGGTGGCTTCAATCGTTACTTTGATAACGCCTCTTAGATTGACAACAGATTTTACTTGTGTATGTAACTGTACTGCGTTATCAACCAAAACAGGTTGTGCAAAACGTAAATTTTCAATTCCATAATTGATTTCCATCTTTACGTTTCTGACTTCAGCAATTTGTTTCCATAAATAAGGAATAAGAGATAAAGTCAGATAACCATGAGCAATAGTTGATTTGAATGGACTTTCAGTTTTTGCTCTCTCACTATCCAAATGAATCCATTGATGGTCAAGCGTTGCATCTGCAAATTGATTGATTTGTTTTTGATCAATAACATGCCATTGGGATTCACCTAATGATTTCCCCTCAAAGGCTTTGTACTCTTCATAATTGTTAATTATTGTCATATGTTATTTCTTTATCGCGTTTTGTTCGGTACCGATTTCCCAATCTATATCTAAGGAAATGTTAATTAGTGGCTAAATATAGCTATAGTTTTAAAAAATCAAGCATTTACTTCGTCGAAATGACTAGGCAATGCAAAGTTCTGCTATCTGTTACAAACATTAAAGTGATTGTCCTGTCTGGGTATTTGCGTAGGTTTTCTCTACATAAGATTTGAAATTGTTTAATATGGCCTGCCATCCATCGCGTTGCATGCCAATCGGATTTTCTGATTCTGCATCGAAAATTACAATGATGTCAGTTGCTGATTTTTTAGACTCAAAGTTGATCGAAACATGACGGCCATCGGGCATCACATACGCTATTTTTTTGAATGGTTCCAAATTCGTGTAGGTACCTTCAAAATCAAAACCCATAGACCCATCTTTTGCTTCCATACGGTTTTTGAACTTTCCGCCTATACGTAAATCATTGATTGAGCTTGTACAGTGCCAGTTATCCGAGGCATGGTTCCACTGCATAATATCCTCGGCAGAGTTGTATGCATTCCATATGGACTCTACACGTACGTTGATATGGGCTTCAATTTTTATTTTTTCCATACGATGTTAATAATGTTTTCTTAAGTAATAACAGGAAAATCTGCGTTTTGTTATATATGGCAGCAGATAATTATCAGATATAATAAAAAAATAAAGATGGAACATATTTTAGGAGAATGAGGTGGATCTATAGAAGTTTTATTAACTTTATGGTAATTAAGACTTAAACACGATTTAGATGTCCCCGAAATTTCTCCTTATCTTTTTTTTATTGTTTTCTCCGAGTTTGATTTTTGCCCAAGCGTATCAGACCAAGACAGATATCAGTTATTGTAATGCCAATGAAACCGATTCTTATAAAAAGGAGCGTTGCAAACTGGATATTTATATTCCGAAGGACCGAAAACATTTTGCGACAATTGTATGGTTTCATGGTGGGGGTCTTGAGGAAGGGAATAAGTTTATTCCGCTTGAGCTTAAAGAGAAAGGTGTAGCTGTCGTTGCGGTTAATTATCGACTGAGTCCGAAAGCAAAAGCACCGAGTTATATTGAAGATGCTGCAGAGGCAGTCGCGTGGACGTTTTCTCATATTGCCGCTTACGGTGGAGATCCCTCAAAAATTTATGTCTCAGGTCATTCCGCAGGTGGGTATCTGGCTTTAATGGTTGGCTTGGACAAACATTATCTTCAAAAATATGGTGTTGACGCAGACCGCATAAAAGGACTGGCGCCAATTAGTGGACAAACAAACACGCATTATACAATCAAGAAGGAGCGTGGAGAATCTATGGCTATCCCACAAATGGATAAGTTTGCACCAATCTCATTTGCCCGGAAAGATGCTCCGCCAATTCTTTTGATTACCGGGGGACAACAGTTGGAAATGGCTGCACGCTACGAAGAAAATGCGCATTTGGCGGCAATATTGAAACAAGTGGGACATACAAAAACTTCGCTGTATCAGTTAGAGGGATTTGATCACGGCGGCGTATATGCTCCTGGCTGTTTGCTAATGCTTAATTGGATCAAATCGCTCGATAAATAGATGGAATGCTTGCCTTTATAGCTAGACGGATGACGTCTAACCAAAATAGCGCAAATAAAATAAAAAATATTACAATTGCTATTTAGATAATTCTGCCGACATTTGCGCTGTAGAGTACAAGATGTCTTTATTTTATAAATAAAAATCCGTTATGTGGATAAAAAGCAACATGATGTTGGTAATCTGTATTGTGGGACTATTTTTAGTACCTAACAGGTTATTTGCCTGCCATGACGCATCCCAAAAGCCTGAGCAAGAAGAAAAATCTTGTTGTGTCGATGAAGGACAAAAGATAGCTGATGTAAATGAGAAAGATTGTTGTCAAGATGCAAGCGCCGATTCCAAAAAATCACATAACCTAAAAGACGATTGTAGTAAACACTGTAATGAAAAATCTTGTCGTGCATCATCACAATGGAATCCACTTGTCTCGCTAATGGAAACAATACATTTTGTGCCTTTAGATAGTGAATCCGTACGAACATATGCAGACTATAANNCAGATGCTTATAGCTCCATTTGGCAACCGCCCAAAATAGTCAAATAATAGACTGCTAGCCCATGCTATGTCTTTTCGGATCGACTCTCAGATCCGAATCCTCATAAATTAGCTAATGAAAATTCCCGATAATCCGAAGGATTCAGTTGTCATATACTGAAAAATAACTGCAATGGAGTTTTCATTGAAATTCTTTTATTTACATCATATATTTATCATGAGATCAATTTCAATACTTGGTTTGGTAATCATTACATTACTACCCGTTCTCGATACACAAGCACAAATTAAAAATGCAAGAACAACAGCTGTAAAAATATTTGGAAATACGCCAGCCGTAAAAATCACCATCGAAAAGGAAGGTAATGATGGGAAATCGGCTAATGTGGATTGGAACCAGACCACAAAATTAGCGACAATCACCTATGATCCTTCTAAAACAGACGAAGATGCGGTACTTAAAAGGATTGCGCTTGCCGGCTTCGATAATGAGAAGTTCTTGGCGCCAGACGATGCGTATGCAAAATTGCCTAAAGAGGAACAATACGTGCGGACGTTAAAGCCAATATCAAGACACCAAACTGACGAACATACGTCCCATGTTCACGACACCCAAATAAAAAGGACCGAAGGGGTGTCAAGCACTTTTACTCCATTGGCAAATAATTATTTTGGCTTAAAGGATGCTTTGGTAAAAACTGATTCACAGGGGGCAGCCGCCAAGGCGATAACTTTACTGGAAGCCATTAAAGCTGTGGATATGAATAAGCTCGCTCATGCCGAGCATGTGGTCTGGATGAAGGTAATGAATAATCTAATGACCGAAGCTTCGACTATTGCCAAAAGTAAAGATATCGCTAAACAACGGGTTGCATTGGTATCGCTTTCAAAAGCTATGTATGAACTCTTAAAGGTAGCCCCTTTAGATACCCCGGTTTATTACCAACATTGTCCCATGTATGATGAGGGTAAAGGTGCTCACTGGTTGAGTAAAGAAGAGGCCGTTAAAAACCCATTCTTCGGATCACAAATGATCAGTTGTGGGAGTACAGTAGAAACGTTAAACTAATCTTGGCGGAGATGATACTGCTTCCATTTATCATGGGGCATCAAGATGTGAGGCAGGTCGATCAATAACGGGGGAAGACGCGTAGTGAAACACGAATCAAGTAAGTAATTAAAATGAGTAAAAAGAGTAATATATTAACGGTCATTTTGCTATTGATGGTGCAGATTACTGTTTTTGGACAGAAGATAGTTCGCCATGAGCTCTATGTTCGCGATACTGTTGTTCATTATGCAGGCAAACAAAAGCGGGCAATCGCAGTAAATGGACAGATTCCGATGCCAACGCTGACTTTCACGGAAGGGGATACAGCGGAAATTATTGTTCATAACGAGTTGAATGAGAGTACATCGCTGCACTGGCATGGTATTTTTTTGCCAAACAAAGAAGATGGTGTGCCACATCTGACACAGGAGCCGATTAAACCAAATTCGACCTATACCTATCGTTTTCCTATAATTCAGCATGGAACACACTGGTACCACTCGCACTCGGGTCTGCAGGAGCAGATTGGGATGTACGGTAGTCTTATTCTCAATAAACGTTCGGACGATCAGACTTTTCGAAAAGGGATCGATGATTTACCTACTATTCCGGTCATATTGAGTGAATGGACAAATTATAATCCCGACAATATTCAGCGGATGCTTCACACCGCAAATGATTGGTCTGCCATAAAAAAAAGGGCGACCTNNGATCAAAGCAGGCAAATTTAAGACGAAAATTACCAACGAATGGAAGCGTCAGCTGGCGATGGATGTCAGCGATGTATATTACGATAAGGTACTGATGAATGGCGCCCACCTCACAGACTTAAAGGAAGTGAATGGCAGAGCCTTGAAAGCCGGCGATAAAGTCCGTTTACGAATTTCCAACGGTGGCGCTTCGTCCTACTTCTGGCTGCGTTATGCTGGCGGAAAAATTACCGTAGTTGCAAATGATGGAAATGATGTGATTCCTGTGGATGTCGATAGACTTATGATTGCGGTATCGGAGACTTATGATGTCGTTGTGACGATTCCTGATGAAGGGGTAGCTTATGAATTTATGGCAACTACAGAAGACCGGACCCAATCCACGAGCTATTTTATTGGCAATGGAATCAAGCAGTTGATTTCGCCACTTCCCCGTCTAAAATATTTTGAAGGTATGAAGATGATGAATGATATGATGAAAATGAATGGCGATCTCAACGATATGGGCATGAAGATGAGTTTGAATCAAATGGATATGAATGTTGTTATGTATCCGGAGATTACAGGCGATGGTAAGAAAAAGGAAGAGTCTGGTAGCCATAAGGGAATGGATCACGGCGGCATGACGATGGATAATGATGCCAATCGTTACAATGCCAATGCGCTGGCCGATATTGTTACGCTGAATTATGCAATGTTGGCATCTCCGTATGAGACAGACTTGCCCAATGAGGCGCCCGTGCGGGATCTAAAATTTACCCTTACGGGAAATATGAACCGTTATGTTTGGAGCATGGACAATAGAGTCCTTTCAGAAATGGATAAAATAGCCGTAAAAAAAGGGGAGGTGTTGCGTATCACTATTTATAACAATTCGATGATGCGTCATCCGATCCACTTACATGGCTTTGACTTTAGGTTACTGAATGGGAAAGGCACGAATGCACCGCTAAAGAATGTGGTGGACATCATGCCAATGGAAACCGACACGATCGAGTTTCTGGCAAACGAAGAAGGTGACTGGTTTTTCCACTGCCACATCTTGTATCACATGATGGCCGGAATGAATCGGGTATTTGCGGTGGGTGATTATAAAAATCCGTATCTACCAGATCAGGAAAAAGCCTATAAGGAGCTACTAAAACAAAAAAAAAAAAAANNCAGATCAGGCAAAAGCCTATAAGGAGCTACAAAAAGAAAGTAACATGACTCATTTTATGGCGCAGAATGATTTTGCTACAAATGGAAATGACGGCCAGGCAATGTTCCAGAATGCACGCTGGCAGCTTGGTTCAGCGTGGCGTTTGGGTTACAATGATATGCATGGCTATGAGGTAGAAACTCATTTAGGAAGATTTTTTGGAAAAATGCAGTGGTTTATGCCTTTTGTGGGGTTTGATTATCGCTACCGTCGTATGGGAGATGATGTGCACGAAAAGAATATTTTTGGGCAGGCGAATAAAAAAGATAGTCGTAAGGCTGTTAGCCTCGGTTTTATGTATACGCTGCCTATGCTAGTTAACTTTCAGGCGGAAGTCTATCACGATGGTATTGTACGCTTACAATTGATGCGTGAAGATATCCCCATTTCCAGAAGGATACGTGGTGATTTTATGGTTAACTCCGATCTTGAATATATGGTGGGTCTGAATTACGTTGTGACCAAAAACATGGCTGTCAGAACGCATTATGATAGTGACATGGGATTCGGCCTGGGATTATCATTAAATTATTAAAAGTACAGATTTTATTGACAGTAGAGCTTGGCTATACAGCGCGCAGGAAAAACAAAAAGCACCAGAAAGATGGATTTCCGGTGCTTTTTCTAATGTGAAATTATGGTGATTGAACTTGTAATCGTTAGATCATCCACTTGAAAAGGCTTGCTCCCCACGAGAAGCCTGCACCAAAGGCAGTTAGCATTACTAAATCCCCGGTATTTAATTTTTTGATATTTTGCCAAATACACAAGGGGATGGTTGCGGCGATCGTGTTGCCTAAATACTCAATATTACTTAATGCTCTATCTGCTGGTATATTGAGGCTACGGCCTACCGCATCGATGATGCGTTGATTAGCCTGATGTGGAATTAACCAATTGATATCCTCGATCTGCAAATTGTTTCGTTGTAAAACTGTGTTGCAAGCATCACTCATAGATTGTACAGCATGCTTGAATACCGTTTTCCCGTCTTGCTTGAGGAATCTGTTGTCATTTACCGGGAGGTTGCTGTCTATCGGATACAAAGAACCGCCAGCTTCAATTTTTAAAAACTCCTTTNNTGCTGCAGAGATAAGCATCCATAATTCCTCCATCTGATGAAGGTTCTAGCCATATGACACCCGCACCGTCCCCAAAAAGAATGTTCGTTGAGCGATCTTTTAAATCGACATAGGTACTGATATTGTCCGCACCGACAACCAGTACATTTTTATACCGTCCCGTTTCGACAAGAGAAGAAGCCATATCCAACGCATACAAGAATCCCGAACATGCAGCGTTGACATCAAAAGCCCAGACATTAGTCAGACCTAATTTTTCGAGAATAATATTAGCTGTAGCCGGCATGGGCATATCGGGAGTGGAAGTTGCTACAATTAAGGCATCCACATCGTTAAGATCTTTATGATATTGTGTGGATAAATCCTGTATGGCCTTGACAGCCATATCTGATGTCGCTAGATTTTCCTCTAAAATCCTCCGCTCCTTAATACCTGTGCGTTTGATAATCCACTCGTCGGATGTATCACAAAACTGCTCTAAATCTGTATTTGATCTTTTGTTTGGTGGAATGTATCCTCCAATAGCAGTAATTGCTGCATACGGCCTGCTTGGTATTCTCTCAGTCATAAATTAATGTACTCTTTTCTCTCTCTATTATAGCTATCCAACAAGGAATAGCTGATATGTGTTTTTTTGCGCCGTAAAACTACGGTTAATTTATGCGAATAATTGGTGAAAAAGTTGATTTTTGACAAAATAATTACCTTTTATGGTAACTTTTAACTGTTTTTCACGTATAGCTTATACTATTCTTTTAATTGGTCGTAGTTCGACGGAATTAAATATTGAATCCTTTTATTTTTTCAAAATTTTAATCTAATCAAGCTCGTCCAAAGTGGAAAACAGTCTAGTTCTTTTTTTTGTTTCATGAGGGGAGTTTGCTTAAGGTCAAGAGCTCGGCCAGAATAATTATTCCTTCTTCAATCAGTTCTTCCGAGAGCGAACCATATCCCAAACGTAGCCCACCATACGCATTGCCGACGTTATAATTTTCAGGGTGTGGAATATGAACGGATCTTTCCGACAATTTTCTGAACAAAAGTGGCCAGTCGATTTTGTACTTAAAGGATAACCATACTGCCAAGCCTCCTTGCGGATAAGTGTAGTCGACATGATCCTGTAAGTGCTTATTCAGTTGACTGACCATAAAGTCCCGTTTTTTTTGATAGTGCAGAGTCGCTTTGCGAATGTGCCGGCGAATAGTTCCATCCTGAATAAGTTCTAAGACAGCTTGCTCCATGATATTGTCGCCTTGGATGTCAATAATATAACGAAGATCAGAAATCTTATTAAGCAGTGATTGATCACTGGAGGTGAGATAGCCTATTCGGAGGGCTGGTGCCACTACTTTACTTAATGTACCGATGTAAATGCTGTTCTTGAGCTCTTTATGGGAGGCTAAAGGATAACAAGGCTCCTGTTCGAAATGAAATTCGTAATCATAGTCATCTTCAATGATTGTAAATCCATATTGATTGGATAGCGCGATCAGTTTAGACCGACGTATCTGGGTCAGCGTCACCGTGGTCGGGTATTGCCGATGTGGTGTGAGGTATAATGCTTTGACATTGTGCTTTCCCTTCAGATGGGGAATTAATTCTTCCACGACAAGACCTTCGGCATGGACCGGAATGTAGATTAATTTTGCACCAGCATTTTCAAAAATCTTCCAGGCAGCGTGATATCCCGGAGATTCCACGAAGATATAATCATCTTTTTGCAGAAGACATTGGGCCACAAGATACATCGCCATTTGGCTCCCTCTACTAATGCAAAGATTTTTTTTGTCAATTTGCATATTGCGTTCCAAGTTGAGCATAGTGGCGATCGCTTCCCGAAAATCAATATGACCCCGGGGATCAGCATAACCCATCATCTTCCATCGGGCACTTCGTTTGAAGATTTGGCGATAGGCGCGCCCGAGTTGTTCAATAGGAGCAATCTTACTGTCTGGATTGCCATCGTCAAATAGAATGCGTTGAGAAATATGATGATCTGATGCCTGCGACTTTTCTACTGTTTGTAAGTTGAAATGATAGGGCAATTGTTGTGCGACAAAGGTTCCCCTTCGTTCTTGACTAACAATCCAGCCTTCGCTCAACAGGAGTTGTATCGCTTCGACCACCGTGTTTCTATTTAACTTTAATTGGTTTGCGAGTGACCTGCTGCTTGGTAATGCTGTTCCTTTTGGCAGCCTACCAGATTGTATGTCAGCAGCAATGCTATCTGCCAGTTGTACGTAAATAGCTTTTGAAGATGATTTGTCAATCTCTAATGTTAAGTTCCAAGGTCTAAGCATGAGGCTGTTGTATGATTAACGATCCAAAGATACAATTGTTCTGCATGTTTATTACAGCTCATCGTAAGGAGTAAAATTACTTTTTCGCTATTTGGTTTACAATGAGTCATTTCGTTTCGTATCTGTCAAGTTTGGACTATCAATAAATAATGCTCTTGGACTAGGAAGCCAATAAGATTTAATGTGATTTTTGAAGACTACTAATCTCGAACGATAAATGAAACCATTTCCCGTCTTTGAAAAAATTAATATTAATATTGAAAGAGCTGCTGGCTGTTTTGTATATGACGAGCGTCAGCAGGCCTATTTAGATCTATATGGCGGCCATGCCGTGATTTCCGTTGGGCACTCACATCCGTATGTTATCCAGAAGACTTTGCAGCAATTGAATCAGATCTCTTTTTATTCAAATGCGGTAAAAAATGATTTACAGGACCGTTTTGCTCAACGTTTAGGTAACGCATGTGGTTATCCATCATATGATGTCTTTTACAGTAATTCGGGAGCTGAGGCAAATGAAAACGCGTTAAAATTGGCATCTTTTCATACCGGAAGAAAAAAAGTTCTGGCAATGTCTAACGCTTTTCATGGCAGAACCTCTGCTGCGGTCTCGGCGACGGATATTACTTCCATTCGTGCTCCACTAAATGAGAGTGAAAACTATGTATTTACACCTTTCAATGATGTTTCGAGCTTGCGTAAACAGTTGGAAACGGAAGAGTATTGTGCGGTGATCATAGAACCTATTCAAGGGGTCGGCGGAATTCATGTGGCAAATGATCGCTTTTTACTGGAAGTAAGATCAATATGTACAGCTACGGGTACTTTACTTATTTTGGATGAAATTCAAAGCGGATATGGGCGTACCGGTTTATTTTTCGCACACCAACATGCTGGAATAACCCCTGACTTAATCACCGTGGCCAAAGGAATAGCCAATGGGCTTCCGATGGGAGCGACCCTTATCGCACCGAGTATTAAGCCAATCATCGGGCAATTGGGTACGACATTTGGAGGAAGCCACCTCATTGGTGCAGCGGCTTTAGCTGTGCTAGATATCCTTCGGGATGAGCAATTGATCTCTAATGCGGCAGATGTTGGTGAATTCTTAATGGCTGAATTAAAAAAGATAAATGGTATAAGCGAGATCAGGGGAAAGGGACTGATGATCGGTGTAGAATTTGAATACGACATTCAGGAACTTAGAAAAGAGTTGCTCTACGCCGAAAAGATCTTTACTGGAGTTGCAGGAAATTATACTCTTAGGCTCTTGCCCCCCTTGAGTTTTACGATGGAAAATGCTGAAATGTTTTTGAAAAGTCTGCAGAAACTTACGCGGAAGTACATATGGAATGGTTAGGTAGCGTTTATGGATGTCATTCTATTTTTTGGTGCGGATAAAAAATGTTGAAATTTGAATCATCCCTTTGTTAAATCGGCGAAAAAAAGTAATTTCAAAAAAACGGTTTTGATTAACAGAGCAGTTTTGGTCAGTGATACAATATAATGCATAAAATGGGAACAAAAAGTTTGCCTACAGCGGGTTTAGTCAGCATCAAGGACGATAAGCTATTACTTGCTTATAGTAACAATAGAAAAGCATGGTATCTCCCCGGAGGAAAGGTAGATGAAGGTGAAGAAGCTTTGCAGTCGCTCCGGCGTGAAATTTTGGAAGAACTAAATATAGAGCTCAATCCTGAGAAAATTACATACTACTGTCATGTGACTGCTCCTGCATATGGCCTCGTACCAGAAGTTATCATGGAACAAGACTGTTTCCTATATCCGTTAACAGAAAAGATCGAACCAAGTAATGAAATTGCTGCTGTTCGGTATTTTTCACGGCAGGAATATAACAATGAGCCCATTCAGGTCATCGGTGTTTTGCATGTTTTCGATAAATTGAAGGCTGATGGATTGATTTAAATCGTCATATCCATCATTCGCTATATACCGTATCCCTCATTGAGACAGCTAATCCCTTTTTTATCTTTTAACGGCACAATTTTCTGCGTTTTGGTATCGATACGCCACGCTTTGACAATCTTGTCGAAGTATTCTTTTGTCTCATCGACCTGGCTTATTGCAATGATTTCGCTATTTGGTTTGTCTCCCAGCTTGCAATTGCATAAGCTAAGTTGCTGATCGGGTTGGAGTTTTTGAATGTTGATCGTGTCTAAAATCTTGTATTTGACCATACCTTTTCCCTTTTCGTCATCGGGTAATAATTCCTCTAGAATACAAAGACCGTTGTTGTCATTTGTAAAATATCCAGCAGCAAAACGGTAATCCCCATTGGCCCTCTTGTCGGTTTCAACGATCGCGCCACTGGAATAGCGATATGATTTTAATTCAGCAATCTCATGGATTTCCCGAAATACCTTGCCATATAGGGGATTGCGCTGTTCGCTAGGAGTATTAAAACTTAACCAACTGCAGATTGATAAAAATGAAAACAGGATTATTGTTGGATATTTCATAATTTCAAATGATTAAATACTAGATTAAAGATAATAAATATCTCATTATCTAAATAACGTCTTTAAATGAACCGTATTGCGCCCAAACGAATTTAATTGCGAACAAGGTGTTATCTACTTTTTTGTTCCAACTGTTCTTTCTGAGATTCTTTATATACCCTACTGTCTTCTTCGTCCATCTCCATATCGAGGTCTTCTTCTTTGTATTTTCCCATCTTTAGGTGAAAGTTATCGGCTGTACCCGTGATACGCATCGGTATTCCAAATATGCCAAAAGGAGGGAGACCTAGTCGGAAACCCAGGTTCATCCGTCCGTCTAAAGTAACCTGACCTTCAAACCGGGGTCTGAAACCCATCATTTTCATTTTCGTACGTTCGATGGTCATCACATTATTTTTGATATGCGATTTAATAACAACTTTTTTCACTTCGCCATCTTTCAATTTTTCCTTGGAAGTAGATTGACTGATCCCATTAAGTAGCTTGAAGCCTCTGAACTTAATCTGATTTAGTGTCAGGGACCCCTCACCAGCGATTGAAGGCATTACCGGTTGCATATTGCCATTCAATAGACCGCCCAATTTGTAATCCAGCGAAACGAGGCCATACGCATTTTTTGCAGAGCTGACCATTTCGCTGAACATGGGTATTTCTTTGTAGGCGCGTTGAATATCAAAGCTGTCGGCTTTTACAGCATAATCAAAGCTTGCCCTACGTGGATTTATAGGACGATAATTTCCGCTCATACCCACTTTTAGTCCCGCTAGTTCAAAGTTGGTCTTGTTCAGGATCATCTTACCATCTTTTACCTGTAAGTCGCCTTTAAAGTCTTTGATATTCATTTTGTTGTACAATATCGTGTTGACAAGACCGAATACCTGAATGTCCAAATTTTTGGGCAGAAGAACTACACCACTTTCCGAAGAGCTTGCAGTTGTTGACGCTGCCGGAGAAGCAAAAACCATAAAATCATCCACATTGATTTTCCTGCTGCTGAGTGTAAATTGACCTTTTAATGGTGCTAGACTGCTTGTTGCGTAATTAATAATATTGTTGAGATACCCCTTGATGGAAATATCATTTTTAGCATAGGCAATCAAGAATTTATCAAAGTTCATTTTTTCCTGACGGAAACTAAAGTCGCCACTTTTAATTGCAATCGGCTGCGGCAGCATGTCCGACTGAACTTGGATATTTCCAATACTCAACCGGCCGTTATTCTGTAACCGGGCATAATGACCATTGGTGGCATCGCTCTGTAAGCCTTTTAAACTGAAATCTGTATAGATAAAGCCGTCAACGTTGGTGCCATCCAATGCAAAGAGTTTATAAATAGGGCCGAGATTGAGCTTACCTTTGGATTGTATGTTGTATTTGATATTATTAAAGTTCTTGAGGTCTGCATGTAAGAAAAAAGGTTCACCAGCAAATGTAAACGATACAGGGAGGATTTTGACATTGAGGTCCTTAAGTGAGCCTTTCTCGCTATTGACAAAAGCTTCGACCTGAATGTTTTCCATCGGGATCGGATAGTCATTTGACTTGATCAACCCATTCTTCATGACGATGGACGTATTGGTCTCGGGAAAAATGTTGCGTTTGAGATCCACGTATCCTTTTGCCATGAAGTTGATGTTAATCAGTCCACCCAATTCAACTTGTTTAATGGGGT
>DKIT01000217.1:0-405 GCA_002454415.1 Sphingobacterium sp. UBA6711
GGGCGTTCGTATTTACAAAATATTTAGTCGGTATCAACAGCAGGATTTTGTGTTGGCATGGGGTGAATTAATCCAAAAAAAGGAGGTAGATAGTCATTACTGCTTGATGTATGGTATGTTGGCTTCCTTATTGGAAATCCCCTTGGAAGAGGCTTTACATGGTTTCTATTATAATGCTGCCATCACGATGGTGACCAATGCAGTTAAGCTTGTCCCATTGGGACAATTGGATGGCCAAGATATACTTTTTGGTTTACATGATGATATACTTGATCTCTGCAAAGAGACCTTGACGGTTGAACGGAATTTAGTGGGCTTATGCAACATTGGATTTGACATCCGTTGCATGCAACACGAACGATTATATTCTAGAGTTTATATTTCTTAAAAAACAATTAAAATGGT
>DKIT01000217.1:425-16201 GCA_002454415.1 Sphingobacterium sp. UBA6711
TCGGTTTCCAGATCTGGAACTGATCCTGATCGAAAGTGGCGGCGATAACTTGACGTCGACTTATAGTCCGGACCTTGCCGATATCACTATTTTCGTAATCGATGTTGCCGAAGGTGAAAAAATGCCCCGAAAAGGCGGACCTGCAATTACAAGATCAGATCTATTATTGATCAACAAAAAGGACTTGGCACCCTATGTAGGCGCAAGTTTGGAGGTAATGGAACATGATGCACGCAAAATGCGTAAAGGAGCTCCATTTTTATTCTCGAATCTAAAAAATGGTGATGGCCTGGAAGAGATTGTGGGCTGGATTAAGAAATATGCCTTGCTTCAGGATATTGAGGAACCTAATNNCCTAATTTGCTACGTTAATGATTTGTTCTTTAGATATCAAAATTGCACATCGCGAAGGAAAATCCTTCATGAAAGATGCTTATGCGACACAACCGTTTCGTATCGTTCCTGTTGGACAATATCAAAAAGACAATGCGGCATACTTGATGATTATGAGTTCATCTCCAGGTTTGTTGGACGGCGACGACCATCGTATTCAAATTGATATTGCTCCGGGAGCAAAGTTGCAATTGCAAACACAGGCTTATCAGCGTTTGTTTCATATGAAAGGGCATTCATCCCAAACTATGGAAGTTAACTTGGGGAAAGATGCCGCGTTTTCTTATGTTCCTCATCCAGTTGTACCCCAGCATTCATCTCATTTTCTGAGTCATAATATCGTGCGTCTCGAATCCAATTGTCAGCTATTGCTTAGTGAAATAGTAACCTGTGGACGAAAAATGTCTGGTGAAGAATTTATGTACAATCATTTTCAAAATTTGACCGAGTGTTATGTCAACGGCAAGCTCGTTGTGAAAGACAATGTGTTATTACAACCTGACCGAATTCCGATTCAAGGATTGGGTATTTTGGAAGGCTATACCCATCAAGGCACTTTAATCTATCTCAATAGTGCGGGCTTGAATCCTAGCGAATGGATAGAAGTTTTCTACGAGAAATATGGTGAAACTAAAGACGTTGCATTTGGTATCAGTGCTTTACAGCAGGACGGCTTTATGGTTCGTGTGTTAGGGTATGGTGCTGAGCAGCTCTTTCTTCTTTTTAAAGAAATGCAGCGTGCCCTTTGGGATGCCTTATTTTTAAATTGATCAGACCTATCCAAAGACTGAATGCAACTTTCGCTGCAATAGCAGAAATAGAGATACTTACTGTTTGTGGAGATACATAACTAATTATTGCAGATGAAAGATAAAGCGAGTGCCATGGGCTCGGCGATTTCGCCGAAATAAGACACTTTTATCAAGGTAGGCTTGAGAAAGCCTTTATGAATAAATGATGAACAAATAACTATATTCCAATGAAAAATAACATCCTAGCTTTTATCAAAGCATTCTTTAGAGGATTTGGACAAATCATGTTACAGTGTAACAACTGGACGGGCATCTTATTTATAGGTGCCATTATCTATGACTCTCCGCTAATGGGCTTTGCGGGTATACTTGCTAATCTGGTCGGTATGTTGACGGCTAGGCTAATGAATTTTGAAGATGAACATATCGATAACGGACTATTTGGTTTTAATGCCGCACTTTATGGTATTGCCGTTGTCTTTTATTTCCAAGCTAATATTTGGGTATGGATAGCATTGGTTTTGGGGTCTGCGCTGACAACTATTCTGATGGGCTTTGCCTTGAAAAGAAAAATTCCTGTATTTACTTTCCCTTTTATCATCATTACGTGGATTGCTTTGTACGTGTTGAGTATTCCTGAATTAGCGTTACGTACGGTTCCTGACCATTTTGTGGATATTCAAGAAATGGATGATTTCTTAATTGAGGGGCATGCTTTTGGACAGGTGATATTTCAGGGTAGCTTGATAGCTGGATTGATCTTTTTTATCGGGGTATTTATCAGTAAGCCAATCGGGGCCTTGTATGCTTCCGCCGCTGTTATCATCAGCGTTTACATATCGCATCATGGACATGAATCTGCGGATATGACCAATAATGGTATTTTCAGTTTCAATGCGGTATTAGTAGGGATTGCGCTAAGTGGCCAACGTGTCAGAGATGGTGTTTATGTGCTCATTGCGGTAATTATTGCAACATATTTTGATCAATTTATGATTCATCATGGTTGGACGACATTAACGTTTCCTTTTGTTGTTGCAATGTGGGTTATGGAACCTGTTAAACGTGCAGATCAATGGTTGGTGAACAAGTTTTCACCTGTTGATGGGACTTCATAATCCGTTTTTGTGAACTAAAATTTTATGTATGTTTAAATTTCGTTTAGTAAAACTATTCCCAATAATCTTCTTATTGGGAATTTATGTCACTACCGCGTATGGGCAAGTTAGTCCACCGGGGCTAGGAAAAGCAAAGACCGCGTCGTGGTCAGTTTTGGGACTTCGAAGGAAGTTGGATAGTGCGGGGACAAAAGAAGCCTTAACTTATATTGGTTTGGGCACGAAGAGTACTCCGGATGACACGAACCCCTTTCACAAACAGGCCATTTGGGTACTGAACCATGAAGTCTATCATAAATTTTCCAAAAACCAACAGTACAGCTATGCTTTGAGTTATCGGCGCCAAAACGTTTATGATGAGTCTGCTCCTTATCACAACGAAGGCGTGGAACAAGAGTTTAGATTGTATGGAAGATATGCATATTCTGTTGCGTTCAATGATCGATTGAAATGGAAAAATACACTCAGGCAAGAGTTTAGAAAATTCTTCACCGCAGATTTTCAAAAAGCAGAAGAGAATTTCCAACTTAGGACGCGTTTAAAGTCACAATTGAATTTTAAAATTTCGTCTAAAAATAACCAAGAATTGGCTTTGAGTGCAGAGGAGCTTTTTGCAATCAGTAAGCTTTACGAACCTGTTAGCGCCTGGTCCAGCTTTGGGTATAAAGAAACACGACTGGGCTTTTATTACATGACAGATATTCCAAAGACACCTTTGCGATTGGATCTGGGTTATATGAACGATCTCATTAAGGGATATGACAAAGTAGATTTTGGGGTTCATTATCTAGCCGTAGACTTAATTTGGAATCTACCTTACAGTAAAAAACATTAGTCTGCCAAAAACTTATGTTTTCTATAGTCACTGGGTGAATACCCAGTGATTTTTTTGAATAGCCGGGTAAAATAAGACGGCGACTGAAATTTGAGTTCGAAGGCTATCCCGGCAATATCTCTCGTGGCGTCCTGCAGCAGAATTTGGCTATGTAAGATACTAATTTCGCTGATCCATTGCTTAGGTGGTTTATTTGTCGCTTCTTTAACACATTTATTAAGGTAGTTTTCTGAAATATGCAATAAATTAGCATAGAACAATACGTTTTTATGATCGATATGGAATTTTTGTACATATTCGCGAAAACGGAAAGCAATATCTAGCTGCCTACTCATTGGGGCCTTGGTTTCAATATCCGATTTTATAACCTTCAAGAGCACACATTGCATCATGGAGATGCAAACTTCCATCACGCGGCCTTCGGTAAAGAGTTCTTCTTCCAACAATACCAGCATTTGCTGGATCCAATGTGCTACATGCGGTTTTAAGGTCGTAAAAGGATGGGAATTGAAAAATTTAATGTCGTTAATGCCAAGTTCAATATCAGTCACAATTTCATTTTCATAGACCACAAAAAAACCTTCTACATCATCGGAGATTGCAAGGGTGGCCGTAATATTACCCTGTTTGATATTAATAACTTGATTTTCAGTAAGTGTATAAGATGCGCTTTCAAGATGTTGGGTCAATGTACCTTTGGTCACAAAAATAAGAAAATTAAAAGTGGTACGATAGGGGATGACGGGCATCAAGATACTACGTAGGTAATTTTCAATTCGATAGACTTGGATTTTATTCTCATTGAATAAATTGTGCTCAGAAACATCAGGTAAGAATAATTTTTTGTACTCGTAGTTATTGATGATCTTAATCGAATTTTTCATAGTCTTAAAACTTCGTATTTACCAATGAAATCTTGAAAAATAGTCGGTTATACGTATGACAAATATACCTAAAAGTTTGCGAAAAGTATGCTAAAAACAGCATACATAATAAGATGAGCTAGGTAACTTTTTAGTTGTTTTTATTCTCTTAGCGCGTATTCGAGGTATTCCCTTTTATAAACTCTTCCGTATAATGCTGAGTGTGTTTTTCCTGCTTAAATTTTTCCTGATTGTAGGTCGCTGAATGGCCTTTGGGAATTGACAAGGAGGTCCAGTTTTCATCCGCACACATCTTACCGATATAAACAATTTGGCCAATGTGGTAGGGGTAATGAGCAAGCTGTCGCAAAATGGCTTCCATGACTGTATGTCCTTGATTGCGTATATAAATTAGCTGTTGCAAATCTTTATCTTCAAGCGCTTCAATTGCCTGAAATAAACAGGCCCACCCCAAGTTCCAATTTTCAATGACTTCCTGACTATTCGTCCAGCTATTTTCAAATTCAGCATCACGATTTCTATTTTCCTTTTCGCCATCAGTTGTCAGAAAATCTGTCCATCGGGATAGCATGTTTCCGCTTAAATGCTTTACGATTAGAGCAATACTATTGCTGGAATCATTAAGTTGCCAGAATAGTTGCGCCTCACTCAATTGCGCAAATGTTTTATCTCCCAATGATTTATAGTAGTGAAACTGTTTGATACAACTTGATAAAAAATTATCCATAATCATGAACATAAGTAATTTTACAGGAGTATTAATATACGAAAATGTCGTGAAAACACAGACCTAAATAGAATTTAAATAAATCTTTACCTGCAACGCCTTGTGTACCATTCGGCCCCGAGCAAAATTTATGGAATGATAACCGCATGCTACTTCTCGTAGAGCAAGCGTATTAAAAGCAAAGGTGATACTAGGGATTGTATCACCTTAAAGCTAAACTAAACATTAAACATAAATAAACAGTCTTGTTTAAAGACCACACTAAAAACTATAAAATGACTTTACCACTTGTTGATTTGTCAACTTGAATATTTTTTGGCTGATTTTTTAATGCAATTCTTGCAGAAGTCGATACATTTCCCTGTAAATTATCCTTCACACTTAGTGTGACATTGGCAGATGAATTTGCTCTTACCTGCGCATTTGTCGTTGTGAAACGACTCATGTCGACAGATGCAGATGAGTTGGTATTGAGACTTAAATTTGAGGCACTTCCTGCAATTTCCTGCTTAGATGAACTGCTCGCTTCCACCTGTAGATTTTTGCTGCTCACTTCTGTACTTAATTTACTTGATGAACTTGTAGACAGATTAATTTCATCTGCAATAAGCTTTTTAATGGAGATCTTAGCCGAGGAAGATACATCGACAGCAATTTTATTCGCCTTAATGATTTCATCTGTATAAATCGAACTGCTTGAGGAAGCCGAAAATCGTGTGGGTATTTTACTTGAATACACAATTACCCGATTGCTTCTCGCATTTCTGATCTGAGAATTCCTTTTATATTGAACATACAGAGTTCCGTTTTTTACAGTAGTTTCGATAAGAGCAAGATGTTCAGCATTGTCTGCCTCAACAACAACTTCGTTTCGGTTAGAATGAATGTAATCCACTCGTAGTGACGTCGCCGATGAGATTCGTTCCGGAGCAGTTATTTTGCGTGTTTCGCGTTGTTGCGCCTGAGCTACATATAAAAATGAAATAAAGGCGATGGTTAAGATTCTTTTCATTGTTTTATTTGTTATTAGTTTAAATTCATTGCGATCGAAAGATTCATTTTGTTCCAAATATTATTTCTATTGTGTCCAGACAAACAGGCTAGCTTACTAACTACTGATAATGTATAATAGTAGTGCCAGAACTTAAAATTAGCGTAAACTGTTGCATATCAATGTCTAATATTTTTTTCGACTTTTGCGAATGCTCGTTACCGAACAATAGCTGTTCAGAATCGGACAGTTTTTAGCTATTTATTGTATTTACCATACTCTTCGTTCATACGCTGCTAACCAGAATTGATACTCCAATTGGGAAGCTGTTATAAATACTTGTCGCATCTTTTCTCGATTTGTTTCAGTCGTTTCTGCTGCAATTTTATCCAGATAGTTTTTGGCTTTGATTACTCCATTGGCAAAATCATCACCACTGTAGGTTTCTATCCATTTTGAATAGGGATTTTGATGATTATTTGCCGTCGCTACAATATGATCGCCTACTTCTTTATAAATCCAGAAACAGGGCAGCGTTGCCGCCATAGCGACTTCAATGCTCTCAAAAGCCGCAACACTTTTGAGAAAATGAACATAGTGGTGGCAGGTTGGTTCAGCCTTATTGTTGTTATGGTCAGGAGTTAATCCAAATTCCAGAAAGTAATTTTCGTGTAGTGCTTTTTCAACTAGAAGTGCATTGCGTCCAAATTCGAAATAATCCAGTGCCTGTTGATTATCTGCGCTTTTGGAGCCTATAAATGCGAGCACACGGCCAAATTCTTCCAAATATAGGGCGTCCTGCTGCATATAAAATTGAAATTTATGTAAAGGGAGCGTACCATTGCTAAGCTGAATGATAAATGGCATAGCCAGTATATCTGAATAGATGGATGTTATCGAATCCCAAGCACGATCAGTCCATTTCATATTGAATAAGTTTAAGTGGGTTGTGAAAATGATTTAATGGCCCATTTCCTTTGCCAATCACAAGATTTTTGCTACTTGCTATTGCGGCATGTATATACGATAAACCTGACGCTACAGCTTGATCAAGTGGTGTCCCTTGGGCTAAATGACTTGCAATTGCTGAGGACAAAGAGCAGCCGGATCCATGCGTATTTTTACTATCGATTTTTTGCGATTCGAATTTTAACGCTGGTTTGTTGTGCTGTAAGAGGAGGGAAGTTAACACCTCACTTTGGAGATGACCTCCTTTGACAAGAACTGCTTGACAGCCTTTGCTCAACAAGGTGTTTCCTGCTTTTTGCATGTTTTGAACATTGTCAATGACTTCATGTACTAAGACACTAACTTCGTCCAGATTTGGTGTAATGAGGGTCGCTAAGGGAAAAAGAAGTTCCATGCAGGCCTGAATGGTGTCGTCCTGAATGAGTTTATGTCCACTAGTGGATACCATAACTGGGTCACATACAATGGGACCGCTATAATCTTTCAAATAAGTACTAATCAGTTCAACAAGTTCAATAGTGTGTACCATGCCTATCTTGACTGCATCAGGGTAAATATCCTCAAAAATCGCATCGAGTTGATCTTTTACCGCTACGGCGGGAATTTCATAAATTTGCCGCACCCCCTGTGTATTTTGAACAGGCAGTGCTGTTAATACATTCATGGCGTAACATCCTAATGAGGAGGCTGTTTTGGTGTCTGCTTGTATTCCTGCGCCGCCACTGCCATCAAAGCCTGCAATGCTGAGTACAGTTGGTACTCGGTATTTTTTATGATTTATCATTTTAATAGTTCCTTTAATTGAGCACTAGCCTCCCTGGGATCTTTACTTTGGCATATAGCCGATACAACAGCAATGGAATCAGCACCAGAGTTCCAAGCATGCGCTGCCGTTTGCGTGTTCATGCTGCCAATGGCGATTAAGGGTTTTTCGGTATTTTTTCGCAGTTCTTTCAAACCTTCAATCCCCCATTCTATAACGGTGTCTTTTTTCGTTGGTGTTGAAAAAATAGGGCTCACACCGAGGTGATTTACAGCTTGCATCTGCTGACTTTCGAGTTGTCGCATGTCTTCTATGGACCAACCTATTGATAACTTATCGCCATATTTTTCTCGGATAACGAGGGGTTGGACATCATTTTGACCTACATGAACTCCCCAGGCCCCGATTTGATGCGCGATGTCTACAGCGTCATTGATGACCAAAGGAATACCATAGTGATCGGTGATTGTTTTTAACTTCATAGCTTTGTCTAGAAAAGTATCCCGATCGTCACCTTTCTCGCGCAATTGAATAATATCCACTCCGCCGATGATCGCTTCTTCCGCTACATAGAGCCACTTTTTGGGATAACAATCCTGTGCAGAGATGACAAGATATAATGGATACGGGAACAGCGGATTAATGGGCATATTGCTTGATCTTCAGATTAGCTTGTATGATCGTGGCATCAAGTTTATAGAGCTCGTCATACATATTTAATTGCTNNCTCCCGGGCCAGTGGCCGTTCGGCCAGCAAGCTCCCCAACAAGGCTCAATATAGAAACGCCTGCTACCGCTGCTTCAAAATAATGATCCGTGACGCCTAAAAATGCGCCAATTAGCGCTGTTGCACTACACCCAAGGCCTGTTACTTGCGTCATTAAAGGGATTCCGTTATGTACTTCAATCGTGTGCTGTTCGGAAAGTATATAGTCAACTGCACCCGAAATGCAGATGATAGATCCCGTTTGTTCTTGTAATGATTTCCCAAATTGCAAGGCGTCTTTACTGTCTGATGTACTGTCTACCCCCTTCGTATTTGCTCGATTGAAATTGCATAAAGTCATAATTTCTGAAGCATTTCCACGAATGACTGTTGGCTTGAGATCCAAGAGATTGGATAATAGATCATTGCGGAATGCTGATATCCCTGCACCGACGGGATCTAGCACCCACGGACGTCCAATATTATTGGCATGCTCGGTGGCAACTAGCATGGCTTCGGCAGTATCCTCTCCAAGTGTCCCAATATTGATAACAAGGGCTTGTGCGAGGTCGACTACCTCGCGTACTTCAGCTGGACTGTGGACCATGACAGGTGATGCACCTACAGCGAGTAATGCATTCGCAGTAGTATTCATCACGACCATATTCGTGATGTTGTGGACAAGAGGTTTCTTAAGCCTTACTTGCTGTAATAGTTTGATAATTGAATTTTCCATTCTTTTAACATGTTGTAAACTGTTTTGAGTGGCTTTGTCCAAGGGCGGGAAGAGAAGGTCTATCCAGAACAGAAGGATATCTGCGCAATGTATGGATATTTGCTTTTCCCTACGTCGGTATAAACCGAATCAGGTTCAAAGGGACTATCTCAATTCTATACAGAATACCCCCAAAGCCATACCAAACTTAAACAAAAAAAAAGACTTTTTACATGCGAGTTCGAATTCAGGAGAATTCTAGGCTATTCTACTTTTAGAGAAACTGATTTGTTTTCTTCTGATCCGTTGGGATTTCTAGGTATTCAGATGGCGTATAGGTGACTCGGGCAAAATTTTTTGTCAAAAGTTCCGTTTCGATAACCTTACCGCCCTGGAATTTTAAAAATTTCTCCCTCCAGATCTCATTTTTACGAAAGAATTGATGTTCTATTTTTAGGAATTGATGTTCTTTTTCAATGACGTGATAAGCAAAATCCAGTTCTTGATCAACTCTTAATTCGCCTTCTAGACATTTTTCGGTAAACCAAAGGTTAATTTGGAAAGTATAGGGCGTAGTATTAGTGAATTGATAGTCACGATAGTTATAAAATACTGTAGCACCGCTACCGAAAGGTAATACACGGCCATCATCAGGAAAGGGATCAAAAGAGTGATGATAGCGTTCACTGACCGTAAGGGGACTATGGATAACAAGCCAATGAACTAGATTGGATATCTGGCATATCCCACCACCAATTCCTGCTCTTGCTTCGCCAAAGGATAATTCCATACCTGGCAAATAACCCTTTTTTTTTGTTGGCAATCCGACAAGTTTGCAAAATGAGAAAGTTTCGTTAGGCCGGATCAGAATAGCATTAATATTCGCTGCGGCAATTTTCAGATTTGTTATCTTATTAATCTGCAATTGCATATTATTTTCGCCCAGTTTCTTTAATAGGACAGATTGATGTTTTTTTATACGATAGGGAAGTTTTTCAGGAGATCTTACTTGCGCATATTTTTTACCGTCAAATAACCAGATGGCTTTCCTTTGCACCCTTCTTAACCAGACTGCCAAAAAATAGCATACTGGATGAAGTTGACTTATCAATTTTCGTTTTCTCAAATCAGCATTTATTTTATCGTTATCAAAAATTGTGCGGAAATTTGGAACATTTTTGTGCTTTGTTATACTTTTTAGCTATTTGAAATTATTATACCTATTTAAATGAATTATGGTGGACCATCATGATCGTAATTATAGAGACTTCCTAAGTTGTATGGACTTTGAGATTAACTGTCCCTGACTGTCATATATCATATTTTCAAAAGTACAATTTCCTAAATCTTTTACAACCGATTTTTGTTGCAATAAACCTTCTAAGTAAAATTCTTCGATCGTTTCATTTCCTTCATCGGAACGCTTTGCTTCGGCTTTAAGTTGTCCTGTTTGGTCGAAGGTTTTACGTGATGAATATACGCTCTTATCCAGACTATCATACGCATATGTTGAGCGACTTTCAGTTTGCTCGTTTCTGCCAGAAATTTCCTCGACAATTCGATTGTAATTGTCGTATCGATAAGTTGTCCAATCTGTACGGTGATACAGGAAATGGATGGATTCTTTTTTTTCAACCTGAAATTTATCATTTAGATGATAAACTGTCGCTGATTGTAATGCCGGATCGTGGGAAATAATCGCATGAGGGAGGTATCGGTAAATTGTACTATTACTCCATTGGCTATTCTGAAGGTATTGTATGGAGTCGATCAATGCATGATTGTTATAGAATCTTTTGCTATAGTAATTATTTCCACCTGAAAGATTATTGCTGGTCAATTCCTTGCCTTGCTCATACACAGTCGTCGTAATGGAGCTCGGAGTTACCGAATCTTGTCCTGAAAGCAGTTCGGTAACATATGTGCCGTCACATTTTCTTTTACCCTGATTATAGTAGATGGGGAGCGCGGATTTTTCAATAATAGCCTCGGCGTATCTTAGGGATGGTATAAATTGGATCTGAGCAATGGAATCGAAGAATTGCTTAGCAGAATAGGAAGACGAGCTTCGCTGCGCGGCGATTTTTAGGTTATGGGGCAATATAGTTTTTGCGGTTGTCAAATAGGCCTTATTGTCATAAATGATTTTTGGCTTAGCGGCGCCATCAAATAAGATCATCGCATGACGATGCTTCAACGTAGATATATCGATGGTCCATCGTTGATTTCCAACAATGAATGTTAGGATTTTCGCATTTGTTTTTGTGACCAACAAGTTCGTTGTGCTCACAGGCACTTGTTTTAGAATCTCCTGCGCATATTTTTCGTGAAGACGCATGATAAAATCGGTTGATTTATCGGATTCATTGGTTACGAAGAGAATTGCCTGCGTGGGGCTAGCTATGGTGAACGATTTTGTTGTTTGACAGTGAGCCGTGGGAATAAAGAACAGCAATATCGCAAACTGAACGATAATGGGATAAAGTGGTCTTAGATTATAATTCATTTGATGAGATATTGCTGTTTTTGACGGCTGTTTTTTTAATTAAGCACTTCTTTTAGGAATATCAACGTATGATCCCAAGCGCGTTTTGCCATCAGGGGGTTGTATTCAGGTGATTCAGGATTGGTAAATGTATGCCCGGAATTCGCATAAGTGATAATTTGCCAATCTGCTTTTCCTTCATTTAATTCTTTAACTACTCCATCGTAATCTTCCTTCGAAACACTTTTATCGGCCGCTGGATGTTCAATTAACACCTTTGTTGTGATAGAACCGTTAGGTCTATCCGAAGATTTGGAAAGACCGCCATGGATACAAACGACAGCATTAACGGCTAAGCCAGCTCTCGCGGCTTCCAATGCACCAGTACCGCCAAAACAATAACCAATGACAGCGATTTTTTGGGAATCTGCTCCAGCTTTTTTCAGTTGCTCTAAGGCGAGTGATATACGATGTTGATAAGCTTTATAATCTGTTTTGTAATGGCCTGCAATTTTCGAAGCTGCTGTATTGTCCGTCGGTATATTTCCTTCACCGTAGATATCAGCAATGAAAGCTATATAACCCTCTTTTTCAAGTTGCAATGCAGCTTGTTTTGCTTCATTATCAATTCCTTTCCACGCTGGAAGAATTAAGACCGCAGGGCCCTTTTTTGCTGAATTGGAAGTAATCAGTCCGTGGAGCTTCTGTTCGCCATCTTGATAAGAAACCCGTTTCAATTCTTGTGCTTTTGTAGTCATGGTGACGATTGTTAGCATAAATAGTGTCAAAGCTGTTTTCATATGTAAATAATTTGTCTGTTAGAGCCCATATGGAATATCCAATTTATTTGCGTCGGTTTTTGTGTTTTGCGATCAGATATATTCCATCTCTTTATTTTTTGTAATCAAATTCGAATCCAATGGTGAATCCGTCTAACGGGATTTTATAGATTCTATGATACCGATAACATCCAGTTGTCCGAGTCCTTCGTTATGTGCCTTCTCGTAGGTCTGAAGTAAGGTTTCTAGCAGAGGAAATTCCGCGCCGGCTTGTTGAGCGAGCTTGATATCCTTCAACATGAGATCTAAAGCGAAAGCAGCACTGTAGTTTTCTTCGACAAGCAACGGGGTTTTCACTTTTGTAGCACCGCTACCACTAGCACTTTCGTTGATGATTTCTAGCATTTCGCTGCGCTTGATTCCTAGGCTGTCCGAAAATAATATGGTTTCAGCAAGTCCCTGGTAAATGGTCGCCAGGAAATAATTAATCGCAAGTTTGGCCGCTATACCCTTCCCATTTTCACCAAGGTGTTTGATGGATTTGCCCATTTGTTCCAAATAAGGCTTAGCCCGGCATAGATCGTCTGCTTGTCCACCAACCATAATGATAAGAGTGCCGTCAGTTGCGGGTTTGGTACTTCCAGCAACAGGCGCGTCAATGAACGAAGCACCTTTTTCCTTTAGCTTCGCCCCGATAGAAATACAAAGCTCACGTGATATTGTGCTCATATCGACGAATAGTTTTCCATTAATTTCTTCTTGAAGGATTTTATCATATACCTCCGAGACAGCCTTATCATTGGTGAGCATCGTAAATATAATATCGCTATTCGCACTGAGTTTTGCGATATCTTTTCTGACACTAGACTTGTTTTCAAAACCGGCCGCTTTAGTGGCATTTCTATTGTATACAGAAAGAGGGAATCCTGCTTTTTCGAGGTTTTNNTCATCTATTATATTACATTAATATCAATCGAAATTTACTCAATAGCTAAAGATACGAATGTTTTGTTTCTATCGTGTCGCCATTAATACTCTTATTTCATTTCGAAGTAGAACTATTTTATCTTCCTGTTCCAGTTTTTTTAATATACGGGAGACAACTACACGGGAAGTATTTAAATCTGAAGCAATATCTTGATGTGTTAGGGTGAGTATTCTTTCGTTGTTTAGTTTTACTTTTGTTTGCAAATAGTTCAAGATTCGTTCTTCCATATTGGAAAAGGCTAGGTTATCCACCGCCTGGAGCATCTCATCCATGCGACTTGAATAACTTGAGATAATAAAATTCCGCCAAGAGGGGTATTTGACCATCCAAAGGTTGACAAATTCGTTGGGGATCATGGCTACAGTTGTTTGTTTTTCGGCAATTGCACGAATTTCACTTTTTTTATTAGTGAGACAGCAGGCTATCGACATCGTACAGGTCTGTCCTTTTTCAAGATAATACAATAACAATTCTCCTTTGGTGTCATCCTCACGGACAATTTTTATAGCCCCATCGAGTAGGAGAGGCATAGCCTGAATATATTGATTCGTGTCAATGATAAGATCATCCGCATTGAACGTTTTAATATAGGCATTTTCTACTATCTCCTGAATTAATGCAGTTTCAAGAATTCCAGTATATGCTTGTTTGATCGACAACATATTGTGCTAATTAGGTGAATAAATTCTAACGATCGCATAGAAGTAACCTATAAAAATCGTGAATGACGACGAATAGTAAGTTATTCAGAACAGACAAAATTTTATTTTAGCTCTATTTGTGGTCTTTTTATAAATATAAGGATTACATTAAGTTTATCCTACTTAAGGATGTTTTTTGTTGCTATTTTGTTTTAGAAATAACCTTTTTTCTATGGAAGATTAAAATATATAGCATTCAGATTTAGAATATCATACGTATTGGCCTTGTTAAAATTAGTTAAAAAGACAATCAATTCCTAATTTTGCGGCACAAAAACAAAACAATCACATCTAACATGAAAAAGTCTCTACTTTTTTTTGCCCTTGTTTTTGCTAGTTATAGTGCCGTTCATGGTCAAACAGCAAATACTGGTTCGGTTTCAGGAGTTGTCAAAGAAGCTACTGGACAAACGGTTAAAGGAGCAACTATTAAGATTACCCACATCCCAAGTGGACAAGTTGTAAGTGGCTCAGCCGATGCGCAAGGAAAATTTCAAATTTCAAGTCTTCAAGAAGGTGGTCCCTACAAAGTAGAGGTCAGTTACATAGGCGAAACGCCTGTTGTCTTCGAAAACATCATGCTGAAACCGGGGGAATCGTTGAATATCAATCCAATTTTTACGGCTGGATCTTCAACAAATTTGGATGAGGTTGTTGTTGTCGGTCATGGAGTTATCGATATTGCTGAGGGAAGAAAAACACCGATTGCGGTTTCGACGATCCGTAAACAAGATTTAGAAGAGCGTGTTGGTGCGCAGGATATTACATCGGCTTTGGCTAATACGCCTTCGGTTTATATTACTGGTCAGGCAAAAGGTTTCGGAGAGTCTTCCATGACCACACGTGGTTTTGATCAGTCCAATACAGCATTTCTTTTAAATGGCCAACCTATCAACGGTATGGACAACGGTAGTGTATATTGGTCAAATTGGTCGGGACTGACAGATATCGCCTCTTTGGTGCAAATTCAACGCGGTTTAGGATCGTCTAAATTAGCGATTTCATCTGTGGGTGGTACTGTGAATTACGTGACCCAATCCACTGCAATGAAAGAAGGTGGTTTTGTTCGTACGACTGTTGGTAACGACATGTTTATGAAGGCGACAGTCGGGTACAATACGGGACTTATGAAAAATGGTTTTGCTGTTTCTGCTATGTTTACGCAATGGTCTGGTAATGGCTATATGGATCATACAGAAGGCGCCGGACAAAGCTATTTCTTATCTGTAGGTTATAAGGCGAATGAAAAGCACAACCTGAACTTTATGGTAACAGGTGCTCCACAGTGGCACAACCAAGGATATACTTCAAAATTGTCTAACTATCTTGCTAACGGCAGACGTTACAACGACAACTATAAAGATGCCAATGGTGTGATGATGAATGCGCAGAAGAATTTTTATCACAAACCTGTAGCTAATTTAAACTGGGATTGGACGATCGATGATAAATCATCATTGTCTACTGTTGTTTATGCTTCTTTGGCAGCAGGTGGTGGACAATCCCTTCNNATATTTGGCTGCAGATGTGAACAATCATCAATGGTTCGGTTTAGTTTCTAACTATAATCGCAAACTTTCAGAATCCCTGAATTTTAATGTGGGTTTTGATGTAAGGGATTATAAAGGTACACATTACCGTAAACTAACAGATCCACTTGGAAATACAAATGGAGTCGTATTAGGTGGAAATGTTAATTTTCCAAACAATCCATTGGTTACCAATACCTATTCGACAAATCCATGGAAAGCTTTCTCAAGTAAACCTGATTCACGTGAAGAACGTTTAGCTTGGGATTACAATCAATACATCCGCTACGGAGGTTTGTTTGGTCAACTGGAATATGCAAAGGATGGATTTACCGCTTTTTTCCAAGGTTCGGTCTCCGAGCAACAAAACAAACGAACTGATTATTTTCAATACACGCCAGGTAATGAGAAGTCTGAAAACGTGAATAATTTTGGCTACAA
>DKIT01000215.1 GCA_002454415.1 Sphingobacterium sp. UBA6711
GAAGCATCTCAATGAAAAGAAGATTTTTTTTACTTTTTAACGGGGTAAATAAAGCCACTTTTCCCCAATATGGCAAAATGGATCCTTTAAAATTAAAAAAGTACCAGCAGGCTATCATTGCCTACCGGTACTTTGTTCTCATTAATTCTCTCGGAGCAGATTAGATCTGTGCTTTGGAAGCTCCTTGGTCGTTCGAATTGGAAACAATACTGATCTGCGTAGGATTAGGAGAAATACTGATATCATTTTTTTCCAATTCCAGCATTATTCTTTCCTGCATTGAATTACGGGCAGGCCAATAATGTTCTCTTTTTGTCCAGGCTCGCACAGTCAGCACCATCGAATTATCGCCTAACTCTTTCACAAATACAGTCGGTTCAGGACTTGTCAGAATATTTTCATTCGATCGAAGTACACGAAGAATAATCTCCTTGGCATCCTTCACATTTTTATCATACGAGATACTGATCGTATACTCAAACATCCGTTGCACAATCTTAGTATAGTTTTTGATCACCGAATTGGCCAGTGGACCGTTGGGGCTAAAAATACGGACACCATCATCACCAATGNNTTCTCTCTACTGTCCCGGCGGTTCCATTAGCACTCGAAACATAGTCACCTACTTCGAATGGCCGAAACATCAAGATTAGTACGCCACCGGCAAAATTACTTAAGCTTCCCTGAAGTGCCATACCAACAGCCAACCCGAAAGCTGATAACGCAGCTATGAATGAAGTGGTTTGTATACCAATCTGACTTGCTACGGTCAGCAGTAACATGACCCACATGACAATCTTTACGATACTCGAGATAAATGCGCGGATGGAAGGATCGACATTTTTCCTTTCAAAACGTTTATGTAATAACCGATCGACAAAATTGATCACATATTTACCGAGAAGCAATAAGATAATACCGCCTATAATCCCTGGGATGGATTCGATTACAATATCCGTTAAACGTTCAAATCTCGTCCCAAAACTGTTTAAATTACTTTCCATTTTATTGACTAATTTTTACAGCTGTAGGCACAAGGATTGTTCCAACATCGCCCCTACTTGGTCACATTGTCAAAATCATTGAAAAATACCATAAAACAACAAATAAACACCATGTTCAAAAGAATAATTAACTTAATTTTGTAATATGAATAGANNCTATTGACCTCAACAATAAAACGACGATTCATATTGATGAGCTCCAAGAATATATCATCAAGCATCAAGATATGGTATTTCCTCATAAACATAATTTTTTCCATTTCGTACTATTTACCAAAGGATCGGGCGAACATATCATTGACTTTAATCACTATAAGGTGGAGCCTTATCAAATCTATTTTATGGTTCCGGGTCAAGTGCACACATGGAATTTTACAGGCGACGAAGAGGGCTATGTAGTTAATTTTTCGATTGATTACTTCCAGTCTTTTCTTTTACGCACCGATTATCTGGAGCGGTTTAGTTTTTTACAAGGCAAAATTGAGCACTTGATTTTTGTACTTAACGAACACTATCAAAACCAAGCCCTTGCTATTCTTAAGCAGATCTCANNACTTTTGTTGCAATTTATATTATATATAGCGATTTCGACCGAGAAAGATCAACAAGAAAATAGCAACCCCTATAATCATAAAATATTCAATAGCTTTCAGCAGCTGGTCGAACAACAATTCCGGTCCACGAAGCTGCCCAGTATTTATGCAGATCAGTTATTTATTACCCCTAATCATCTCAACGCAATCTGCAAATCCTATATCGGACAATCCGCCGGAGAAATCATACGTAATCGTATCGTTCTTGAGGCCAAACGCTTATTGATTAATAGAAACTTAAATATCGCTGAGATTGCGGATGAACTGCAATTTAACGACAACTCATATTTTACTAAATTTTTCAAAAAATCCGCTGGGCTCACACCTGAAGAGTTCAGGAAACAACTATAACTATGGAAGAAGCTAAATACGAATTATCAGAGTTTAAGGCCGCATGGCAAGCCAAATGTCCAAGATGCAGAATTGGACATGTTTACAAAGGACCAGCATACGGCATGAAAGTTCAAAAAATGAACAGCCACTGTGAGTACTGTGGCCTTCGCTATGAACGTGAGCCAGGCTATTTTTATGGTGCAATGTATGTTACCTATGCATTCGCTATCGCTGAAATGGTTGCTGCTTGTATGGCTACTTATATTCTCACTGGCAACGATTCATCGTTTATACTTTATGCAACAGTTGCCATTATGAGTGTGGTTTTGATGTCTCCATTTAACTATCGTTATTCCCGTATTATACTAATGTACTGGTTGACCCCTGGCTTACGGTATGATCCGAATGTCAAAAAAAAGGAAGTTGACGCGAAGGCTTCTGCTTAATCTTCCTTATACCTATCTTTGTCTGAATGAAGGATATGATTTATTTGGACAACAATGCGACGACTCAACTTTTGGATGAAGTATGGCAGGATATGATACCATACTTCATCCAAAACTATGCAAATGCATCTAGTGTCTACCATCAGATGGGCAGGGAAGCAAATTCTGCTATTCAACAGGCAAGAAATCAAGTCGCTGCAGCGCTGAATTGCTCTCCAAAAGAAATATTCTTCAATTCAGGCGCAACAGAAAGTATAAATACAGTAGTAAAAGGGATATTTGATAAGTATCGTGCTAAAGGGAATCACATCATCACTGCATCGACAGAGCATAAAGCTGTACTGAGCTGCTGCGATCAATTGACTAAGCAAGGAGCGAAAATCACATACCTTCCCGTGGATAAAGATGGTAAGATTGCGATTGATGACTTAAAAAGTGCGATTACTCCGCAAACAATATTGGTCTGCCTCATGGCAGCGAATAATGAAACCGGAATTCTTTCATCCCTTATCGAAATCGCAAATACCTGCGAAGAAAATGATACGCTGTTTTTTTGCGATGCTACGCAAGCTATTGGGAAAATCAACATTGATCTGCAAAAAATTGGTATTGACATCCTATGCTTAAGTGCACATAAGCTGCACGGTCCCAAAGGAGTCGGTGCGCTTTACATTCGTAGAAAGTCCAAACCGATACAAATCACAGCGCTTATTTCCGGTGGGGGTCAGGANNCCTACTTTGGCACTTTCTTCTGGTTCGGCTTGCGTCACGGGTTCCAGGGAGCCTTCTCATGTCTTAATGGCCATGGGAGTTTCGAAAGAATATGCGCTTTCTGCGGTTCGATTTAGTTTAAGCATCCTTACTTCCCGTGATGAAATTATCCATTGTGCACAGTTGATCAAGGAAGCTGTGCAAAAAATTAGGGATCAGTCGCCAGTTTGGCAACTTTTCAAAGCTGGCTTGATCGATTGATTTATGACATTCTAAAAACTTTATAACAGACAAAATATAGCAAGATTGTATGTATCTTTGCTCTATACAAAGGATAATACTATGATTACAGTTACTGACAAAGCAAAAACTCGTATCGAGGAAATCATGAAGGATGAACAATATGACAACAGTTACTTTGTACGTGTTGCTGTAGAAAGTGGCGGTTGCTCAGGATTGAGTTATAAACTGAACTTCGACAATGAGGAGAAAAAAGGTGATCAATTTTTTGAGGATAAAGGTGTAAAGGTCTGTTTGGATATCAAATCATTTTTATATCTGGCTGGTACAGAACTTGACTATTCAGACGGCCTGGATGGCAAAGGTTTTGAATTTCACAACCCGAATGCTAGCCGTACCTGCGCCTGTGGGGAAAGCTTCTCCGTATAGAACGAGATCTCGTCCAAACATAAGCAAAAGAGCCTTGAAAATATTTTCAAGGCTCTTTTAGTAAGTAAGCAAACACTTTTGATAGCAGCAACAAATTATTAGTTTTATAATTAAATATTAAGCTACCTCCTTTTTGTTAGAATTTTTTCATTTTTTCAACTTTTTAATAGATAAATATTAAAAATCACAATCAAACACATTAGCCAATGATATTTTCATACTTTTGTATCAAATAACTGAATAAAAATACGGAGACATGCACAACGATCTGTGCATGACATTTCAAATAACTCATATGGAGGGAAGAAAACTTTTAAATACCGAAGTTGCTATCAGCTTCGTTAAAGATACATTTGTCCAACAGCTAAAGAAATCCTTAAATTTAATCCCCATTTCATCACCATTGGTCGTGTTGGACGGCACAGGGTTGAATGATGATTTGAATGGAATTGAGCGCCCTGTCTCATTCCCTATTAAATCCTTAAATGAAAAAAGAGCAGTAGTCGTACATTCATTAGCTAAATGGAAACGAGTACGCTTAAAAGAGCTGGAAATGCTCCCAGGAGAAGGGATAGTTACCGACATGAAGGCATTACGTCCTGATGAAGATTATACGCCTATCCATTCTATTTATGTAGACCAATGGGATTNNATGGGATTGGGAAAAAGTCATTGATAAAAACCAACGTACTTTAGCCTTGCTTAAAGAAACTGTATTGAAAATATACGATTCTTTACGCTATACGGAAAAAGAGGTTGAAAACAAATATCCACAGATACAAGCCATCCTGCCAGAAACAATAACATTTATTTCTTCTGAAGAATTGTTGCAAAAATACCCTAATCTAAATGCAAAAGAACGCGAAAATGCAATCACCAAAGAATATGGTGCGGTATTTTTATATGGCATCGGTGGTGCACTCAGCAACGGTGTGGCGCACGACGGACGTGCGGCCGACTACGATGATTGGAGTACCGACAATGAGGCTGGCCACAAGGGGCTTAATGGCGATATCCTGGTGTGGAATCCCGTCTTAAATGCAGCCTTTGAACTTTCATCGATGGGAATCCGCGTCGACAAAACGGCTTTGGCACATCAAATGGAAATTAGAAATTGTACAGAAAAATCAAAATTGACTTTTCATAGCATGCTACTGAATGACCAATTACCCGAATCCATGGGCGGTGGCATAGGTCAATCCCGTGTCTGTATGTTTATGTTGAAGAAACAGCACATTGGCGAAGTTCAAGTAAGCATTTGGGAAGAAGATAAAAAAGAGAGCTTGAGACAAAAAGGTATTGATATTTTATAGAATAATACTTTTAGAGTATTGTTATTACATTACTAGCGCATATTCTTTTGTACAATCNNTAGCTTGGTTACCTTTCGTTTTTAATACGATATGGCGTAAGCCAACAATTTTCATGCATGTTTGTACTTTCTAAATAAGGCTAATTCGTATTTTTGTCAAATGCAGCTAGAAGCTATTTTAAATAAACTAGGTATTTCGTCCTTAAATGAAATGCAACAGCAGGTAGTGGAGTCTTACCAGAAGGATAAAGATTTCATCTTACACTCGCCAACGGGGTCGGGTAAAACATTGGCTTTTTCACTTCTCATTTTACAACAATTAAAGGAGATCGTTCGTGAGGTTCAGGTCTTGATTTTAGTTCCGACCCGCGAGCTCGCCTTGCAGATAGAGCAAGTACTTAGAAAGATTGCCATTGGTCACAAAGTGACTTGTGTCTATGGAGGTCATAGTACACGTGTAGAAAAGAATGCTTTCAAAGATGCTCCTGCAATTATTATCGGAACACCAGGACGGGTTAAACAACATATAGAAGAAGGAAATTTTGACCCTTCCAATATCCATACCTTAGTATTGGATGAATTTGATAAATCACTGGAGTTGGGATTTCACCATCAAATGGACTTTATTATCCGACATGCGCCCAAAATCAAGTCCCGGATAATGACCTCTGCAACCATGATGGATACAATTCCTTCATTCACACAAATTCAAGAACCCATTATTATCGACTTCCTGAATGATGCGCAGAACATCCCTCGCATTACAATTAAAAAAGTTGTCGCTCCAGTCCAAAAGAAATTAGAAGCGCTGCTANNTTATTTGCAAGATTGGCACAAAAAAAATAATTATCTTCTGCAATCATCGTGAAGCCGTAGACCATATCAGCGAGTTACTTGACAACCGTCATATTATCCATGATATTTTTCATGGCGGACTTGAACAGCAGTATCGCGAATTGGCACTTTTGAAATTTCGAAACCATTCCAATAATGTTTTGATAACGACTGACCTGGCTGCAAGAGGACTTGACATTCCGGAAGTAGATGCCATTATACATTACCAGTTACCACATCAAGAAGACGGTTTTATTCACCGCAATGGACGTACGGCACGTATGCAGGCAAAAGGCGACGTATATGTCATCTTAAAACCTGATGAAACATATCCTTATATAACAGATGAAATAGCGGAAGAAGAATTCCCTGAATACTATGAGCTCCCTGAAAGCTCCCCTTTCGCCACACTTTATATCAATGCTGGTCGAAAAGATAAAGTCAATAAAATCGACATAGTGGGTTTCTTACTGAATTTAGAAGGCATTGAAAAGGATGATATTGGTATTATAGAAGTGAAAGACAAATCAGCCTACGTTGCTGTCCGCAGAAAACTGGCTTCTATTATTATCAATAAAGCCAATGGACAAAAAGTTAAAGGCCGTAAAGTTAAAGTTGGACGTACCTAAATCATCTCTATAACCATCTTGGAATGCAATTGTAAATCGAAACCGTTATACAATTGCATTTTTCCTTTATAACCTCGCCAACCTATTTTCTTCTTTTTCCACCTATACACTCCTATTTCATACCAAGGACCATATCCCTTCAATAACTATTGGTTAACACCAAATTAAGTAATAACAGGGATATTACAGGGGGTTAACAGGGGTATAACAGGGGGTTACAAGGGGTAAACCCCTGTTAACCCCTTGTTATACCCCTGTTAAAGTGATCTAGATCCACTTCCAATAGATAACTTGGTATCAAGTTGGTCAGAAGTTAAATGCCAGCCATGTGTAAAATAAGAAAGAGCCAATTGCGGTCATCCTATCGGGCCATCCGCGTGGATCCGATTAGGGGAGCGTCCAGTTATGTAAATACTGATCAGGTGTTTCAGGAGGATAACTTATGACCAAGTAGGCCTTCATGATCATACATAAAAAGGCTTACTTGGCAAATCTTTTAAGAATGTGTTTGGTAGGATGTCAGGCAACGACTGGGGGTTAGGTCGTTGAACCTGAATTAATCCAATTCTTTTAAGTAACGTAAATACAACTGCACAGCTTCCCGCTTTTTATCCGTTAAGTGGAAATTCAGGTGCTGTGTGAGGTATTTGGTATAATCAAAACCTTCAAACTCTGGTAAACCGGCTATGACATCGGTTGCATGTTCAACGCCGTACGCTAAAGCTTCGTTAAATTGCTCTACAAAAGTTGTCGGTAACTTCTTATTACTTACCCACAGCGCAAAAGCAAAAGGCAGCCCTGTAAAATTAAACCACTCTTTTCCCAAATCATAGACATAAGGAACTGCGTTCTTTTTGCCGAAGGTGCGATCTCCAATTAAAACATAAGCGTCCGGCTCAACAGATTCATCCGTAACCAATTCTACTTCTTGTTTCCAATAGTTCTTAATCAATATGCGGGCTAGTCCATTGGAAGTGCGTGATTGTTTATCGAGACGTAATGTTTTCACCTCTTCAATAGGTTTATTGGCGAAAATAAATACAGAATCGACGGCTCCTTCGGTACCGATACAAAAATCAGTATTGATATAATATTCGGGAAGACTTAATAAGGCAGCGGTAGGAATAATACCGATATCAGCCTGATCATCGATGACCTTTTGCGCACACGCACTTGGATAATCGACGCTCAAGTCGATTTGTTCCATCACTTTCGATTTACGTATTCCATTTAAAAATGGATAGGTATTTGTATACGATACGGCAGAAACTCTAATTTTATTCATTTATCAATGCTTCTAAGTGAGCAATATTGTAATGGTCTATAATTTCAAATCGACCATTATCATACAGCAATTTATATAAAGCAGTATTTGTATGGGGAAAATCATCCATTAAACGGGCATCAATACCGGTCATTAAGCAGAGCATAATCCGTAGCGCACGACCATGCATACAAACAAGGATATTTTTTTCATCGCGCTGTGCTAGCATATGATCCAATGCGACTTGCTGACGCGCCATCAATGCGTTAGGAGACTCTCCATTTTCAATACTGACATCCAATTCTCCATTACGCCATGCAGCGACTAATTCCTCAAAACCAGATAGCAATTCAGGGGTTTGCTCTTTCCCTTCGTATATACCCCAGCTAATTTCATCCAATCCGACAAGTTGCTCCCAAGGCAGTNNTGCGTAATAATTTTGCTTCTTGGCCTCCTGATCAAAAATAACATCCTTATAGTCTGTAACCACATTGTATAAGGTATCTCGCTCGATCGGATGGCGGCCAACATGTTTGATGAGCTCTACGACCTCCTGGGTGGTCATGCCCGGCTTTTGCTCTTCTGCTCCGGCCATGCTATATATTTTGGTCGTATCATCCAAGGTTCCATCAATGTCATCTACGCCAAAAGCTAAGGATAACTGTGCTGTATCCCTTGAAATCATCGCCCAATACGCTTTTATGTGATCGAAATTATCCATATAGATACGAGCGATCGCATAATTACGGAGGTCTTCAATAACCGAGACCTCAGGAATATGGGACATCTGGTTCTCTTTATTCCTAAATTTTAAGGGTATGAATGTTTGAAAGCCTCCGGTTTTATCCTGAAGCTGTCGCAAGCGCTCCATATGGTCTACACGGTGCCAAAACTGCTCTATATGGCCGTACAACATGGTTGCATTCGTATGCATACCTAGCTTATGCGCTTGCTCGTGAATATCCAGCCACTGTTCGGCCGTACATTTATCATGAGCAATCTGTTCGCGAATCTCCGGATGAAAAATCTCAGCTCCTCCTCCTGGCATTGAATCCAGACCGCAGGACTGCAAATACTTTAAACCATCATAATGGCTCAATTTTGCCTTCTTAAAAATATAGTAATATTCTACGGGAGTTAAACCTTTGATGTGAAGTTCCGGTCGATGCGCCTTACACCTCCGAAAGAAATCTGCATAAAATTCAAGGTTTTGTTTGGGAACGACCCCACCTGTGATATGAACTTCTGTGACGGCTTCATTGTCGTATTTCTTCACTATGTCCATCATACCGTCTACTTCCATTTCCCAGCCTTCCGTCCGCTCTTTAATTAATCTGGAATAAGAACAAAACTTACAGTCATAGACACAAACATTGGTCGGCTCGATGTGAAAATTACGATTGAAAAAAGTATGATCACCATGACGTTTCTCGCGAATATAGTTAGCAAGCACACCAAGATAACCTAATTCACCTTTTTCATATAAAAGAACCCCTTCGTCAAAAGTGATACGCTCCTCTCGCAAAACTTTCTCCGCTATCTCTCTCAATTCAACAGCCAAATTTTTGTCGCTGATCAAGAAATTCAATTTATCTATTGCGTTCATTAAATGTATCTCCTATCTAAAACAAATGTACCGAAAAGGCAACAAAAGTTATCATAAAAAATGTGACAACAACTAATTTTACATACCCATTAAAAAAGCTCCTAATCTGTAAATTGTTGCATTTCTATTAATTTCCGATATAAACCCTCACGCTGTATAAGCTCGCTGTGACTACCTTCCTCTACGATCTTTCCGGCTTCAATAACAACAATCTTATCCGCATTCTGTATAGTGCTCAAACGGTGCGCGATAACTACTGTAGTTCTATTGTCCATCAATTTATAAAGTGAGTCCTGCACCAGTTTCTCAGATTCAGTATCCAAAGCGGACGTTGCTTCATCAAGTAACATGATCGGTGGATTTTTCAACACGGCTCGTGCAATACAAATACGCTGACGCTGTCCGCCAGATAATTTCCCTCCTCTATCGCCAATGTTAGTCTGATAGCCCTTATCTGTCTTCATAAAAAACTCATGGGCATTGGCAATTCGAGCAGCAGCCTCCACTTCTTCTTGACTGGCAGAAAGGTTCGCAAAAGCGATATTATTGAAAATCGTGTCATTAAATAAAATGGACTCCTGATTTACAACGCCGATCATTTCTCTCAAAGAATCCTGGCTCAAATTACGGACATCCTGCCCATCGAAAAGAATATTGCCGCCGGTCACATCCATAAATCTTGGGATCAAATCCACTAAGGTCGATTTACCACCGCCCGAAGGCCCTACCAACGCAACAACTTTCCCTTTTTCAATTGTTAAATTTATGTTTTGAAGGATTTCCCTATCCTCTGTGTACGAAAAGTCTACTTGATTGAACACGATATTCTCCCTAAAACTTTTCACGACTATGGCATCCGATTTATCTTTCACTGCTGTTCTTTCGTCAATGAGTTCCAATACCCTTTCACCAGCAGCAAGACCATTATGTATTCCGCTAAATGAATCTGTCAATGCCTTTGCCGGACGCATAACCTGCGAAAAAATTGCAATATAGGCTATAAACTCGGGTGCAGTAAGATTCTTATCTCCAGAAAGAACGAGATGCCCCCCATATAAAAGTATAATGGCAACCATAATTACCCCAAGTAACTCAGAAACTGGCGAACTCAGCTGCTGCTTTTTGGCCATCGCTCGGCCAATATTGGCGTAACGCTCGTTTTCATTATGAAATCTGTTTTTGATAAACGAAACCGCATTGAACGCTTTTATGATCTTAATACCAGACAGGGCTTCATCCAAATACGAAATCATATTTCCATAAGATTCTTGAGCAGCGTGGGCTTGGCTCTTCAGATTTTTCACAATTCTCGCTATAAAAAATGCTGAAATTGGAATTACTAACAAGGAGAAAAAAGTCAATTTTGCTGAAATGTTAAACAGCATGACAATGTATGCCACTAATTGCAGGGGCTCTTTAAAAATAACTTGCAAAGTACCCGTAACAGAATATTGTACAACTTGAACGTCCGATGCAACCTTAGAAACAATATCTCCTTTGCGCTGTCCAGTGAAATAACCAACATGCAAATCCATCACATTATCGAATACTGCTCTACGCAATTTTAATAAGGTATGGATGCGAAAGTTTTCCATAATCCGTTGACAAAAATAACGAAACAAGTTGCTGACAAAGACCGAGATTACGATAACAATACACACATATTTTAATGCGCCATAGGCACCTAACTGATTATTGGCAAGACTCGCATAATAATTGAACCAGGCTAAAATATCTGTAGAAGTCTCGGGCTCCACTGCCACAATAGTCGCATTGTCGGCGTTGAAGAGTGTATGAAGTAATGGAGCAAGTAATGCTAAGTTTAATGTGCTAAAAACAACTGTAATCAGTGTGAAAATTACATATGGGATTGCAAATTTCTCAATGGGTTTAGCAAATGATAAGAGCCTAAAATATGTTTTCATTTATTTTCAACTTAGATAAATCCCTTTTTAAATTCAGAAAAGAAAGGCAATTTATCGGTCTCTCCCCATCCATAAAGATTTTTTTAAGAGGAAATCGAACAAAAATAACAAATTAATCAAGAAAAGCACGTATACCATCAGATACAATAAAATTGTTGCATCAGAGTGATAAATCCATCCAACGTCCGGTTCTTGAAAAATCGACAAAAAAATCTCCTTTTTATAGATAATTCCCTAATTTAGCCTTATTCAAATACCAAATTTATTAAAATAAAATGCAAATAGACGTTGCTAAAAGATTACAGCACACTGAAGAATATTATTTCTCGAAAAAACTAAGAGAAATAGATGAGTTGAACAAACAAGGAGCGCGCGTAATCAACCTGGGAATTGGAAGTCCTGACTTACCTCCACATCCCGAGGTGATCGAGACATTAAATACAAATGCTCAGCTTCCAAATGTACATGGCTATCAAAACTACAAAGGTGCACCCGCACTTAGACAAGCCGTTGCAGATTGGTATCAACGTTATTATGAGNNATCCCCATACAGAAATTCTACCTCTGATTGGATCTAAAGAGGGCATAGTACATATTTGTATGACTTACCTTCAGGAAGGTGATCAGGCGCTCATTCCCAACCCCGGATACCCGGCTTATGCCGCTGCTGTTCGATTAAGTGGCGCAGAAGCTGTAACCTATGATCTAACGCAGGAAAATAATTGGCTTATCGATTTGGATGAACTTCGAAAACAAGATCTGTCAAAGGTTAAACTAATGTGGATAAATTATCCCCATATGCCGACAGGAGCATCAGCCTCAGACAGCTTTTACAAAGAGCTCATTCAATTTGCCAAAGATTATAATATTTTGATTTGCCATGATAATCCATATAGCTTTATCCTAACCGATACGCCCAGAAGTATTATGAGTATTCCAGGTGCTAAGGATGTGGCCATTGAATTAAACTCACTGAGTAAATCTTCGAATATGGCTGGCTGGAGAATTGGTGTGCTTGTTGGTGCTGAAGAACGAATTAACCAAGTGCTACGCTTTAAAAGCAATATGGATTCAGGGATGTTTCTACCCGTACAACTCGCTGCCACCAAAGCGTTGCAACTAGATGCATCTTGGTATCAAGATCTAAACAAAATTTATGCGGAAAGAAGGCATCAGGTATATGAGATCATGGATCTACTGGGTTGCTCTTATCAAAAAAATCAGGTAGGCTTATTTGTTTGGGCGCGTATTCCTGAAAAATACGAAGATGGCTACGCATTGAGCGATGCTGTTCTGAACAATTCACGCGTTTTTATAACGCCAGGAGGAATTTTTGGAGACAAAGGCAATCAATATATACGTATTAGCCTCTGTGCTACTATTGATGTTCTCAAAGAGTCCATTCAGCGGATTAAGGAAAGCTTTTAGAAGTTTAAGAAGGCAAAAGTAAGAAGTGAGAAGTAACAAAATTGATAAAACACCGAGTTTATAGGTTCTTTCACAGTATTGAATGTATAAAACCGATATAATACTTGTTGATATATGAACATAGCCATTGTAGGCGTAGGCTTGATTGGCGGCTCTGTTGCCATTCGCCTAAAAGAAACAAAATTCTGCGATAAAATAATCGGAGTTGATAAAAGCGAAAAAAACCTTGATAAGGCAAAGCATATCGGTTTTATTGACGAAGCGACAAGCCTAGAAGCGGCTATCAAGAACTGCAAAGTACTTGTATTGACAATTCCCGTAGATGCAATCTTGCAAGTTGTCCCCAAAATCCTGGATCAGGTTACGGATCAGGTTATCATTGACATGGGATCTACGAAAACGAATATCCTTCACAAAATTAAGGATCATCCCAATAGAGGACGTTATGTAGCTGCCCATCCGATGGCCGGAACGGAATACTCTGGTCCAGAGGCGGCAGTGGCAGGCCTATTTAAAGGAAAAATGATGGTTTATGTGGAAGCATTCAAAACGGATGAAGATGCTTTCGAAATTGCCGATGCGATCACTGATCAATTGGAAATGAGAAGCTGTTTCATGAATGCTGACGAGCACGATGTTCATACAGCCTATGTATCGCACATCTCCCATTTGACCTCTTTCGCGCTCGCCTTAACGGTTTTGGAAAAAGAGAAGTCTCAAGGACGTATCTTCGAACTGGCAGGATCGGGGTTTGAATCTACAGTGCGTTTGGCCAAAAGCTCACCGGATATGTGGACCCCTATTTTCAAACAAAATCGAGAAAATGTATTGGAAGTCTTAGAAGAGCATATCAAGCAGTTGCAATCGCTACATGATTCAATCGCCACAGAAGATTATGATAAATTACACAAACTCATAAAACGTTCCAATAAAATAAAAAGAGTTATTAAATAGATAATTCTTCACGTCAAAATAACGTTTCCAAAAAAAAGCAGTCCAATGGACTGTTTTTTTTTGGAAACTATTTTATAGGTATATCGTCAACCTTTTCAGACATTCAATCTTGAAAAAGTTTGGGCAGGCTTTTTACACCTTCTTTTTATTCATCTTCCAATTCATTGAATCTGTCCATATCAGCCTTTGCTCCATGAGTATCCCCCAGTTTCTCCCGAACGGCTGCGCGATAGGAATATAAATCAGAATAATACGGATTCAAGTCTATTGCTTTTGTATAATCTTCAAGCGCTCCTGGCATATCCGCTAATTTTTCCTTTAAATCGGCACGAAGGGAGTACACGTAAAAATCCTCCGGATTTAGAACAACAAGACGATCAAAATCTTGTAAAGCTTCATTTAAATTACCTAAACGCTCTAATAATGAAGCCCTTTCCTCGTATACAATGGAAGAACTGGGATCTAACTCCTCAGCCTTGGCGTAGTTCGCTATTGCCTGATGAAAATCACGGTAAGATTCAAAGACTTTCGCACGAAATATATAGGCTGCCGACCGCGTTTCATCAAGATCTATGGCTTTATTNNATTTTAAATAGAGGCTTCCCCTAAAAACAAAGAGGTTACTATCTAAATAATTAGACTTCGCTATCGCGGAAGAATACAGTTCGATCGCTTTCGAATAGCTATAACTATGAACATATTCTAAACCCAAAGAATTCATTTCATCTGTACTCAATTGACTTTGCTTGGATTCCAATTCTTGGATAACAAGATTTTCAGCTTCAAAATAAGTCAGATCTGATTGGTTTTCTTCCCATTCAAGTACACTATGACAATTGAAATCCAATCTCTTCGCAATCTGATAATCATAGAAAGCTCCCTCATCCTCATCAATTAGCCGATACAGCAGACAACGGCTCGCATACAAAAAAGGTTCTTCTCCATAGGATTCTATAGCCTTTGTATAGGTTAATATAGCCTTTTCGTAATCTTTAATTTTAAAATAATAAAGGCCTAAATAACTATGGGCCAAAACATGATTACTTAGCGCTATTGCTTCCTCTAACAACGGTACAGGATTACCATCAGCTAGGATACCCATTGCAAAGCCCGCTAATAAGCATTGGATATCCTTCTGGGAAACCGTATTCAACCAATTTTGAGCAAACGGAGGTCTATCATCCGGAAAGAAAGATGATATTGGCAGAAAAGAAAACTTAGCAAGAAGTACCGGTGGTGGAAGTTTAAAATCTGATTCTACAAAAGCACTATTTTGGAAAATGTCAGATAGATTTGAAATCACATGCTTCATACCCAAAACTAAGTTAAATTTCATTACAAAAGAAATTTAACGTCCCATATAACCTAATAAATAACGAATTAATTCAATTCACCTGTGAGATACAAATATTTATATCTAACAATATCGCGAGAATTTGTAAATCTGATTAATTTCTCGTGCTTAAAAACGTAATTAGACACCTTATCTTCCATCAAGCGCAGGAAATCCACAAATTCAGCAAAAAAAACCTGCCGTTCCCCAGCTGTAAATTGACTATTTTTAACAATCCAAAAGAATTGTTCCTCATTCACATGAAATGAAACCTCATTTTTCTTTTCTTTTCGAAAAATAAAAATTGGATCGTTTTGCTGGTTAATAAATAGAGCGAAACCAGTGTTTCCTCCATCCAAATTAACGACAAAAGCAGAAAAATGAACGGTCCCTATCTGTAAATTCTCCAGACAAATTAATTTATGCAGCATCAGGTTAGCAATTAGATCACCTAAAATTATTAAGTTTTTATTAAAAAACAAAAAAAGCCCACAAATTATTGTGGGCTTTTGGGGTAGTCAATGTAATTTTATTAAAATGTAAACTTCACAGATGCATTCCAGGTTCTACCTTGTCCGATCAACACAAAATTAGACGTGTCAATACCGTTCCAGCTGTTATTTACATCAGTAACTAAATTACTGGAAGTAGCTTCGGAAATATAGAATTTGTTGAGTACGTTATTCATGTTTACACGGAAACTCATACTGTTCTTATCACTTACTCTTACATTGTAAGAGAGACCGGCATCCAAAAGATTAAAAGATGGCAATTTCATATAACGTCCATATGTCTGACCATCTAACACTTCTCTGCGGTAATTCGACGCATACAAACGTTCGTAATATCTGTAATTTGCGTCAACTGATAATCCTTTAAACACCTTGTATTTGGCACCAAAGCCATAGGAAGTTTGGGCTGCGTTACCGACATGTTCGCCTGTTAAGTTTACTTCAGAACGTCCTAATTCATCCCGGTTATCGTTACGTACGACCGAAGTTACTGCACCATCATATTTCCAATCACCGATAGATAAAAACCCTGTTAAACTTAATTTTTCGATTGGACGAGCTTCAAAATCAACTTCGACACCTTTATGAACCTGTTTTACACCGTAATTTGTGGTATAGAGATATGCACCTTCTACTAGAATACCAGGATCATTTGTCGGATTATATTTTTTTACGTCGTCTGCCGTTGCCAAACTAGAGCTTCCCGTAACACGGTTTTCCCAAGTTGTACGGTAAACATTGACATTCACATCCAGGAATCGAGAAGCAAACTTGTAGCCTGCTTCCAAACCGAGGATTTTTTCATTTTCAGCATTTTCATTGATATCATTCGCATAATTCATGAAAATATTATTCTGATAAGGTTGACGGGAATAATATCCGGCATTACCGAAAACACTATGCTGTCCCAATGTATAACTTAAACCACCCTTCGTATTGTAGCCAAAATTATTCACGTTTT
>DKIT01000154.1:0-4493 GCA_002454415.1 Sphingobacterium sp. UBA6711
TTTTAAAACTGGCAAGAATAGAAATAGCTCATTAAAGTGTATTCTCGATGGTCATCAATCCGATTTGGGCCACTATTATCGTCACTTGTATCATACAGTAACTTATGTAGATGAGTTTTCCACCTTAGCTTTTTTTGAAAAATATGATTACGTCAAGAATGTCAGAGCGCAATTTTCAAACCATTCCATTGCACTTTTCCTAATAAATGCCTACTCTCCACTGGGTAATAACTGGATAAGAGAGGAATTGATCACCAAATATGATCTAATAAAAAATTTACCAGTTTCTTTATTGACCCAGTTTGGTAAAGATGTTAGAAATGATTTTCCTACTATTGAGTTTGAGGTATAGTATATTCTGATTTACCGATTACAATTGCATGTGTAAATGATAATGATCTTTACCTTTGTTCCGATATAAGCGAAGGGTACGCTCTAACAGTGTTTATTGCGTTACAGATAGGTATGTCCGTTACCAACTTTGAGTTCAGCATAACTCTTCTTCGAATCATTCTTTGGGAAGTTCGCCCAATGTGGGTATTTCGGAACTTAAGTGCCGTAAAATTTCTACAGACAAATAAGATTCAATAGAGGAAAGGAGTCTAACCAGTTTTTAGATGCAAAAAACGCATGGGAGCAGAACGTGTCAGAAGATATTTTGTACCAACAGATTATCGGCTTTATTTCATACGCTTTCTTATTTATTCAAATGTACAACAGTTTAGGTTACAGCCACCAATCCAGTTGTAAAATACATAGGCTTATTGGTCACTAAATCTGGTATACTTTCGTCCGGAACCCGTGGTGTACATTTGTCGGAATATTCAGCCTTTATACACTATATTAAAATTTCAATCGTCTTTTGACATTTGCTCTCTAATATGATTGTCGATAGATATTTCGTACCAATCTATATCGAATTCGTTCAAATTAACATCGATAAAAAAACTCATGGATTGCATCCTTCTTAATAGATCCTCTACTTCATATTTTTTGTCTTCAGCTTCGTGCTCATCAGAGATAAAATCTAGAAGCCAAGTGATTTCATTGTCTATATGCTCGTTAAACAATTGTTCGAAATGATTTATAAGACGTTTTTTGTTATAATCTTCAAAATTGATATCAAATTTTACTTTTAGTTCTTCAAGTAGCTCTACTGCAAGTACAAGATCACGTTCCCTCAAAATCATCTCATCGACAATTTCGGATGTTCTTTCTCTTAGAGCGACCTGTATTTTGTAATTACTGACTACCTTTTCTAAGAATAGTTTAAATTTTCTTGAAAGAGAATAATCTTCGTAAAGACTTTTCCAATCGGAAACCATATTAATAATATCAATTAAAGCCTTTTCTTTTTTTCGATCATTAGAAATATGGTTATCAATCACTGTCGCTAAGTTTATTAAATCCTGATCTCTGTTATTTTTCCTAATATAAAATTCTGGTCTAATAAGCATTTCTTCAATAATAGATGTAGGAATCGAAATGGATTGGCTAATTGTCCACAAAAGAAATTGGTTAGAAAGTTGACTAACAAATTGTACTGAATTCATCATTCTCTTTAATTCGTGGGGATCCGTTTTGAGAAATTTTTCAATATAATCTTTCAGCGAGTGATTTTGAAAGTCTACCTTACATCTCTTAATATGAATTAAGCCATTTTCCAATCTTGCAATAGCAGTATGGAAAGGGTTTCCTGGATAATTAGTTAGTGGATTTAGGTCTATCCTCTTATTAAAAGCCTTTTCCAAAACTTCTATATCTACTGGCTCGTCAAAAGTTATTAACGTATTTAATAATACACGCTCATAATCTTCAATTTGTTTGCGGTATGCATGTCCCCAAATTTCTTCTGGATTATTAAAGCTCTCTTTTATAAAATTCTTGTAATCAATAGGATTTTTCGAATCTATCCTTTCAGGATCTGTAATAAATTCAACTGATCTTGGATTGAAGCTTTTATGTTTTGTAATAAAATTTACTATTTCAATATCCCTTAAAACGTCTTTTAATTGCTTGTCTATATTAGCTTCATTTATATGATTATCCAAAAGTCTCTCTTTCAGAGTATGATCGTATTCTTCCAGGTTGAAAATGGTCTGATCAGTTTTGAATTTAGATCTTGCTAATTTTTCTGAATCGTCAATAGCAGAATTTAAAATATGCTTACGAGTAGTAAATATTAATCTTTTATTGGGATATCGAATAATGCGCCTGACGACGCTCAATAACGATGTTTCGCTACCTTGGGCCTTGTTCATCTCTGCCTTATTGCTCCCAAGGAAATCGTCAAAATAGATAATTTGCTTAGATTTATCAGGTCTTAAAAAGTTCTCAACTTCATTTATATCAAAATTAATGTGTAGAAGCTCATAATCTTCCTTAATGTATTCATATACGAGCATTTCAGCAACTGTGGATTTGCCAACTCCAGGTTCTCCAGTAATTATTACAAAAGAATTTTCTTCTAATGCAGTTCGAGCTTTTGACAAAATAGGGGTTTCTACAAATAGGCGTATTCTACGTTCTAGTTCGTTTTTGATAAAATCGACTGTCCTGTAATACATTCCTGAATGGAGCACTTTCTGTAAAATAGTTGTATCGGAAAACCAAAGCTTAAAATTTGCCGAAAGCACTTCAGGATATGCCTCAAGTAATCTGTTTAAATCTTTCTTTCCATAAACATCATTTAGCGAGTGAATATAAGGGGTAAAGAGGGTTTTAATTATTCGGGTTTGGCTAACTGACAGATCGACAGAAGTGACTAAAATATATTTATTTGGGTTTAAAACTTTAACTTTTTTTAATTCTACATTTTCTAACTCACTTTTCAAACCTCCAAATCCCGTTCGGTAATAGTGTTTTGCCTGCCCAATATGATTGAATTCCTTACTTGGTATTGAATATAGAAAGTCAATACCAGAGTCTCTTCCGTCTTTAAATGTTTTATATTTGACCCGGCTGCTAGATGGTAAATCTGCATTCAATAAATCACAAGCAAGTTTCTCAAAGTCAGAACTACTAAGTGTCGAAAAATCGTATTTTGCCATTTTCCCAGTTTTTTTAATCAAAATTTAATAGAGTTTATCGTCAACGTTATTTCTAGCATTAACACCTAAAAAAGTATGCTTATAAACCTAACCATCGGAAAAATATAAACACGAATTCACTATATAAAGGTTGTAATTTTATTAGCTAATAATAAGTCTTAACAATTAAAGATATCAACAATTTCTGGTTTAAATATAATTTCATCATTTGCCTTATCATGGAGAAATGATCCTACTTTATCAGCTATAGCTTTTGCTAGTAAGGGCGGTACAGCATTCCCAATTTGGTTGTATTGAGACAAATGGTCTTCATCTTTATTAAGTTTTCTCAAAAGTTTTTTTGAGATCTGAGTACGCTTTCCTTTAAAAAAATAATGATCAGGAAAAGACTGTATCCTGGCAGCTTCTCTAGAGGTAATATTTCTTGGACAAGTTGGATGTATAAAATTAGAATAAAAAGAAGCGGGAATTGTATAAGAAACCATATCTAATCTCAAATGACGATAATTTGAATTATAATCTATCTCGGAATATTCTCCGTTACCACCTCTTTTTAAAACTTTAAATTCATCCGGTAAATCTAGTTTAGATGTACCATTCATAAGTGCTTTGAATCTTTCTATAAGTCTTGATGTATGTTTCATTGATACATGGTTATAAACATATTTTGACTTTTCCCTTGCCCAACGTTGGAATTCACAGCTTGGAGCAATTGTGTAATCCTGTATTTCCGATCCTTCGTGAGCTTGTATATAAGGAAGATCTGATATGGCATCTTTTATTGTCAAGGCCAAAGGAAGATTATTAGAATTAACATCTTCTGGATTCACTTTTAAAAAATGAGTTTTTTTAGGTTCACCTATGTTATCAGTAGTTATATTGCCAACAATAAAAATGCGTCGGCGAGTTTGCGGAACTCCATATTCAGCGGCATTTAATTTCCATACCTCGACATTATAACCGAGATTTCTAAAAGTAGCTAATATAATATCTATGACCTTTTCACCATTTCCGTTTTTTCTTGTTAAAATCCCAGTCACATTCTCCATTACAAACACCTTTGGCTTAAGTACCTCAACCCATTTTGCATAATTTTTAAAAAGCGNNACCCTGACAGGGGGGGCCTCCTATAATAATATCAGGAGTAAGAGGACATATTTCTCTTATGCTAGACTCACTATTATAGTCAGTTATGTTTGCATTGACTATTTTTGCATCTTTTGAAGAATTAAAAACCAATGTGTCATAGGCCCATTTGTCAATTTCAAGGGATAACTTATGCTGCCCCCCCGCCATTTTAAAGCCTAATCCAAAACCACCTGCACCTGCAAAGAGATCAATAAAAGTAAAACTCATAAAAAAAATAATACAAAGATACGAGTATGTAGCCATGAAGTCAACATGTATATATGATTAAGTTTACATGTTGACTTCACTATAATT
>DKIT01000154.1:4503-9058 GCA_002454415.1 Sphingobacterium sp. UBA6711
CGCCTACGGTCAGCATTTGCGCTCCATCCTTATATAGATAATGAAATATTTGATTATAATCTAGAATAGAGGAATCACCTCCTGTTCTTTCCAAAAGCGATTTTCGGATTTGGGTATCGATCATTTCATAAACAACCAAAGGCAGATTTTTGTTGTTTAAGTTTTGATCTGTAAAACGAGCGGGTATTCTTTGTTTCCCAATTTTTTCAATTAGATCTTTCATTCTAGACTCTTGCGTTCCAGGGCTACTTTCAACGTTTACTGAAATAAGGAACATTGTTCCAGCAAGGGAGTTGGAGACTATTGAATCTAAATCTGAAAATACATAGTCTTCAATTTTTCCGTCATAATCAAGCCAAATAATGTTCAGGTTTTTATCTAATTCTAAGTTTGGCAATACGGTAGATGTATCTCCGTATTCTATGTCTATACAGGAAAACGGTTTATTGAATTCAAATCTATCTTTTTTCGATTCTTCTTTCTCGATACTGATCATATTATTAATGCCTAGATTTTTGTGAAAAAGAATAAAATCAGTAAAATAAGTTGAACCAAGTCCTATATATCTATAATTCTCTAAGTCGCTAAAAAAAGATAACTTCTGGACGATTTCGGATATCATTTTTCTTTCGATTGACTTATTGGCTCTGATATTGTAATTAATTTCTTCGAAACTTGCCATATAGATTACACCTCGTTTTCATAGTAATAATCAAAAGTAAATAACCCAATATCCTTAGGGCTACTTTTCTTTATGTATTCCTTAACCTTGTTAAATTTTTCTGTAGGAACCTGATAAGAAATCTTGGTATTATCCTTCTTTTTTACCGGATTAAAAAGTCTTTCAGGATAAACGAATTTATTTGATAATGTTTGCGATTTTTCGAGAGCCTGCAAAACCGATAAAGGCTTAATTAAACTTTCTTCGACAGCCTTATTTAATTTTTGATTCTCTTCGGGATTATCTTGCTCTTTTTCGCTCTTTAATTTATCCATTAATCCCATTACCTGTTTGGTCATGGCGACCATTTGCTGCCTTACTTCTTTATAATATGGAGAATCAAGATCCATACCTGTTTTAGTAGTGTTCCATGGTAATTTTGAAGAATCTTTAGCTTCGAAGAAAACATAGCCTCTAAAACGATGATATTGGGAATGCCATAATGAAACACCATCTCCTTTTGATCCTGTCCAAACAGTTTCATCGGTTTTATTTTTCGCAATGATAAGTCTGTCATTGCAAAATATATACCATCCACCATCTTCATCATCTTTAGTTGAAATACCGGCAATTACACGGACTTTTTCTTCGTTACCTATTTTTTCCCAATAAGTAGGTTTTATATTATCATCAAAAACTAAATCAATGGATGTTGGGTTGAGTTTAAAATCATTGATTTTAATAGTAAGACCTTTGTTAATATTTAATAAATGCTCATATTGTATTTCATTAATCAGTTGATTTATAAAGTTTTTATCTCCGAAGCTCAAAACAGAGTCATTGCTTAGCTCCGTTATTTTAACGTAGAAGCCAGTTTTGGATGGAGGATTCTTGATTTTCTCTTTAAGAGTTCCATCTTTAAATTGATATTGCCAAAAATTTTTGTCTCTTAGCCATTCTTTCACATCTATTTCTATTTCAAATTTTGAAGTAGGGGAAATTGACTTTACATCAATTATGTTTCCAAGTTTAAAGAAAGCTCTCTTCATCCCTATCCCAAATTGCCCTATGGAATTGGATATTAATTCATGCTTATCAGACTTTCCAAAATTAAATGCCGTAGTCCTAGCGATTTCAGCTTCCATTCCATATCCATTATCTGATATTGAAAAATATGTTTTACCTAATTTCACATCGATCTCGTAACCTGTTAAATCATCACTTTCCACTCTTTTTTTTATAGCATCAACTGCATTGTCTACTAAATCACCTATTGCATCACGTAAGGTAATATCTTTAATGAGCATTGATACAAAGAAACCTTTAGCAGGATCTGCAGCAACAATACTTTTGTCTTTATCTTTGTCGTCGTTCATTATTACGAAATTTAATTTAAATAAAAATGTTTATTTTGGGGTTCCGAGTAACTTTATAATATTGCCATTTTGGGTTTCGTTTTTTCTCCGTGAATATCATTGCAAATCATTATGATATATCTGTCAACCTACTTATTTTTCCATCTTCGGAGAATTCAAAAATCGACTCCCCTTTTAAGTTTATTACTTCGCCTTTCTTCAGACCATTCTGAAGATCCATTGCTGCGATCGCTGTGTAGTTGATCACGATTTCGGTCGAATCCTGAGTATGAGTTATAGATACGATGGATTGATTTCGCTCACCGAAGTAGGAGAGAGCTTTTATGGCTTGTCTTTTAAACTCATCGATGCCTTGTAATTCCATAATTTTCTCGCCATTCATGATATTTAAGAAAACAACATTATCAGCAAAATCAATCACCATGCTATCTGCGTTCATATTATTGTAAGCAGTTATGTATTCAAAAACCTTATTTGTCCTGTCATTTAATACAGAAGCATTTGGTAGAAGAGTCTCAACAGTTTTGATCGGCCCATAAATTCTCTTAAAAGTTTCTAAGACATTTTCTCCTAATCCCTCAATAAAGCTTATAAATTCTATTGCTTCGAGATCTTTTACTACTTCACTGGCGAGTCGACTTATTTTGCCATCAGACATTTTAATATCTTTTTCAACTTGCTTTTGTGTTAAACAATGTGCCAGTATAAACTTGACCTCCGGTGGTAAATTGTTAAGTTCTCTAAGAAAGTCCTCCTTGGGTCTATTTGGAAAGATCTCATTTATAGCATTATTGAATTCAATTTCTGAAAAATGTTTTAATAAGATTGCTGTAAGTATTATCTTATAAAACTCTGACGGCGTCGGTCTACTATTTTCTTTATTACAAAGATCACTTATCCTCTGTCTTTTAAGACCAGTAATATCTGCAATCTCTGTTTTGCTTGCTTTTAATTTGTCGAAGTATTTACCGAATGATGTACTCATAAAATTGGATCATCTGTTTGATGACTTTTTTAAATTATATTTGCGAAAGTCATTATTAAGCTATATATTTGTATTAATTAATAAACGCGACTATACGGAATGCGACTCATTCCGAACGATGTCACTTACGCACGAAAGCCGTCAAATTTTCCACGTAGGTCGACATGGGGTTCGCTTTCCATTGATTTTAGTATCTTTGCATACATTTCAATGGGGCGGGCTTCCTGTCAGTCTTTGTGGAACTAGGATTTTGGTCTTAGAGGCTCTTGACGGCGCCACGTGCAAAGCTTGGAAGTTCGCTCCATTGTTTTTATAAGCCAACTATTCCTTTGCTTATCTAGTGTTATCGTTTTAATAAATAACCGAATAAATGATTATGAAACGATTAGAAAACACCCACCAAAAAACCACAGGTTACCTCCAGGAGGTCAGCCATTGGTACGCCCACACTATCCACATAAAGAACGCTATCCGCGCGCCTGAATAGTTTATTAAATTATTAAAAACCGAAACAGGAGAGAGCTACTATCGCCAATTTGTAATGTGCCGATAGGATACAAATAAGTACTCCCTTTTTCATGGTTTTCCGATCTGTCTGTTATATAACATTTCCTTTAGATCAGGTTAATAATAAATTTAAGTGCTCTATTCAAGCATGAACAACTTAAAATTAGCATTTAATTTTTATTCTTCCAAATAAATAAAGGAATTATCGTATAGTTTTTCTATAATATGCAGGTCGGTTTTTTATCTTTCTCGAAAGGAAGCGCCATAATATCCCCCTAATCAATGCTTTGTAACTGTTTTGAGGTGCTTTGCGGGATTTTGTTAATTCTTAATTTGTGAAACCTGCGCGGATAAAAACTCCCTGCAATGACACCTCTTTTGAATGCACTTTTTGCTAAGGGGGAAGCTATGTCTAATAAAAAAGGATAGGACATGGCTAAGTCATCTTTATGAACCTTAAAAATGAATCAAAAATATTCAAGTGTGCTAGCACTAGAACTGGCCATATATCAAGTACACGATCAGGATTATAATCCCACGGATAAGATCGCTCATTTTTGGAAAAAGTATGATATCCGTACCATCCAGAATACCATTTCTTTATTACTCAAGAAGTCAACAGACCGCTGGCCAAATGAAAATGTAGTAGAAATCTGCCAAAAGCAGGTGTTCGGCTTCGACCTATTAGCTGTACTAATCGCTTATTTCCACGTGCATAACGATTATGTAGACATGAGCAAATTGGATTTTTCCGACGCCGAAACAACATTATCAAGCTTGGATGAGCTCGAAATCACCAAGCGGATCCACGAGTTTTTTGGCCGTATTACAGACTGACCTTTAAAAATAAGCAGATGGCAAATAGATCAAATCTAACGGCTGCCTTATTGGATAAGGTAGCACATTTGGCACCGATAATAGGTGCTAATAAAAATAATTTAAAAATAATTCCATTTTCATGGGGTAAAATTGCCCCCTTCGATTGTATAGTATATAGCTTAAGGCAATTCATGTTGGCATATTTCC
>DKIT01000153.1 GCA_002454415.1 Sphingobacterium sp. UBA6711
TTTCCATTTCTCCATTACTTAATTTAGTCGGACTCAACGAGATCTGACGCATAGCGACTTGGATTGGGAATAGGTCTCCTGGTACAAAAACTTTAGTTGAATTTGGAAAAGGAGCCTGTGTGATTGTTTCAGCTGTCATTTTTTCTGTATTGTGGGGTTAAATCATTTTGTTTTATTGGGAATTGATTATCCGCCCTGGGAGGCGGTGATCAGGATAATTTGATCATGAGGTTTAAGTATCATGAGACCCCAGTCGTCTTTTGGAACGACTTTGTTGTTAATAGCCACAGCTACGCCCTGTGTTTTGCCGGATAATTCCAATAATAATAAATCTTCAAGTGAAGTGGGGGCAGGGTCGAAAAATCGAATTTGATGGTTTATTGTTAGTTCCATTCCTTAATTTTTTTGGTAAAACTTTAGGAATGGCTACACAAAGGCACAGCAATGCANNATGATCTGGATCAGGTTCTAAGGGTAAAATCTCAGCCTGCACGAGCAGACACCCCTAAAGTTGGAACTAAGATAGGGTTATTTTTATAAAATTTGCAAGAAATATGATTTTATTCTTTCCCATATGGCATACAGGAAAGTACAGGATGGTATGTCAAAAATAATCAATATATTCGTTTTTTGATGTAGCTAAAACAATTTAACTAAAACCAAGAATAACACCTTAAGATGCGGAAGATTTTTTTGATAATGATGTTGTGTATAAGCATTTCTATGTATGCTCAACTTAAAGATAACTGCAGGGCAGTTCAGTTGACATGCGAGCATCTTGTCAATCCAATTGGCATAGATGTCGCTCATCCGAGACTAAACTGGCGGCTTGATGACCAACGTCAGGGCGCTCTGCAGCAGGCTTATCAAATTTTGGTCGGAGAGGATTCTATTGCATTGGGAAAGGGACAAAAAACGATATGGGATAGCGGTAAACAGTTGAGTTCAGCTATGTTGATTCCTTACAGTGGCAAGAAACTAAAACCTCGAACAAAATACTTCTGGAAAGTTAACGTGTGGGACATGGCGGGCCATGCTTCAACTTCGGCAATAGCCTCTTTTGAGACAGGGATGCATGATGCGGCTTTTTGGAAAGGAAAATGGATAAACGATGGAAAGGATATCGAAGAACGGCAAGCACCCTATTTTAGAAGAGTATTTAAAACCAATAAAAAGATCAAATCTGCCCGCGCTTACATAGCTGTTGCTGGATTGTACGAATTGTCCATTAATGGACAGCGCGTCGGGGACCACCGTCTTGATCCTATGTATACCCGATATGATCGAAGGTCCTTGTACCTCACGGAGGATGTAACCAAATTCCTTCAAAATGGCGAGAATGCCATTGGTATAATTTTGGGAAACGGCTGGTACAATCACCAACCTTTGGCTGTGTGGAATTTTGATAAAGCCCCTTGGCGAGATCGGCCGGCTTTTTGTTTGGACCTTCGAATCATTTATGCCGATGGTACGGAGGAAACGATCGCATCGGATATGCAGTGGAAGACAAACTTTGGTCCAATTACTTATAATAATATTTATACTGGAGAGCATTACGACGCGAGACTCGAACGACCGGATTGGGATCGGCCAGCATTCGATGACTCATCTTGGCGTCCTGTGCACTCTAGAAATGCACCATCTGCTCATTTGGTTTCCCAGCAAATGGCACCAATTAGACTGATCAAGTCCTACAGTCCTCAGTCGATCTCAAAGATTGACAGAAATACTTACGTTTTCGATATGGGGCAGAATATGGCAGGGATTACAAAGATAAAAGTCAAGGGGCGGCCGGGCAATGTGTTACATATCAGGCATGGCGAACGCCTGCAGGCGAATGGACGTTTGGATCAGTCCAATATTGATGTTTACTACCGTGGTGACAAAAATAAGGAACCATTCCAAACAGATGTATTGATACTCAGTGGTCGGGATGATGAGTTTATGGCAAAGTTTGGTTACAAGGGATTTCGATATGTTGAAATCAGCAGTAGTGAACCTATTGCCTTGGATAAGTCGACTGTGACAGCCTATTTTATGCATAGCGATGTTCGTCCGTTGGGGCAACTTCACACCTCTTCTGAATTGGTCAATAGACTTTGGAAGGCAACTAACAATGCATATTTGTCCAATTTGATGGGCTATCCAACAGATTGCCCACAACGTGAAAAGAACGGATGGACTGGTGATGGTCATCTTGCGATAGAGACAGCCTTATATAATTTTGATGGCCTTACAGTTTACGAAAAATGGATGGCTGATCATCGCGATGAACAGCGGGATGACGGTGTAGTACCGGATATTATTCCAACAGGTGGTTGGGGTTATGGCACGGCCAATGGGCTTGACTGGACAAGTACTATTGCCATTATCCCATGGCAAGTATATCAGTTCTATGGAGATTCCCACCTATTGAAAGAATGCTATAGCAATATCAAGCGTTATGTCGATTATGTAGACGGAATCAGCCCGTCTGGTCTCACTAGCTTCGGTCGTGGCGATTGGGTACCTGTTAAATCACAATCAAATTTAGAACTTACCTCCTCCGTTTATTTTTATGTCGACGCGACTATCTTAGCTTCAGCGGCAAAACTATTTGGTTATGAATTAGATCAGCGAAAATATGAAAAGCTCAGCATGAAGATTAAGGAGGCTATCAACGCAAAGTTTTTGGATAGATCCAAGGGAATCTATAGCAATGGAACACAGACCGAATTGAGTGTGCCGTTATATTGGGGCGTTGTGCCGGAAGATATGAAATCTAAAGTTGCTGACAATCTCAACAGGAGGGTTGAAGAGACAAACTTTCATTTGGATGTGGGGGTATTNNAGTATTGGGTGCAAAAGCACTATTGAATGCCTTAAAGGATAATGGATATGGGGAGACCGCCTATAAAGTTGCAGTACAGGACACCTACCCATCTTGGGGATGGTGGATTGTCAATGGAGCAACGACATTATTGGAAAATTGGGATTTAAAAGCAACACGTGACATTTCGGACAACCACATGATGTTTGGGGAGATTGGAGGATGGTTTTTTAAATCTATTGGTGGGATGGCTCCAGATCCGAAACAGCCTGGCTTTAAGCATGTACTCTTAAAGCCAATCTTTCCACATGGGCTGCATGAATCGACTACTTCTTACGATTCGCCCTATGGGAAAATTGTTTCCGAATGGAAGTTAAGGGGCGATAAGGTTATATACAACATCCAAATCCCCGCCAATGCAACAGCAACATTTTATCCACCATACAATATCCGAAATGGCCATGCTGTCCAATTGGAAGCTGGTAAACATAGGTTAGAACTTGAGCTGAAGTGAGCATAAAAATTTTATGCTGCAAATATAACTGTGTCCATAAAAATATCAAAAACTGTGACTGTGGGTGTTGATGCCAATAAAAGAACTTTGTATTAAAGATTTAATGATGGCAGAATTTAGTGTGAGTAAGGTACAGGAAAAAACAGCGGGCAGCGGCTGGTTTAACGGGTTTATTGGTGTCCTATTATTTAGTGGCTCACTGCCTGCAACTCGAATGGCAGTTTCAGCATTTGACCCTATATTTGTTACTTTAGCGAGAGCTTCCATTGCGGGTGTGTTAGCTTTTACCACATTGCTGGTTTTCAAAGAAAGACGACCAGAGAAAAAGCAATTGGGTTCACTGTTTGTTGTAGCTTTAGGTTGTGTGGTCGGATTCCCGTTGTTGAGCGCTTTGGCTTTGCAGCATATTACATCAGCTCACGCTATGGTGTTTATCGGCATACTACCCGTATCTACAACTGTATTTGGTATTGTTCGTGGTGGTGAGCGCCCGAAACCGGTTTTCTGGTTATTCTCTGCGCTGGGCAGTGTGCTTGTCATTGGTTATGCCTTGTTACAAGGTATAACAGTTTCACCAATAGGGGATATTTTGATGATTTTATCAATCATTCTTTGTGGTCTAGGGTATGCCGAGGGGGCCAAATNNTGGGCCTTGCTCATGTCGTTTCCGATCATGTTGCCATTAACGTTTGTATTTATGCCGCAATACTTTGATGGCGTGCCTATTAGTGCCTGGGGAAGTTTAATCTATGTTTCCTTGTTCAGTATGTTTATTGGTTTTGTTTTCTGGTATAAAGGCCTCGCACAAGGCGGAACAGCAACGATAGGACAGCTGCAGTTATTACAACCTTTTTTTGGCTTGGCTTTAGCCGCTGGGCTTCTTCAAGAAAAAGTAAGTGTCGGTATGATTACCGTGACAGTGGCTGTCATACTTTGTGTACTAGGGACCAGGAAATTTGCTCGATAGAAATATTNNGCATCTCATCGGTAAGAATCCTTCTGCATGGAACAATTTAAAAATGGGATGCTAAAATAATCATTTAGCTGTTTACTTTTGAATAGATCGCTGTGTCGATAAATTTTCCATTGTAGAACTCATTTTCTTTAAAATGTCCTTCTTTAATAAAACCACACTTTTCAAGTACGCTGGCTGAGGCTAGATTATTGGGATCTAAGACAGCTTCTACCGAATGTAATTTCATCTCGGCAAAACCATAGCTCACGACGACATCAATAGCCTCAGTAATAAAACCACGTCCTTGAAATTCTGGCAATAGCATATACCCAATTTCTGCTCGGAAATGCTCGGGCTTAATATGATAATATCCGATTGTTCCGATCATTTTAGCATCACCTTTTAGGGTAATGGCCCAATTGATCATCTCGTGATTTGAAATCTTTTCATCTATAGCTGCAATAAATTCTATGATCTCTTCCGCGGTTCGAGCCATTGGACGAGGAATAAACTTCATCACCTCCGGGTCAGAACGCATTTTAAGCAATTCATTGACATGATCTACATTCGTACGGGTAAGTTGAAGTCTGTCTGTTTCCAATTGCGGAAATATAGAGAAATCTAATGCAAGCATATTCGTTAAGTAATAAAAATGATCTTTTCCAATTGCGAGGTACTGAACTTTACTTCTTGTTCAGTAAGCGAAAATAAGCATTAATGCTGTCCCATTGCTCCATTTCTATAAAAAATAATTTGATGCGCTATATTCGGATACAAGAAAGTCATTTTTGGCTACATTTATCAGTCAATCAAGTCCGAACTTTGGTTTACATAAAATATGCAAAGATGAAAGTATTTGTTACAGGTGCTACAGGTTTCGTTGGAAGAGCTGTCGTACAGGAATTATTGGGCGCGGGTCATCAGGTTTTGGGATTAGCAAGATCGGAAGAATCCGCAAAGAAGTTAATCGATGTCGGGGCGGAAGCGCACCTTGGTGATTTGACCGATTTTGAAAGCCTAAAATTGGGCGCCGAGGTCTCCGATGCGGTTATCCATTTGGGATTTGTTCATGATTTCAATCATTTTGAAGCGATGTGCGCATTGGATAAAGAGGTCATCGGGGCAATTGGTGAAGTCTTGGTAGGGACAAAGAAGCCTTTTCTAATTACTTCGGGCACGGCTCTATTTTCAAGAGAGGGGCTTACGACCGAACAAGACCATAGCATTAATCATCCCCATCCAAGAATAGCGACCGAAGTCGCCGCGGACGAACAAGTTGCAAAAGGTGTAAATGTTGCCGTGATCAGATTATCTCCGTCGGTGCATGGCGAGGGGGATGTCATTGGTTTTGTACCTTTGTTTATTAAAATAGCGAAGGAAAAAGGGGTATCAGCCATTATAAACGGAGGAAATAACCATTGGCCTGCCGTGCATCGTCTAGATGCTGCAAGACTGTACCGCCTGGCGTTGGAAAAGCCTTTTGAAAAAGGAACAAGATATCATGCTGTAGCGGAGGAAGGAATTCCACTTAAAACGGTGGCTACTGAAATTGCCGAGCGCCTAAGTATCCCTTTAGTTTCGCTAAATTCAGCGCAAGCTGCGGTACATTTTGCCTGGTTTACACATTTTGCGAAACTAGACAATCGGAGTTCCAGTGCACAGACCAGAAAAGCGCTGGACTGGAAACCTATTCATCCAACTCTATTGGAGGATCTGAAAGGTTCTATTTACTTTTCTGAACGTCGATAATTTGTATTTTTGTTTAAATTACCAACAAAACATATCGTAGGATGTCCGATAATAAACTGATAAGACTAAAGACTATTTCCGAATTTCATGCGCTTAGAGGGTTGCCCGGACCAAAACATCCTTTAATTAGTGTGATCAATTTTGAAGATATGGCAGCGCCTTCCGAAATTGGACAGGAGAGCCTGTTATTTGATTTTTATTCGATTTCGGTAAAAAGGGATATGGATCATAAGTATAGGTATGGACAACAGGATTATGATTTTGATGAAGGCGTTATGTTTGGCATGGCGCCGCATCAAGTTTTGCGTGTTATCCGGGAAGAACAGGGGAAAAATCCATCCGGATGGATGCTGATGTTCCATCCGGATTTTCTTTGGAACACATCGTTATCTACATCAATCAAGAAATATGATTTTTTTGATTATTCAGTAAATGAGGCTCTTTTCTTATCACAAGATGAGGAAATAAAAGTTAAGCTAATAATTGAAAACATCAAGCAGGAATACCAGGGTAATTTAGACCAGTTCAGTCATCGTATTATTATCTCACAGTTGGAGACATTGCTCCATTATTCTGAACGATTTTATCAGCGGCAATTTATAACGCGTAAGAAAGCTAATCATCAGTTTTTGGAGA
>DKIT01000068.1:0-1727 GCA_002454415.1 Sphingobacterium sp. UBA6711
CTAAAAAATAAAACAAAAGAAAGGGAAAGTGCTACATCTTTGTAACAAAAAGATTGTAGGAATTGCTAATATTTTGTGATATAGGATTAGAGCTCATGCAGATTGCATTATTGTGGACATCCCTGTCGGAATTGTTTAATCAAATTTTTGAGACAGCCAATCTCAATGTTGTCCAGCAAGCATCAGAAATTTTCAAAACCCTTGCCACAAAAGAGAAAAATGCAATGGAAATGTTGTTTTCATTCAGATGAAATACAGATTATTCAACTAATTTTTACGCAAATTGATTAAGTTTGTGTCATGGCAAATGCAGTTCGACTAAATAAGATCCAACGACGTAAGATTAATGTCTTCGTGCGTTGTGTTGGAATTTCGTTGTTAGCGTGGTTATTATTCTCAATTTCCAACCAATATACTGTATCTGTCAACGCCGCGATCGAATATGTTAATCTTCCCGAGAAGCGAGCATTTCACCCGCAGCAGTCTGATACGGTAAAAGTGAAGCTCGAAATGACGGGATGGCAATTTTTGTTTTCAAAAGCAGCACTGGAAACACCAAAAGTACAGGTGGACCTGAGTGCTTTAAAAACCAGAGACTGGATTGTCTTTTCCAATCAATTGGGCTTTATCAACCGGCAGTTTCCGCATGAACAACGGGTAGTCGCTGTCAGTCCGGATACCTTGTTTTTTGACTTTTCCAAACAGACCCAGCGCAAGGTACCTGTGAAACCGTTGGCCAATATTGGCTTTAAGCGCGGATATGGTGNNCGTGTTATCGCGGATACCAAAGTTACACCTGCTTATGTGACGATTACCGGTCCCTATGAGGATGTTTCGGCAATCGAATACTGGGAGACTGATACCGTCAGGGGAAAAGAAGTGGAAACTGACGTTCGGACCGTAGCAAATCTTGCCCGCAACCAAAAAGCAAATATTAATGTTTATCCCACATCTGTCGAAGTACTGATGCCAGTGGGTGAACTAACGGAAAAAGTGATTGAATTACCCGTAAAGGTTGAAAATGGTCAGCGCTATAGTTCTGTGAGGCTCAGCCCAAGTAAAGTTGTCGTGACGGTTTTAATGTCCGTAAAAGATTACAATACCTATACCTCGCGGGATTTTGAAGCTGTAGTAGATTTGTCCGATTGGGAGAAAAATGAGGTTCAATACCTGCCCATTTTGCTGACGAAGGTGCCTGACTATTGTAAGGTAATCAGCATTGTTCCTCAGAACGTGGACTTTTTTGTACGTAAATAACGATATTTAATGAAGATTGGAATAACAGGGGGAATAGGATCCGGTAAAACATTTATCTGTCAGCTCTTTAAAGCTTTGGCTGTACCTGTTTACAATGCCGATGATGAAGCGAAGAAACTGATGAATACAGATTTGCGGATCAGAGAAAGTTTGATTGCCACTTTCGGTGAAGCAACCTATAAGGATGGCATGCTGGACCGCGCTTTTTTGGCACAACAGATATTTTCCGATAAAGAAAAACTCGATCTTGTGAATGGTATTGTGCACCCCATTGTCATTCAGGCCGCCAAAGATTGGGCCGAGCAACAAAAGGCACGTTATTCGCTCAAAGAAGCAGCTCTCCTTTTTGAAAGTGGTTCCTATAAAGTGCTTGATTATACCATATTGGTCACCGCTCCTTTATCCGTACGTGTTCAACGGGTGATGGAACGTGATGGGGTAACCGAAGAACAGGTCATGGAACGTATCAG
>DKIT01000068.1:1744-17742 GCA_002454415.1 Sphingobacterium sp. UBA6711
CCGCTATAAGCAAAATCGCAAAGATTCATATCAAGTGAAACTGTTCAATAGTCCGTTTAAAATTGGTGCTGTCGAAATTACATTTTTACCGGCAGGTCATATACTTGGCTCGGCACAGATTCTGATGGAGTACCTGGGGGTGCGATACTTATATACAGGCGACTACAAATTACAGCCCGATGATACCTGTGAACCGATCGAGGTGCAGCGGGCTGATGTACTGATCACCGAAAGTACATTTGCCAATCCGGATATCGTCCATCCCGATCCAGTCGAAGAAATCAAAAAGCTCGATGGCCATGCCAGCAATATATTGTTAGGAACGTATGTGCTCGGGAAGGCACAACGGGTTACCGATCTGATCAATATGCATTGTCCGAATAGAAAAGTACTTGTGCATAGCGGTATACTGCCGTACCATCGCCTTTATGATCAGCACGGACTGAAGAAAATGCGTTATGAGCCTTACAATAGAAAGGAGATGAAACAAGGCGAACAGAATAAAGTCTATCTGGTGCCACCAATGACTTTTAACAGCTATTTCAGGGCAACTAAAGTATTGCGAGCATTTGCCTCCGGTTGGAAACGTCTGCAGGCACAGAATGATATCGAATTGTATATTTCAGATCATGTGGACTGGAATGATATCCTTCAATATATCAAAATGGTCAATCCCAAAGAGGTTTGGACGCTGCATGGCGACGGAACTATTTTGAAAAGTTATTTTGAAGAGCAATTGATCGTTCGAGACGTGCTTTCCGAATAATATCTACCGGATTGTGCCGGTAAACCATGCTCTATGAAAGACATCCTTCAATAAAAGAGTGTAGATCACTTTGAAAAAAATCTGCAATAGGGCGTTCAAGTTGATCTTGGAAACTCCGCTGATAGACACAGCGGAGTTTTCTATTTCATATTGACAATTTTGTCTACAATATAGACTGTATTTCCGCGCCAGGGAATCACTCCATGATATTCTTTGTAGCGGAGATCGAAATATTTTCCGCTGTTGAGCTCCAATTGCCGGAATATGGAATCATCTTCAATCGAAAATTCAAATTGATTGCTGGCTATCCCGCCTGTTTTGATGCTTCCAAATCCTTCCTGAATAAGTTTGCCTTCGTAGGTTTTAAAAATATTGCCCTTTTTCACTGCATAATTGAGATAACCGGATTTTACACCTTCACCGAATACATAATAATACTTCCAGTAGCCATAGGAGCCACCTCCGACAAGCAGAAAAAGTATCAGGAAGAGTAAAAACTTTTTAAACCCCGATCTTTTCTTTTTTTGTTCTGGCAAATTTTCCATAAGGGATGAATATTAAGTGTTTGTATGATTGTTGATGAGACTAAGCGGGTGCAACATGGTTCTTTGCTTCGTCTATCGTTTCACCTAAAGATAAAAAATTAACAGCACAAACACGAATAGATGATCATTTGAATTTGTGATTGTTTTCTGTAAGATGTGTTGCTAATTCTATTAGTTATTTTGTGGTTTTTGTACGCTATAATGCTAATTTTTGTAAATTTGGAGAATGGATGCGGAACAGGTACATCGCAAGATAATTCATTTGGATATGGATGCATTCTATGCATCTGTAGATCAGCGAGATTTTCCCGAATATCGGGGAAAGGCAATTGCCGTAGGTGGTTCACCGGATGGAAGGGGAGTGGTTGCAACAGCCAGTTACGAAGCGCGAAAATTTGGTGTTAAATCTGCTATGAGTTCGCGAAAGGCTCTTCAGTTGTGTCCCCATATTATTTTTACCTATCCGCGCTTCGATGTTTATCGGCAGGTTTCGTATCAAATTCGGGAGATTTTTCTCCGTTATACCGACTTGATTGAACCGCTCTCGCTCGATGAAGCTTATCTGGATGTCACCGTAGATAAGCAGGGTATCGGTTCGGCTATTGATATAGCCAAAGCCATTAAAGAGGCTATCAAAGAGGAGTTGAATCTGACCGTCTCCGCTGGTGTTTCCGTCAATAAATTTGTTGCAAAGATCGCGTCGGATATGGACAAACCTAACGGCCTAACATTTATAGGTCCTTCTAAAATCGTCAAGTTCATGGAGTCATTGCCTGTAGATAAGTTTTTTGGGGTAGGCAAGGTGACGGCAAAAAAGATGCACGAACTGGGGCTATTTACTGGGCTTGATTTAAAAAAACAGCGTGAAGAGGACCTCGTACGCTGGTTTGGAAAGACCGGGCATTTTTTTTACCGTATCGTACGCGGGATCGACGACCGTCCTGTTGTTCCTAATCGCAGTAGTAAATCGGTTGGTATTGAGGATACTTTTGGCGAGGATATAGAAGTTTTTGAAGAATTAAACACCATTTTACAGCGGCTCTGCAAACAATTGTGGACAGGCATCGGGAAGAAGGAAATTTCCGGAAGGACCCTGACCTTAAAAATTAAATATGCCGATTTTATTCAGCTCACACGGAGCATGACCCTAGAAAGCAGTTTTGACTCGGAAGATAAAATTTATGCTGCAGCCCATAGTTTGTTGAGCAAGGTCGAGCTAGCGAAAAAGGTGCGGCTGCTGGGGGTTTCGATATCAAATTTTGTTGAAGAAGCTGATTTCCCAAAGGAAGGTATACAGCTGGTACTTTTCGAGCATCGCCGTTAGCAAAGGATCAGCCGGTTTGATCAAGTCTTTGCTAGGCCGTATGGTACGCACAATCTGAATTAAGCTTGTTACAGGCAAAATCGTGGTTATTTGCCACAATTCTTTATCTTAGCCAAAATAATTAATAAACATATCCAAAAATTAATGAATACGGTATCAAGAGTACTCTTAGGTGCGTCTATCGTTTTTTTTGTGCATGACGCTGTTTTCGCACAGAAAAAGTTGGATTTTGCACAGTCCTGGGGGCAAAAGCAATCTTTGACGGTTCGTACTAATCAGTATCCTGGATGGGCAGACGGGACAGCTTACCTGGAGAATGATGTGAACGATGGTCGTTTATATCAGGTCAATATTAAATCAGGCAACAGAAGTGTTTACACGGTTCCTGCCAAAGAAGGAACTGTTGTTTATGTCGAGAATAACGATATCTTCCTAAAAAGCAGTGATGGCGTCGTGAAAAAGCTCACCAACTCACCTGATGTAGCCGAACAAAATCCCACTTTATCTCCCGACGGTAAATACGTTGCTTTTACACGTAAAAGTAACCTGTACAGTGTCGATGTGACTTCGGGAAAGGAAATACAGTATACAAGCGATGGTACTGATGTCATTTACAACGGTTGGTCATCCTGGGTATATTATGAGGAGATCCTTGGCCGCCCGACAAAATACAAAGCTTTTTGGTGGTCTCCGGACAGTCGTAAAATTGCTTTTATGCGTTTTGATGATACAAAGGTTCCCATGTTTCCGATTTATTCCTCCAAGGGTCAGCATGGCTATCTGGAAGAAACAAGATACCCCAAAGCGGGTGATCCAAATCCAGAAGTTAAAGTGGGTATCGTTCATCTTGATGGGGGAAAAGTTACCTGGGCTGATTTCAACGAAAAAGACGATCAGTATTTTGGTCAGCCCTATTGGGCTTTTGACAGTAAAAATGTGATGGTGCAGTGGATGAACCGGGATCAGAATAATCTGAAGTTCTATCAAGTGGACCCCAATTCTGGTTCGAAAAAGGAAATCTACGATGAGCGTCAAACTTCATGGATCAATTTAGATCATGATGAGCGCATCACGTATCTTGCGGACAACAAATATTACATTTTAAAATCGGATAAAACGGGCTGGGCTCATTATTATCTGTATAAATTGGACGGTACGCTGGTCAATCCCATCACTTCTGGTGAATGGCAAGTAACTGAATTGAAACGGATCGATGAAAAAAACAAAGTAGTTTATTTCACTGCACGTAAGGAGAATTCTGCACGTTTTGATCTATACCGTGTCGATTATTCGGGTAAAAACCTGAAACGGCTGACTTTTGGCGATTACTCGCATGATGTTAATGTATCGCCTGATGGTAAGTATTTTATTACGAAATACTCCAATGTAAGTACACCGGATCGGTTTGCCTTATTAGACAACCAGGGTAAAGTGTTACGTCAACTAGCAGATAGTAAAGCAGCTGATTTTGCAAGCTATACTTATGGCAAGACGGAATACTTACATATCAAATCTGATGATGGACTATTTGATCTCCCATTGACAATAACCTATCCAAGGGATTTTGATAAATCAAAAGTGTACCCGGTGATCTTTAGCATCTATGGCGGGCCTGACGCTGGAACGGTAAAAGATACCTGGAAAGGAACAGGCAATCAATATTGGTCCAATGAGGGGATTATTCAAGTTTCCGCAGATCACCGCGCTTCGGGGCATTTCGGTAAACAGGGGGTTGCCTATATGCACCGGAATCTTGGACATTGGGAGATTATTGATTATTCAACCATTGTCAAGTGGTTAAAATCGCAGCCTTGGGTGGCTAAAAATAAAGTGTTAATTACAGGACATAGCTATGGTGGTTATATGACTTGTCTGGCGATGACAAAAGCCGCCGATGTATTTGATTTTGGTATTGCTGGAGCACCTGTGACCTCCTGGGACTTATACGACAGCCATTATACCGAGCGCTGGATGGATACACCGCAAGACAACGCGGATGGCTACAAAGCGGGTNNAGGGTGTGTTAAGAATTATGCATGGTGATATGGATGACAATGTACACTTGCAAAATACAACGCAATTGGTTGATAAATTAACCGACAGAAGTGTGCCTTTTGAATTGATGATCTATCCGGGAAGCCGTCACGGATTCGACCGTTCGAAGAGCAAGTATGACTTTAACGAACGTGCACGTTTTTATTACCAATATTTATTGGAAAAGCCGCTACCTAAAGAATTTAAATAGAAACAATTGTAAATTAACTTGAAAAGACCCTTATTCTGGCTGGATAAGGGTCTTTTCATTTTGGTAGGTTTTCCATTAGATGCGTTATAGGTTGTACCATATAAGTTTTTTGTGTTAAATATTACAAAAAAACATGAATTTTATGGGCATGTAAATTGTTGAAAATTAAAAAATATGGCATCTTTGTAAAAGTTTATTCAAAGAAAAAATGATTCAATTCCTTAAGGAAAGTACTTTTGCCGTTAATGAAGTTTTCAATAAGTCATGGGAGTTACTGAAGCAACATTATTTTTCAGTTGCTGGTCTCTGCTTTTTACTGTTTATAACTTCAGGGCTGTCAAATTATCTAGCGACAACGATTAGCGATTTTAATATTGTGCTGAGTAGTTTTATGGCATTTTTTTTCATGATTATGTATTTTGGGTTGAATATGACTTTATTTAAGTATATCCTGAATCTGATCGATGGTAACCACAACAAAAAACTGATCCAGTGTATTCCCAATACAAAGGAGCTGATCTACTTTTTTGGCGCAATGCTTAGTATTATGTTCCTTTCTATCGCTTTATTGATGATTTTGGGAGCTGTTTCATTTCCCTTCCTTTATTTATTTGAAAATGGGGACAATCGTATTGAACTGATGAGTAAATTTACTGTTTTTGTGGTTTTTGTTGCGGCGATAATGACCTTTATTTTAATCATCAGAGTCGCATTTTATCCTTTCTTTATCATTGATAAACATGCGGGAACATTTAAATCGTTGCGTTTTAGTTTTGCATTGACAAAAGGTAATGTATTCAAGTTATTACTGATCTTGGCGGTATTTGCGTTTTTCCAATTATTGCAGATGTATTTTAATTATTTAGAATATTACATAATTTTTATTATTTTGAACCTTGTGAGCTCCTTCTTAGTGGTACCTTTGGCCTGCATTGTTGTTTCGGTAGCCTATCGTGAAATGATGTCGGACTACCATGGCGGTGAGGATCCAAAAATTTTGAATAATATATTTTAATAATAGAAAAGGTTTTGAGTAAAAAAGGAATTGCCATTCTAGGGGCAACGGGAAGTATTGGCACACAAGCCTTAGACGTGATAAGAGCCTTTCCTAATAAATTTGAGGCAATTGTTCTGACTTGCGGCAGTAATGCCGAACTACTGGTCAAACAAGCGATAGAATTTAAACCAAGAGCTGTTGTCGTAACAGATTCCAATCAGTTTAATTATGTACAAGATACTTTAAAGGGACAGGATATAGCTGTTCTTTATGGCGAATCTGGATTGGTAGAGGTCGTGCAATACGAGGCAGTTGATGTCGTATTAAATGCCATCGTAGGATCGGCAGGTTTGAAACCTACTGTTAAAGCCATCCAATCCAAAAAAGATATTGCGCTGGCAAATAAAGAAACACTTGTCGTCGCCGGTGAATTGATTATGGACTTAGTTCAGGAATATGGCGTTCGGATGCTACCTGTGGATTCAGAGCATTCAGCAATTTTCCAATGTTTGACAGGAGAGGATGATAATCCGATTGAGAAAATCTATGTAACAGCTTCTGGAGGGCCTTTTCGGGGAAAAAAGCGAGAAGATCTCGTGGGGGTGACTAAAGCTGAAGCCTTAAAACATCCCAATTGGTCTATGGGCGCGAAGATTACAATTGATTCGGCATCCTTAATGAATAAAGGTCTTGAAGTTATTGAATCAAAGTGGCTTTTCAATCTATCGATTGATCAAGTTGATGTTATCGTTCATCCGCAGTCTATCGTTCATTCTTTGGTGCAATTTCAAGACGGTTCCATTAAAGCTCAAATGGGAGTGCCAGATATGAAATTGCCCATCCAGTATGCATTGACATATCCTGCACGATTTAAAAATAGCTTTGATCGGTTTAATTTTATGGATTATCCAATGCTGAGTTTCGAAAAACCTGATATGGATACCTTCAAAAATTTGGCATTAGCCTATGAAAGTTTACGGGCTGGTGGAAATAGAAGTTGTATTTTGAATGCTGCCAACGAAGTTGTTGTAGATGCCTTTTTGAAAGATAAAGTTGGTTTTTTGGAAATGAGTGATATTATCGAACAAACATTAAATAAAGTGGATTTTATCGCGGCGCCGACATTAGAGGATTATCTAGAGACGGATCGTGTCGCAAGAGTAATATCAAAGGAAATAATCAAAGATTAAATTTTAGAAAGCATACATGGGTGTTTTAATTATGGTCGGACAAGTGATTTTAGGCTTGTCAATTTTAATTGTTCTACATGAGCTAGGACATTTTTTAGCAGCGCGTGCGTTCGGTATCAAGGTAGAAAAGTTTTACTTATTCTTTGATGCTTGGGGAGTAAAATTGTTTAAATTCAATTATAAGGGTTGTGAATATGGTATTGGCTGGTTGCCTTTGGGTGGCTATGTCAAGATTGCCGGTATGATCGATGAATCGATGGATACCGAGCAATTGAAGGGCGATCCACAGCCTTGGGAATTTAGGTCAAAACCAGCTTGGCAACGTTTAATCGTCATGTTGGGCGGTATTATTGTCAATATCGTCGTTGGGGTCATTGTTTTTTGGATGCTGACGTTTAAAATGGGCAATACAGATATAAAGATGGATCAAATGGTGAATGGTATTGTTCCGGGGTCCATTGGTGAATCCATTGGTCTGAAAGCTGGAGACAAGCCGTTTTCGATAGACGGTCATCGTGTCGAAAATTACTCGGAGTTGATCAGTTCTAAAGTATTGATGGGCGGGGTAACTTTAGCTGTAGAACGTGATGGTGCTACTCAGGAAATCAAAGTACCTGCGGACTTATTAAATACACTTTCAGACAAAAAAGGAGAGAAGTTTATTGAACCGCGAGTTAAAACAACCTCTGTCGCGGAGGTAGCACCAGGTTCGGTAGCAAGCAAAATGGGATTCGCGAAAGGGGATAGTATTATTGCTGTAAATGATGTACAAGTGCCTTTCTTTGACCAGTTTAAAGGGCAGATAAAAGCGAATATTAATAAAGCAGTAGCTATCAAAGTCATTCGTAATGGAGCTGAAGTTTCGTTGCAAGGGAATGTTCCCGCAGATGCGATGCTGGGGATAGGAATCAACCGTGACTATTCCATTAAATCCTTTACGACTCAATATACACTGATGNNTGGACTGGATCCGTTTCTGGTCTTTAGTGGGCATGCTTTCTATGGCATTAGCATTTATGAACCTATTGCCGATCCCTGCGCTTGACGGTGGGCATGTGCTATTTTTATTGATTGAAATGATCCAAGGAAAGCCTTTGAGCGAAAAGTTCCTCGAGAAAGCACAAATGGTCGGTTTCTTTATTCTCTTGGCTTTAATGGTCTTTATATTTGGAAATGATATTTTTAAATTATTTAAATAATAGATGACCTTTAGCTTGAAAAGCTAATGATAGTCTACGTAAAGCTGTACGATAAATTACAAAAAAAGGGGGTTCTTTGGAACTCCCTTTTTTGTGACATTTCGCCAAAATGAAGACCGACTGTGGATTATTGGAGTTTAAATTGGAGACAATCTTTACTGATTGTGTCGGACTTGATTAGCTATTAGAAATGCCTTACCGATATAATGGATGCATTGAATGTATGTCAGGTAGGATTTGCATCAATGGACGAGGAATAAATTGTTATTTATATTGCAATTAAAAAACAATTTATCTAAGTTTGGCTATGGATGGAAGAAATAGAGCAGATGTAAAGCCAGGAATGTTGGTAAACATTATATTAAAAAAAGACCAACGTACTGGAAACCTGACAGAGGGTATTGTTAAAGACTTACTAACATCATCCCCTTATCATTCGAGAGGGATTAAAGTGAGGCTGACGGATGGTCAGGTGGGGCGTGTAGCCGAGATTATTGAAGATGATTTCTAGCCCTGTACTGAAAATTATGACTACTACTTATTAAATCTCTTAGATTTATTATAAATACATAATGAGATTTTACTCCCTATGATGTCTTATGACTTGATCAAAACTAAAACTTTGTTGGATTATTGATATTGAGCATTTTAAATTAAATTTGTATGTTAGCATAATTATTGTTAACTTTTTTCTGTATTTTTTATTTTTATTACATATTTATAGAATATTGTTTTTATAATTAGTAAAATGACAGCTTTTTCAAATGAATACCAGAAATAAATGTACGGTTGTCTATGCAGATGATGCGATGATTCATCATGTCTTGATGAGAGCTATGGCTCAATTACATTCATTGGAATTGGTTTATTGTGCTTCTAATGGTAGAGACTTAATTGAATACCTTAATGAAAATGAGCTGGATCTTCCCGAAATATGTATATTGGATTTGCATATGCCTATTTTAAATGGAATTGAAACAGCTAAAATCCTCAAAGAAAGATTTCCTTCAATACGTATAGTTGGGTTAACTTCAAGTAGTGACGAAAAGGAGCGAATGGAACTACTGGATGCGGGCGCGGAACAAATCTATTCAAAAGAACAGATGTCGGAATTGCTGGTACAGCTTGTGGCGAAAACATAAAAAAGCCTAACGAAAGTTAGGCTTTTTCTGTATTTTCTAAAGCGTCTTTAAATTTTAAAAGTCGGATCCAGGAAGGACATTTGCTTAAATCTTTTTTCCATAGCCCGACATGAATAAAACTTGTACTCAAAAAACGCTGTACATCCGATACCTGCATATCTTGTTGTATCTCCAATGATTCTGGTAAATCGACGGATTGAAAGTATTGTTGTAATTCTTCTGGAGTCATGTTACAAAAATAGAGTTTTAAATCATTATCTCCAACCTCCGCCCAAAGAACGATACAAGTCTACAAATGCATCTAAATGTTGTTGTCTCAATTCAACTAAATCCAAATCACTATTGAGTGCGTTGCTTTGCGCCGTAATAACTTCCAGGTAGGTAGCATAACCACTTTTAAAAAGTAAACTAGCGTTTTTAACAGCAAGATGTGCGTTGTCGACTCTTTCCTTGGCAAGAATGAGCTGTTCACGCTGTTTATCAACAGTGACGACTGCATTGGATACTTCAGCTACAGCCTCAACAACATGTTGTTGGAGCTGTATTTCAGCTTTGTCACGCTCTAACTTGGCGACTTCGTATTGTGTTTTCAGTGTTTTATTCTTAAAGATCGGCGTCGTTAGATTGCCCGTTATACCACCGAGCAAAGCACCAGGAATATTAAACCAGTTTTTGGGTAGCATACTATTAACACCCAATACACCACCCACTGTCAATGATGGGTAACGCATAGCTTGTTGAATATTGGCGTTTGCATTCGCTGCCATCAATTGAAATTCGGAGGAACGTATATCCGGCCTATTGCGTATAATCTCCAGGGGGGATCCCAAAGAAATATCTTTATTTTCGGCAAACAGATGTTCATAGGATGTGCCTCTTTTGATACTGTCTGGTAATTTACCCGTTAATGTCTGTATGGCATTTTCCTGAATAACAATTTGTTTTTCGAGTTCAGGGACCAGAGAAGCCGCGAGTAAACGCTGAGATTCTGTCTGTTGGATGGCCAAAGCAGTGATCTCACCTGCTTGATATTGCAGCTTGATCATCCTTAATGTACTGTCATTTAGCTGGACATTGCGTTTAGCCACTTCTATTTTAGCATCAAGCATCAAGAGATTGAAATAGCCTTTCGCAACAGCGGTAATGATATTGGTCTGAATTGCATTTTTTGCTTCCTGAGTATCGAGATATTCGGCTAGAAGCTGTTCCTGTTTGCTTCCGATTTTTTTCCAGATATCGATCTCCCAACTGAAACTAACATCCGAACCAAACATGGATTGATAGACAAACATGTTTTCGGGGGCTTTCTCACCTTTGTGATCGTAGTATTTTGTTAAAGGACCACTTCCAAAATCTTTTGACCTCCAGGTACGGTTTCCGTTTGCGATGGTTGCACTTAGGCTGGGAAGATAGTTGGCCTTATTTTGTGCCAAAACCCGATTGGAAATTTGCAAATTGAGCAGCGCAGTCTTCATTTCGAAATTATTTGTCAGTGCTGAATCAATGAGCTGTTTCAATGTAGGATCATGGAAAAAGGATTTCCAATGAATCAGGCCCATACTTGATGTATCTCCGAAGTAATCCAATGTATCGCCGCGAAAGTTTTCCGGAAGTTTGAGTTTGGGTTGCACATAATCTTTGCCGATCTTACAGGCATTCATCATGCCTAAGATACCTACGATTATAGATATTCCGGAAAGGTATTTTTTTATGTTTTTCATTATTCTTCCTCTTCTTTAGCTAATTTATCATGTAATTTTTCATCCAGTCCTTTAAAAACAACAAACAGTACAGGGATGATAAAGATGCCGAATGCAACACCAAAGAGCATACCTCCTGCGGCACTGAAACTGATGGAATGGTTCCCAATTGCTGAGGGGCCAACTGTCCACATCAATGGAACTAATCCAGCGACAAATGCCATGCTTGTCATCAGGATTGGTCTCAACCTTAGTTTGGATCCACTGATAGCAGCTTCGACAATACTTTTACCATTTTTACGCTCTTGGACGGCAAATTCAACAATCAGGATCGCATTTTTCGCCAAAAGACCAATTAGCATAATCAAACCCACCTGCACATAGATGTTATTTTGGAGCCCTACTAGATTGATTACAGAAAAAACTCCGACCAAACCTACTGGTATGGACAATAGTACCGCCCAAGGGAGTATATAGCTTTCATACTGCGCAGAAAGCAGGAAATAGACGAAAAGGATACTGAGCGCAAAGATGAGTATGGTCTGCGAACCAGACTTGCTTTCTTCGTAGCTCATACCCGTCCACTCAAATCCGTAGTTTCCGGGCAGCTTATCGTCTGCCAGTTTCTGAATAGCTTGCATGGCATCATCAGTACTATATCCTTCCGCAGGAGTAACATTTACGGAAATGGCATTGTAAAGATTATAACGCGTAATCGTTTCCGGCCCAACGGTCTTTTCCAGCGTCAATAGCGTATTGATAGGGACCATCTCGCCTTTGTTGTTACGGACAAAAATCGAATTGAAGGACTCCGGATCTTTTCGAAAATCAAAATCGGATTGTACATATACGCGATACTGTCGTCCAAATCTATTGAAGTCACTTGCTTGAACCCGTGCAAAGTAGGAGCGAATGGTTGACATTAAGTCTTTAATTTCAACACCCAAGGATTTGGCTTTCACGGCATCGATATTTACTTCGTATTGCGGAAAATTTGATTTAAAACTGGTATAAGCACTGCGAATTTCGGGAAGTGTATTAAGCTGATTGATAAAGGTGTCTGCTATAGTATTAAAGTCTCTTACATCACCACCCATGCGATCCTGAAGGACCATTTCTATTCCCGCCAAGTCTCCAAAGCCTTGTACTGTAGGTCTNNATGTGGTTTCAATGTAATGTATCCTGCAGCAAAGGCCGGGCTTGAACTTCCATCCAATGCATTAAAACCCGAAACAGTGGTCATCCCCTCGATGTCTTGCCTTTTTTTGAGTATGCTATCGGCTCGATGCAAAACTTCTGTAGTCCGGCTTAAAGAAGCGCCAGGAGGGAGGGCTATGTTATAGGTGATAAAGCCATCGTCTTCAGTCGGTATAAAGCTTTTAGGCGTATTAACCATGAAAACTATGCCAATAGCAGTAATGAGCAACAGCCCCATCCATGCTATTTTTTTATTCTTAATGAGAAACTGTACAATAAGAACATAACGTGCTGTCAAACGATCGAAAGAAGTGTTGAACGCCTTAAAAAAGCGATTCTTAAACTGATTGATTCTGCTGGTTTTCTCATCTGATTGATGCTTGGGGGCCTTTAGCAATAGGGCGCATAGTGCGGGACTCAATGTCAATGCATTTAGCGCTGAAATTAAAATAGCTGTTGCCAAGGTGTACGCAAATTGTCTGTAAAAGATCCCCGCAGGTCCTTCCATAAACCCTACAGGCAAAAATACTGCGGCCATCACCATAGTAATTGATAGGATAGCCCCTGTGATTTCTGACATTGTAGACAGTGTCGCTGCTCGGGGTTTTAAACCCGTACTGTGCATTTTTTCATGAATGGCTTCCACGACGACAATTGCATCATCAACAACGATCCCTATGGCCAGTACGAGTGCAAACATGGTCAAAACGTTGAGAGAAAAACCAAAAAGCTGAAGAAAGAAAAAAGTACCAACCAAAGAAACCGGAATCGCAATAGCCGGGATCAAGGTAGACCTGAAGTCCTGCAAAAAAATAAAAACAATGATAAAAACGAGGATAAAGGCTTCAAAAAGTGTATGCTCAACCTGATTGATGGATTCATCAATTTGGTCACGTACAGAATAGGTTACCTCATAATGTAAGCCTTTGGGAAATGTCTTAGCTTGTTCTTCAAGAACCTTTCTGACTGCGATATCGATGTCGTGGGCATTAGAACCACTCGTCTGTGTTAAATTCAGCGTAAGTCCTGGGTGACCATTTACTTTGTTGTCACTACTCAGATTTGTAGCGCCAAATTCGACTCTGGCGACATCTTTTAAATAGAGAACTGAACCGTCGTTGTTGGTTTTGATAACAATATTTTGAAATTCTTCCGGTGTAGTAAAGCGTCCTTTATGCCGTATCACGGTTTCAAACGCTTCGTCGGATGTTTCACCGAATTTGCCGGGTGCAATTTCAAAATTCTGATCTTTTATGGCATCGCTAATATCTTGTGGAACGAGATTATAGAGGGCCAATTTTTCTGGATTTAACCAAAGTCGCATGGCATAATCTCTAGCACCTAAGCGGGAAACTTGCGCAACACCGTCCACACGCAATAAAGGGCGCATCAGGTTTATCTGTGCGTACGCCTGAAGGAATGTTTCATCGTAGGCACTGTCTTTATGATCTGAATAAAGGTTGATAGTCATAATGACCCCTGTCTGTCGTGGCATAACAGTTATACCCGCTTCGTTAACTTCCGCTGGGATGGAACTGATGGCCTTTGAAATTCTGGTCTGCACGTTGACTGAAGCGATATCGGGATTTGTACCTGTCTTAAAATAAACAGAGACACTTCCTGACCCCGAATTGGAAGCTGAAGATTTAATATAAGTCATGTCTTCCACGCCATTGATTGCTTCTTCAATGGGTAGTAGGACACTTTTAGCTACTGTTTCCGCATTGGCCCCAGGATAACTCAATGAGACAAGTACACTTGGAGGGGCAATTTCTGGGAATCGTGATACAGGAAGCAGCTTTAACCCCACTAGACCTAAGATAACCAAAATAATGGAAACTACTGTGGCTAAGACAGGTCTGTTGATAAATGTTTTTAGCATATATTTAGAATTTTTGGACATAGCGCATGCTACCCATGAAAAAGTAGGTTATACGATGTAAAAATAATGGAAAACTATTTCTGTAAGATCGGAGCTACGGGTGAACCATCTGTCAATTTATCAAAACCACTTGTGATGACACGATCATTTTCTTTTAGACCAGAGTCAACAATATAATTGTTTTTACTTTTACCGGAAATCTGAATATTCCTTCTTTGAGCTTTGTTGTTTTGATCCAAGATATAAACAAAGGTCTTATCTTGTAGTTCATTAATGGCAATCTGTGGTACCTGAAGGACATCTTTCTTGACCTCGGCAATTTTTAACGTACCACTACTTCCTGAACGAAGCATGTTTTCGTGATTTTGGAATGTCGCCCGCAACGATATTGCGCCAGTAGTGCGGTTTATCTGTCCGTTAATGGCATCAACTACACCCTTTTTAGCGTATTCTTCTCCGTCGGCAAGGACAAGTGTCACCTCTGGAAAAATAAGTTTTTGGTTTTGATTGTATTTTTTTCCCTCGATGCTATCTTTCTTTGCTTGCGCTTTGGAGAAATAGAGGAAGTCTGATTCATTCATGGAGAAATAGACATATACCTCCTGGATATCTGAGAGATAGGTGAGGGGCTCTTTATCACCTTTTGAAACTAAATTACCGATACGTTTGGGTATTCTACCGATATAACCGCTTACAGGCGCAGTAATGACAGTAAAGTCTTTACTAATCTGTGCCGAGCGCACGGCTGCAATAGCCTGATCGAGGGTTGCTTTGGCTACCTGGTAGTCCGATTTTGCCGAGGCCAATTTAACATCTGAAATAACGTCATTTTGAACAAGGGGTTTTAAGCGGTCAACTTCAAGCTGCGCATTTTTTAATTTAGCTCGAGCTACTTGTTCTGTTGCTACCATATTATTAAGATTCTCTTGGTATGTGGAAGGATCTACCTTGAACAGTTTTTGTCCCTTCTGAACGAAGGAACCTTCATCAACGTAGATCTCTTGCAGTAAACCCTCAACTTGGGGCCGTACTTCTACATTCACTTTTCCTTCTATGGTACCTAAATAATCCTTGATGGTCATCGCGTCCGATTTAGTGACAGTGTAAACTGGCAGAGCGACGGACTTTTCAATGGTTTTATTTTCTTTTGAAGAACTTGAAGAACAACTTACCTGTGTGGCTAAGGCTGAACAAATCAAAAAGGATACTTTAAAAATAGATAATGTTTTTTTCTTCACAATGCTTGATTAATTTTTACGATATATGTGTCGGGTAATATGAATATTACAATATAAACGCCAAATAGTTTAATTATTGTGAAGATTAACATTTGTTAACATCCCGATTAATAGTCAATAGCTGTTCGATTGTTAATCAAATAGGATCTTAAATAGCCCTAACTCTTTGTGATGTATTTACTTATGGAGGGAACATAATATTTTCCTGATCATGGAAAATATTATGTTATGTTGGGTACCTTAAAATTTAAGGTGTTTAACGGTCAATCCGTTATTGATAAGTTGTTTTAAAGCATCGATGCCAATACTGATGTGTGCTTCTACATATTTAGCAGTAACAGTGACATCACTTACTGAGGTTTTCACACCTTCGGGTACCATTGGTTGGTCCGAAACTAACAGCAACGCACCTGTAGGAATTTTATTGGCAAAGCCAACACTAAATATTGTCGCTGTTTCCATATCGACACAGATGGCACGGATCGATTTCAAATATTTCTTGAATGCTTTGTCATGTTCCCAAACTCTTCTATTAGTTGTGTATACCGTTCCTGTCCAGTAATCCCTTTGGTG
>DKIT01000068.1:17798-18186 GCA_002454415.1 Sphingobacterium sp. UBA6711
CTTCCCATTCCGAAATTAATGATGGTAATACCGCCTGCGGTAACAGATTGCATGGGCTTATCTTCCCCGTAAATAGGGGCGTTGTCATGCATTTCAGAAAATAAGTGGATATATTTCGAAAAGTTTGTTAAGAGGATATATTCTCCAAACTCTTCCAAGGGTCTTCCAGTATAGCGTGGAAGCCAGTTGTTCACGATTTCTTCTTTGGTTTTTAAACCTGGTGTGATCGGACTATTTACGGTACTTTTTGCACTTTTCTTTGTTGTCATAGTCATTAAATTTAATTTCTTGAATCTCTAGTCTTCCTATCAACATTCCGTTATGGCTATGTTATTATTGTAATATAAGATTTTTAATGGTTTTAAAAAAAAATCCCGTTCATTGAACG
>DKIT01000097.1 GCA_002454415.1 Sphingobacterium sp. UBA6711
TTGTCAACATCTTTTTTTGTTTCTTTCGTGTCGCTCATTTCGGCGACTTGACTATATTACCACAACTCCAAGAGTTATGTCAATATACTTTTTAACTGAAGTATCGCTCACAAGCGACTTTTACATAGTACCATTATGGCAACAGTATGTCAAGCAAGATAACAAGTTTTTTTACATTTTCAAACATAACGCATGAGTATCGTAGCATTTTTGACCCTATAGTGTCAAGATAATCCGGAAATATTTTTGCAAAATTCTTACATTAAAGCGAAACACCTGAACAATATTATGTTCAGGTGTTTCGCTTTATCTATTATCTTAGTTGAATTTATTCTTTGTGACGCATATGAGGAAACAGAATAACATCTCGTATAGAGTAAGTATCTGTTAAGAACATCACTAATCTATCAATACCAATTCCCAGACCGCCTGTTGGAGGCAAATCATATTCTAAGGCATTAACATAATCTTCATCCATCATATGAGCTTCATCGTCACCGGAATCTCTTTGCTCAACCTGATTAAGAAATCTCTCTTTTTGATCAATAGGATCATTTAGCTCAGAAAAACCATTCGCAATCTCACGACCAAAAATAAAAGCTTCAAATCTGTCAGTAATCGCAGGATTATCTTTATTCTTTTTGGCCAGAGGAGAAATCTCCAGCGGATGACCGATAATAAAGGTAGGTTGAATTAAATGATGTTCAGCAACACCTTCAAACACATGGTTCAATATATTGCCAATACCATCTTTCTTTTCATAATGTACACCCACACGTTCAGCAAGGGCTCTCGCTTCTTCCACTGTTTTAACAGTTGAGAAATCCTCTCCGGAATATTTCTTTATAGCTTCCGGCATAGTCAAGCGGTTCCACGGGGGAGTTAAATCAATATCTTGTCCCTGATAAGTAATTTGCGTAGTGCCTAGTACTTCCAGGGCAACATGAGCAACTAGCTCAGCCGTAAGTCTCATAACGTCTTCATAATCAGCATAAGCCTGATACAACTCTACAAGAGTAAACTCCGGATTATGCCTAATTGAAATTCCTTCGTTTCTGAATACACGGTTTACTTCATATACCTTTTCAAAACCGCCTACTATTAGACGTTTCAAATAAAGCTCCGGTGCAATACGCATATACAGTTTCATATCTAGAGCATTGTGATGAGTAACAAAAGGCCGTGCAGCTGCTCCGCCTGCAATAGGATGCATCATAGGTGTTTCTACTTCCAGAAAGTCCTGACTATCTAGAAAACTGCGCAGGGTTTTAATAATCTTACTGCGTAAAACGAACGTATTTCGAACCTCAGGATTTACAATAAGGTCGAGATAACGCTGACGGTAGCGGGTTTCAACATCCTTCAATCCATGCCACTTGGCAGGAAGAGGCCGAAGCGATTTCGCCAATATTTCAAAAGAAGTTACTTTAACGCTGATTTCACCCTTTTGGGTTCTGAAAACGATGCCCTCAATACCGATTATATCGCCAATGTCGAGCAAACGGAAATTTTCATATAAATCGTCACCAAGCACATCCTGGCGAAAATACAATTGCACCCGGCCGGACATGTCCATCAGATGAGCAAAGCTAGCCTTACCATGCCCGCGTACGGCCATGATGCGACCAGCTAAACGGGCTGTTTGGCCGTCAAGCTCTTCAAATTGGTTTAAAATATCGTTCGCATGATAAGTAACATGATATTTGCGTCCAAAAGGTTCGATATCCTTAGCCGCAATAGCTGCCATTTTTTCACGCCTTACACGCATTAATTCATTTAAATCCTCTGCAGTTTCCGGTAAATGTTCCTGGTCTTTCATGAAAGTCTCCCCCATAACATAACGCTAGTTGTGGCGCTTAATATCCATTACTTCGTATTTTAGCACTCCCGCAGGAACACTAACCTCGATGATTATGCCAACAGGTTGACCGAGAATTGCTTCTCCAACCGGTGATTCATTTGAGATTCGCCATTCCATAGGATCTGCTTCAGCCGAACCAACAATTGTATATTCAAAAATTTCACTATCTTCCAGATCTTTTAAAGTAACAGTAGAACCAAGAGTTACAACATCAGTGCTAATTTCACCTTCATCAATAACCTTTGCTGTTCTGAGCATTTTTTCTAAGGTAATAATTTCGCCTTCAATAAATGCCTGTTCATTTTTTGCATCTTCATATTCCGAGTTTTCACTGATATCGCCATATTCAATGGCTTGTTTGATCCGCTCAGCTACTTCCCGGCGACGAACAGATTTTAGAAAATCTAGTTTTTGCTCTATCTTCTTTAATCCGTCAGAAGTAAGAATTGTCTGCTTTTCCGCCATTATTTTGCTCCCCTTTATTGCTAAAAATAATCTTTACTATCCTATTCCATATCTCTTTGATTGTGTCAATTTAACGAAACAGGCAATATAAATAGTGTCAAGTATAACTTGACACTTTTTATCGGCATCTGACTCTGAAGCCAGATATATGGCATTATTATAGGCGCTAAACTAGCGTCNNTTCTTCTTTAACTTCCCCCCTAGACGAAGCATTTAGCTTAATCAATGTAATTTCCTCTACGGTAAGTGCCCGTTCAAAACTCCGGAACCCTGCTAATTTAAAACCGTGCTTCTTAGCCAGCTGATCAATCGTCTCTACCTGCTTTACTGTTAAATCTCTGCCTAGTGTAAAATGTTCATAACGCTTTTCCAAGGCCAATATCATGGTTTCAGCCATGCAAGCATAAGCAGTTTTGGGAGGAAAACCAAAATTAAGACCAAAATTGACATCTCCGGGAATCTCTACTACACCGCCTTCAATCACTAATACGTCTTTCCGTATTTCAGCAACACGGCGGGATACATTACGAGGACGGGCAACATCGCAGATAATTGCGCCAGGTTTTAAGTCCTCCGGCTCAATAATGCTGTCTACCGCACTTGTTACGGCAATGACAATATCTGCTTCTCTTAGAGTGGCCTTAGTATTTGCCGTTATGCGCCCCGCTAAT
>DKIT01000187.1 GCA_002454415.1 Sphingobacterium sp. UBA6711
AAATGTTGAATTCCACATTGCAAAAAATGGTATTATAGGATTACAAACCGTATTGCCATTGTTGATTCGGGCGGGGTTAAATGAAGAACAGATCGTAAATAGTTTGTCAATTAGACCAAGACAGATCTTAGGACTTGAAGTACCTAAGATTGAAGAAGGGGCGATAGCAAATCTTGTCCTCTTTAATCTTTCTGAAACTTGGAGTTTTGACGAAAAAACAAATAAATCGAAATCAAAAAATTCTCCATTATTCGGACAGACATTGAAAGGATCTGTCGAATTGGTCATCAATAATAATCAACTCAAAAAAAACGATTAAAACCATGGAAGCAAATATTAAAGCTGCTGTAGAGGCAGGTATTTTAAATTATGGAAAGGTTGATGGAATTTCGACAGCCTCGGCATTTCTAGACAAAATCATAGGTGTATTTGATACAGAAGCGACCTACCTGGAAAAGTTGGAGCTTTTAGATCAATCTTTTGATGATTACCCGTTGTTTGATGAACTTCGTGAAATATATGTCGATCTTCTACTGATGAATTTTTTTTCCAACGATGTGCTAAAGCTTGAAGAAGATTATTTGGATTCCGAGGAATGGGAAGCGATTGAAGATGAAACCATTGATCGTGGGACTGAATTGTTGAATATTTTTCTTTATTTAGGTGAATGTAAAGATGATGAGATTGAGCCTGAATTGGATGATTTCTTAAAGGAATTTTTGTTAGTTGATGAGGACGAGTTTCAGGATGAGCATGAAATCTATGAAGATATTATTGCCAATCAAATTGTTGTTGAAAGCCCGTTCGCGGAAATTGCAAAAGTGTCTAAAGGAATTAATCCTCGTAGTGAAGTGTATGAATTGTTTTATCCTATCATGAGTTTCTTTAGTGAACTGAACCCTAGTGACAAGCAGTTCGAAGAGTATGCTGAGGCTTCTGGGAATAAAGCTTTTGATATAGCACTTTACAAAATTATCAGTACTTACTATAATAACTAATTTTATGGCAGACTCAATCAATGAAAGTAACATAGGATTTGATGCGGTAATCGATAAGAAAAAAAGTATAATTTATGGCGCTGTCTTGGGGATTATATCTTTTAGTCTTGGATTAGCTGTATTATTTGTTGTCAAAGACCTGAATTCCTTTTGGGGGGTCATGTCAATGTCGTTTATTGTTAGTATCGGTGTCTATGCAATTGTTTCGGCTATATTTGCTTTTTCGCTTCGTAAATCAAATGGGGGATATTGGAATTTTTCGATAGCGCTTAAATCTATATTTATGATGTTGGCCCTCGCAACTGTAATTTCAACAATAGGTACACAGATATACGTCAATTATATTAATCCTGCTCTACAAGAAAAGGTCGTGACACATACTATCAATGTGACTATTGAGTATATGGAGAAAAACAATATTCCAGATAACATTATTGATGAAAAAATTGCTGAACTGGAAAAACAAGTAGATTCGATTGGAAAGATAACAGTTGGACAGATATTGAAAGGTTTGGCAATTACGTTGATGTTTCAATTTGTCTTTGCATTGCTTTTATCTGCGTTGACAAAACGGGAGCGATTGCTGATTAAGCAGGATCAAAATTAGGTCTTAATAAATTAAATATACTATTAAGGTGTTACTGAAAAGTAATACCTTTGTTTGTATTAAAATACTACATTTTTAGCATGATTAACATTCACATGGATATTTCTGTTGTTGTTCCATTATTTAATGAAGAAGAATCTTTACCCGAATTAACTGCTTGGATCGACCGTGTTATGGTGGCCAATCATTTTTCATACGAAATAATTTTGGTTGACGACGGTAGCAAGGATAATTCTTGGAAAATCATTGAAGAATTGAAAGTGAAGAATAACAATATTTCTGCTATTAAATTCAGACGTAATTACGGGAAATCTGCAGCTTTAAATGTAGGTTTTGCAGCGGCTCAAGGAGATGTTATCATCACGATGGATGCGGATTTGCAAGATAGTCCTGACGAAATTCCTGAGTTGTATGATCGAATCATAAATAAAGGGGCAGATTTGGTTTCTGGATGGAAACAAAAACGTTATGATCCCTTAACCAAGACCATTCCTACTAAACTATTCAATGGTGTGACCAGATCTATGTCTGGTATCCATAATCTACATGATTTTAATTGCGGTCTTAAAGCCTATAAAAAGGATGTAGTAAAAAACATAGAGGTTTATGGTGAAATGCATCGTTATATCCCTGTTATTGCTAAATGGGCTGGTTTTACAAATATACAAGAACAGGTCGTACAGCACTATCCGCGTAAATATGGTACGACTAAATTTGGTCCAGGCCGTTTTGTAAAAGGCTTTTTAGATTTATTGTCTATATTTTTTGTTGGCAAATTTTCAAAGAGACCGATGCACTTTTTTGGTGTTATGGGGGTTATTAGCTTTTTGGCAGGTCTTTTTATATCTATTTATTTAATTTGCCATAAGCTGATGAGTATTGCAAGTGGTACACCGTTTAGGGATATAACTGATCAACCTCTGTTTTTCAGAACATTGACAGCAATTATTTTAGGTACTCAATTATTTTTGACAGGCTTTTTGGCAGAATTGGTTTCTAGAAGTAGCTCTGACAGGAATGATTATCAAATTGAGAAAGTCATTTAATCATTTATGCGAATTGTGATTTTAGGGTCTGCCTATCCGTTAAGAGGAGGAGGAATAGCTTCTTTTAATGAACGCTTAGCAGCCCATTTTCAGGAGCTAGGTCATGACGTTGATATCTATTCTTTTAGTTTACAATATCCAAATTTCCTTTTTCCTGGGAAGTCTCAATATTCAGATGAACCCGCTCCTGTTGGGCTAAACATCAAGACAAAGGTAAACTCTATTAATCCACTTAATTGGTTAAAAGTGGGGGATGAACTTAGAAAGGCAAATTATGATTTGCTGATTGTCAGATTTTGGATGCCATTTTTTGGACCTTGTTTGGGCACTATTCAGCGAAAAGTTCGAAAAAATAATCATACTAAAATTGTTTGTATAGCGGATAATATTATTCCTCATGAACAAAGGCCAGGAGACGAGTGGCTTATTCGTTATTTTTTGAAATCAGTCGACGCTTGTCTCACAATGAGTAAAAGTGTTCTTTCGGACCTAAAATCATTAAATCCTGCCATACCTGCAGTATATTCACCGCACCCCCTTTATGATAACTACGGTCTACATCAGAACAAGGAAGAAGCACGTCGTTTGCTTCATCTTGGGGAGAAGGAGAGGATTATTTTATTTTTCGGTTTTATTCGACAATATAAAGGATTGGATCTCCTATTGGCGGCATTGGCTGATCCCCGCGTCCGGGATCTTCAGGTGAAGCTATTACTTGCGGGAGAATTTTATGGTGATCCCGAAATCTATTTGGCGCTGATTAGAAAATATAAATTGGAGGATATGATTTATATGCACACTGATTTTATCCCCAACCAGCAGGTTGGCCGCTACTTTTCCGCTGTTGACTGTGTCGTGTTGCCTTATCGTTCGGCTACACAAAGCGGAATTACCCAAGTAGCCTACCATTTCGATCTGCCCATGATTGTGAGTAACGTTGGTGGATTACCTGAATTGGTAGCGGATGGCTATGTTGGTTATGTTGTCGAACCAGATCCGCTTAGTATTGCAGATGGAATCGTTTCTTTTTATCAAAACAATAAAGAAGGGCAGTTTAGGACGAATATCCTAGACGAAAAGCAGAAATATAGCTGGGATACCTTTGGTAATGAAATTCTAAAATTAGCAAAATTATAGACACATCGATTTTATTTGTTTATAACTGCAAATTTATCTAAGTTTGAAGGACTGAGAAAGAAAAATAAAAGAAGGAGAGATTTTGTTGCCGTTTACACAGGGTAGTTTAGCGAAGATAGAAGAGTTTTTTAAAGAGCAGGGATATAAAGTTCGTTATGAAAAAGGTTCATTTCGTACTGGTGCTTGTATGTTGCAAGCAACCAAGGTAGTGGTAGTCAATAAGTTTTCGAATCTCGAAATAAAAATCCAGTCTTTGTGGAATATTCTATTGGATGTAGAGATTGATTCGGAGGCAATTTCTGAAAAATTTCTTCCAATTTATGAAGAGATATTGAAATCAAAAACTGTAGCTTGAGAATAACATTTTTAGGAACCGGGACATCACAAGGGGTACCAGTTATTGCGTGCCAATGCCAAGTTTGTCAATCTAAGGACAAACATGACAAGCGGTTACGTTCTTCTATTCTAATTGAATATAATCAGCATAATTTGGTGATAGACACTGGACCAGATTTTAGGTATCAGATGTTGCGGGAAAAAGTGACGCATTTGGATGCTGTGCTGATGACGCACTCGCATAAAGATCATATTGCTGGTCTGGATGATGTTAGAGCATTCAACTATCAGCAACATAGTTCGATCTCTATTTATGGAACTGAAGAGCTCCATGATGCTTTAAAGCGAGAATTCTATTATGCATTTACCGAAATTAAATATCCTGGTGCTCCGCGATTGGACCTGGAGGAGATAAAGGCCGGTGAGCCCCTGTTTTTATTCGGAAAGGAAATTATACCTCTTGAAGTACTGCATTATAAAATGCCTGTTTTAGGCTTTCGGATTGATGATTTCGCATATATTACCGATGCAAAATTTATCTCAGAGGAATCTAGAAAACTGTTGTCGGGAGTGAAAATTTTAGTTGTCAATGCGCTACAGAAAGAATCTCATATCTCCCATTTAACATTGCAGGAGGCAATCGAATTTGCAGGGGATATCAATGCCGACAAAACTTATTTTACCCATATCGGGCATCGAATGGGATTGCATAAAGAAATCTCACTGGAGCTGCCTGAAAATATGTTCTTGGCATATGATCGATTGCAACTCGATATTAGTTAATCTACATATTATAAAACTATAGTACTTCCCACGTTGTTATACCTATAAAAAAATAATTAGGTATTAAATCATAAAAAAATGGGAAACTTATTGTACATCATCGCCGTTGTTTTAGTCATCATTTGGGCGATTAGTTTTTTTGGAGGATATGCAGCTGGAAATAATATTATTCATATCCTTTTGGTGATTGCTATTATCGTTGTATTATTACGTGTTATTCGCGGCAACGCCTGATGCTTCATCTTCAGATCAGACTTAGATAAAACTGGGCAATTTGCAGATCCTGTGGATGGGTGATTTTAATATTTTTCGAATCTCCTTCGATCATAGTTATGTGTTTGCCCATTTTTTCTATTACTGATGCGTCATCAGTAAAAAGTGGGTCTTCATTTTGCTGATAAGCTTGTAAGAGTAATTCTCCATGAAAGACCTGTGGAGTTTGTATTAACCAAACTTGATCTCTATCGCATGCTTTATTGGAAAGTGATGCGCCTAGCCGAACTGACTCTATACTCTTTTGAGCCAAAACAATTGCCTGGTGCGTATACGCTCCCTCAAAAGCTCTGTTGATTAACGTATCCGGAACTATCGGACGCGCTCCATCGTGTACTGCAATATAATCTTTTGGACCAATATCAAAATTTTGCTGAATATATTCGATGCCATTTTTTACACTCTCAAAGCGTGTATTTCCGCCAAAAGTTATGTGGATAGGGAGTGAAAATTGATGTTTTAAACATAATTCGTTCCAAAAGCTTTCCATCGTTTCGCTGATCACCAAAATCACCTCTGAAATTGTTGCTGAGTGAAAAAAGCGATTAATAGTGTGCATAATTACTGGCAGCCCATTTAAATTAAGAAACTGCTTTGGTAGATCACTGTTCATTCTGCTTCCAGTGCCAGCGGCAACAATTATAACAAAGTTCATGTCGATTTTGAAATGCTGTGTTTAAAAAAAACGCGGATAGGTTGGACTATCCACGTTTCTGTTTATTTTCTAGGGATGCTTAGATAATCAGCATGGCATCACCGTAACTATAGAATCTGTATTTTTCCTTCACAGCAACCTCATATGCATTCATGACATTTTCATAACCTGCAAATGCTGCTATCATGACCAATAAAGTAGATTCCGGTGTGTGGAAATTGGTGATCATCGAATTAGCGATGCTGAAATCGTAAGGTGGATAAATAAATTTACTTGTCCAATCCGCAGCTGCCTTTAGGTGGTGGTCAGCGGAAACAGAAGATTCTATTGCGCGCATTGAAGTTGTCCCTACCGCACATACACGACGTTTATTGTCAATTGCTCTATTGACAACGCGAGCAGCTTCATCAGTAATAATAAATTGTTCTGAATCCATTTTGTGCTTAGTTAAATCTTCCACTTCAACAGTACGGAAAGTACCAAGGCCTACGTGAAGCGTAACTTCGGCAAAATCCACCCCTTTTAGTTCCAAACGTTTCATCAATTCACGAGAGAAGTGAAGACCTGCGGTTGGCGCTGCAACGGCACCTTCATTTTTTGCGTAAATCGTCTGATAACGAAATTTGTCTTCTGGAGTAGCTTTGCGTTTGATATATTTTGGTAAAGGTGTCTCACCTAAGATTTCAATATTGCGACGGAACTCTTCATCGGTACCATCAAATAAAAATCTGATTGTACGGCCACGAGAAGTCGTGTTATCTACCACCTCTGCAACCAATAAGTCATCTTCACCGAAATATAATTTATTACCAACGCGGATTTTACGCGCCGGATCAACCAATACATCCCAAAGTCGAAGTTCATTGTTCAATTCACGTAACAAGAAAACTTCAATCGTAGCTCCAGTTTTTTCTTTATTACCGTAAAGACGTGCTGGAAAAACTTTTGTATTGTTTAAAATCATGACATCCTTGTCATCGAAATAATCCAATACATCTTTGAAAATTTTGTGTTCAATTTTACCAGTATCTTTATGTAGGACCATCAAACGTGATTCGTCACGATTTTCAGAAGGTTCGGAAGCAAGTAATGATTCGGGTAAGTTGAATTTAAATTGAGATAACTTCATCTTTAATGATATATTATATTAATGTCTACCTTTCAGTGCATTACAGTGCACCGAATACCAGGTTGCAAAAAGCATACAAAGTTATGATTTTTTCGGGTATAGAAAGGGTACATTTCTAATTTATGCATATATTTTTACTGATTTTGACATTAAATCAAAACTATGTTGTATTTTAGAATACAATTATGTTATTCCTTAGATTAATTTTGGAGAGTTGTCTATTTGCTTTTTCTGCATTGAGAGACAATCGTACACGCACACTTCTTTCCTTGCTGGGTGTTACTATCGGTATTTTTACCATTATCGGTGTCTTTTCCGCAGTGGATACCTTGCGAAGTAACATTGAAGAATCGGTGAAGAAGATAGGTAGTAAGACTCTCTATATCGAAAAGTGGCCGTGGGACGGTGGACCAAACTTTCCGTGGTGGAAATATCTCAATAGACCTGAGCCAACATATAATAATTATCTGGATTTAAAAAGTAGGATGACTACCGCTGAATATATGGCTTATATGATCAGTATTGGTAACACCACCATTAAATATAAGAACAATTCTGCTGAAGGGTCGTCGGTCAATGCAGCTACGTATGAAAATCTATATATTCAAAATCTGAATATCATTGATGGCCGATATTTCGCAGAAAGCGAATCTAGGGGAGGCGCACTCGTTACGGTTCTAGGGGCCAACATTGCTGAGGGGCTCTTCCCTAATGAAGAACCTGTAGGCAAATATATCAATATGTTGGGGCGTAAGATTCAGGTCATTGGTGTGCTTAAAAAAGAAGGAAATGGTGTGTTGATAAATACATCCCCAGATGATACCGCTTTTATCCCTTTTGAGCTTGCTAGAAATTTAGTCAATTATGATAACTTTTCGCCGAGCATTGCGATGGTGATAAAATCTAATTATACATTAAGCGAAGCGGAAAGTGAAGCTAAAACACTCATGCGTTCTATTCGCCGTATTGCTCCTCAACGGGAGGAGAACTTTTCTATTAACCAAACTACGATGATCACCGGAGCGTTAGATCAGCTATTTGGGATTATCAACCTGGCGGGATTTTCGATCGGTATTTTTTCGATCTTAGTTGGAGGATTTGGTATTGCTAACATTATGTTTGTGAGTGTTAAGGAGCGTACACATATCATTGGCATTCAAAAAGCTTTGGGCGCTAAAAATTTCTTTATCCTTTCGCAGTTTCTAATAGAATCTATTATACTCTGTTTATTAGGAGGAGGAATCGGTCTAGTCGTCGTATATTTCTTAGCTTTTATTGTTCAGCTAGCAACTGGAGTTGCGATAGTCGTCAGTTTAAAAATGGTGATTCTTACCGTTTCACTTTCAACCTTTATTGGCTTGATATCGGGGATTGTACCTGCTCTAATGGCCTCCCGTTTGGATCCTGTGGAGGCGATACGAAGTAAATAAAAGCGTATGTTTAAAAAAGCTAAATTATCGATATTAAATGGATTTTGGCTTTTAATTTTCGCCTATAGTTGTCTGCTGATGGCTGAAATCACTTATCGCTACCGAGGGTTTGGCTTAGATGCAAATTTTTTGATGATCAAGCAGACAGAAATCGAAGAACTGTGGTGGTATAGGTATGTATTTTATACGCACGTCGCTACGGCAATTCTCGCCTTACCTGCAGGATTTACGCAGTTTAATTCTTATTTGCTTCATAAATATCCTAAGCTGCACCGAAGTATTGGGTACCTGTACGTAGCTAGTATTTTAGTCTTTGCTGCCCCTTCCGGGATCGTGATTGGACTTGTCGCCAATGGTGGTTTAATTTCTATTATCGCATTTGAATTATTGGGAATAGCTTGGTTTTATTTTACGTGGCGTGCAATTGACTTGGCGATAAAGAAGCGTTTTGATGAGCATCGCAATTTCATGTTGCGTAGCTTTGCATTGACATGCTCTGCACTGACCTTACGGTTTTGGAAAGTCACTTTGGTCTTTTTATTCCATCCCAATCCGATGGATATATACCAAATTATTGCTTGGCTTGGTTGGGTACCAAATTTATTATTTGTAGAATATATTATTAAAAAAAAACGTGATTTATGAGAAGTAAAATCTATTTATTGCTAATGTTATCGTTCATGTTCAGCTGTAAAGGGAAAACTGATAAAAAAAGCGGTGAAATACGAGCAAAGGATTCGGTTGTTCTGGAACAGGAAGTTCATCAAGATCTCTATGGAAATTGGGTAGGCGAATTTATTGTCGATGAGAATATACTTAAAGAAGGAGAGGGATTACCTTCTACGGATTATTATCCAAAGATAAATTTGACAATAAAAAAAGTTACAGATAAAGGTAATGTATTTGGTCAGAACGTAGTCAAAGGAAACTTACGTCCTCTCACAGGAAAGCTTGAAGGTGTTGGTAATGCGATTCAATTGTTACTTGACGAACCAGGGGATAAAAAATCTGATGGACGTTTTGAAATCAAATTTAAAGACGATACTTTGATGGGAACCTGGACTGCCTATGATCAAAATGTAAAGATCAAAAGGCGAAGTTTTAAACTTTTAAAGAAGCAATTTTCTTATAACCCCAATTTGATGTTAAATGATCAGAATGATGAGTATGGTACGTTGGTAGATTGGGTAAATGCAAAGAAGCAGGAGGCCACTGAAGTAGACGGTGATTCGACTTATACATTTGTTATGGAATACTACAGATCAGCATCTCCAGCTGTTTATCAACTCAATGCTTCCAAGCAAAAATTAACAGAAAAAGATTTGAAAAATCTGAAAAAATTAGATTTGGAAATTATTCGGAATACAATTTTTGCAAGGCATGGTTATGCATTTACCAAACCGAGTATTCGCCAGTTTTTTGAGCCGGTAGATTGGTATGTCCCAGTTTCGAAAGACGTCAGTTCAGATTTGAGCCAAGTAGAAAAAGATAACATTGTGTTGCTTACTAGATTTGAAAAGTATGCGAAGGATAACTATGATACATTTGGACGGTAATCCTGTCTTAGTGAATTGCTTTTGAAAGTTGATCCTATAGAAAAGGCTTTACAGTGTAAAGCCTTTTCTATAGGAT
>DKIT01000138.1 GCA_002454415.1 Sphingobacterium sp. UBA6711
ACCTATTTAAGCGACACTGTCATGAAGGAAAAGGCCCCATTCGCCGTTTTGAACGCTTTAAGGTAGAAGCTATGCAAGGTCTTTACGAAGGTAAAGGTTTATCTCCCAATGATGGAATATCTGTTGAAGTCAATGATGTTGATGAATTTGAAGCTTAGATAATTATTTAGCGATTATAACCATATGCAACAAGCAGTTAAAAAGCTCAGTGAAGAGTTTGCAAAATACAATAAAGAAAGCTTAATTTCTAAATTAGGTGCTTTAGCCCTTTTTCCAGAAAATCATTCAAAAAAAAATAGGATTAGAGCAGCTTTACAGGCTGCAATTTGCTCTAAGGAAAATGGTCGGAAAGGAGACCAAATTAGTAATTCGACCTTAGCCGGACTCCTTGAACAATATTTTACGCCTGATGAACAAATATGGCAGTTTGAAGATCCACAAGAAGTATTGTTTACAGAAATTATCAAATTCCATGGGGGAAATTTTATAATTTTCCCCGAGGTTTTAGCTGATAGTCATATGGCATTAAATCTACTTCTAGATTTTATTTTTATGGAAGAAAACAATATTCCTATAACATTCAAAAAAGAAGTCTTTTATGCAGCAAAGAGTCTATTAAATATGAGCAATAAAATAGCTCAAATTATGGGATTCGAACGGTATCAGAATAGTCCTTATAGCCATCATGAGCCCATTTTTTTTGGAGATCTTGAACTTATGGATAAAGCATGCAATGCTATTAATTTTCGATATGATTTAGTCGTAGGGAGAAACAGAGTAGGATTTGAACAAAGAGCAAATACACTTGAATGGTTCATTTGTTATGAGAAATCTCAAATGATAGAAGATGATGATTTAGAGAGAATTCCGTTACAAACCAAACCGTTATCTAGGTTTGGAGACTTGTTGATAGTCAATCAAGTTGCATCNNTCTATATCAAAGATTTTTGAATATAAAATAAATGAACTTTTTGTGGCGGACTATCGAAATTTCTTAGGAAGTAATATCGAAATGTTCTTCCGTAGGTTGGGAATTCGACCATTACAAAATACTCCCGCTTTGTCTAAATCTCATCCGCTTTATGGCTTGGAGACTGTTTCAAGGATTGACGATGATAAATTGCTTTATATAACTTTAATACCAGACCTCTTTCATGCTTACAATAAAGAAATATTCTTTACCCGAAGGAACGATCTAGTTGCTCCGGAGATTCTTCAAAGGAGAAAAGAAATTATTACGGAATACATTGCGAACGAATTTATTGATCATGAAATTCTTTTTCTTGACGTTTATGTACCAATTGGAAGGGAATATAAGATTATACTATCTGAGCCATCTTTCAATCATATTTATATGAGTTTTGCAGATTTAGCAATAATTGCGCACCAAGAAAGTGGGAAAGATACATTGTTGTTGTGGAACTACTTTTTAGCTGAGAAAGATGTTTTAAGAAATTCTAGTATAAGAGCTTTTAGTTTCTTGGATAAATATGCGTTCTATTCACATCACCATGATAGCTTTTATTTTACAGACGATGCCCGATATCCGCATATAACCTTAGAAGTTGGTATAGCTAGTGATTTGAGAGAAGAAGCATACAGAAAGGTAGATCCTCATTTAGTAGCCTTTGACCATTTTGGAACACTCGTACCTGTTGAGCGTAAGTAGTATCACAAAGAAATAGATATTTATATCCCTATTATACCAGAATTGCTGCCTCGATTATATGTGAGAGGTGAAAAATTGTCTTGTTGGATACATATTAACATAGAAGGATCAGCTGCAGCTTCCGTTCGGCAAATAGCTTGGTCGTTTATGGAAGCTTGTGCTTATTGGGTATGGCAAATATTACCTTAATTGCAAGAATATATGAGGTATACGGATAAACAACTTACTTTATTGCAATTCAATTTATTAGATCAACAAAAATGGGCTAATTATAATTACGACAAAACANNGTTGTGAGGATAACGTAAATATTAATATTCCTTTTGAATTTGCATACCTTATCAATGGAAAAAATAATAATAACGACATTGTATTGCTAGAATGGATTATAAAAAGTATAAATCAATTTCTTGCTAAACAAGGTGTTCATACAACGTTGGATACAAAGCAATTGATAAACAAATATTGTCCTAGGGGCAAGAAAAGTATGATATTAGGTTTCGATAGCTTAGAAAATCCAATGTTTCNNCATGTAGAGCAGTTACTGAATGATTTAGCGTTGAAAGCAGCTCCAGGATATCCTGTCGGAGCTATTACTGACATGAAGGAGAAAAATAAGTTATGCCATGCTGTTGTAGCCCATTATTTTAAGATGCTGCAAGAATTAATCGCTCTTTTTCCTGCTTCTAAATTGATTCATAGATTGATCGGGCTGAGCGAACAATTATGGAGAGAGAAGCATATTGCTGGAGCTAAAGTCACTTCTCGATTAGCTTGCTTCGGTCAAATTCCAAGCTTGAGAACCGAAATATCGGAAGAGGCAACTAAAATTGATGAAGCTTCTGTTGCTTTACGTTGCCTAATTGAAATAGTGGCAGCAATACCCCCGACGGGGATTAAAGCAATAAATAATTATGATCTTGATCAAATGCTTGCGCTCTCTAAAGAAATAATTACTTGGGGTGGACTGAGTGACGAAATAAGCTTTGGAATAAATAATGTTGAATTAGGAATTCTTCCATCTGGCCGTTTAGCAACTGGAAAGGATTTTTTGAATAATACATTACTTCCCTATAATATAGCAAAAAGAAATGAGGATATTGATGACCGTATTGAAGAGGAAGAAGCGATCGCCTTAGGAATATCCAAAGACGAATATCCAAGATTAAAAGAAAATGAATCTTTGAAGGAAGCTGCATATGAGGCAGAGTTTAAATATCCATGGGATGACATACTTAGTATTTTAATTGCCCTTATGGAATTAGGTTATGAGCAGCGGGATGGAGTTATCAAGTTTAGAATAGATCAGCTAATTAGACGGTTAAAAAGAAAACTCAAGTACGATGAAGAGAAAATAACATATGTACTTGACGAATTTAGTTTAAAATCAAGGAATTCATGGAGCCAAGTTCCCAATGGATTTACATCAACAGATATATACCCCTGGCGCTATAATAGAGGGCTATCCTACATGAGAAAACCTTTGCTCCAGATTGTCGAAGATGATTCCACATATTTCTATTGGGGAATGAGACAGGTTATACTTAGTTGGCAGTATCTTTCAAGCCTAATAGAAAGTGGGAGATATAACTATAAAACTCCGTTAATGGGGAAATATATTGGTTATTTACTAAATGTTAAAGGTAAATTTTTTACGCAAACAGTTTATAATTGGCTAGAAAGTACTTATTCTCCGTTGGAGATTGTTTTCGATAGAGAGGTCCAGATTGATATAAAAGGTAAACTGGCTGCTAATAAAAATTATGGGGATATTGATATATTGATTATAATTCCTAAGAAAAAGAAGATTATTTCAATTGAATGTAAGAAGCTTAATCCAGCGAGAACCACCAGCGAATTCGCATCTGAATTAAAAAAATTCGAATCGGAGTGGATAGGAAAACATATTAAGCGCCATAAATGGCTCCAGAACAATTTAGTTGAACTAGGCAGGGTATACCATATCGAAGACTGTGATCAGTATGACGTTAGATCTGTATTTTTAACAAGTGAAAAGGTACCATTTCCATTTATTACAAAAAATTATAAAAATCTTCCTTTTTACGATTTTGGATCATTGAGACGTAAAACTTCGCTTTTATATGAGATGTAAATAAAACTCTCCAATTGAAAGATATTTCATCAATAAAGCTTTAAGGGTGGGAGCTCGTGCCAAATTTCATAACATAAACAAGATAAAAAGATACGCTATGTTAGAACCAGATAAGGCCTCAATGAATCTAATTCATATAATCGAGAGCGGAAAAGCTAAGTATAAAATTGTCACAACAATAACAGGTCTTGCCGTTGTCTCCTCGTTTCGGATACTTGAAAATGGGAATTATAATGTGGATATGACTATTAATCCCGACGAGCACGAAAAAGGAGTTGATCTAGACTATTTTTTTCGTCGACCTTTCGGTTTAGTCACACAGGACGGGATGCGTATATTTGTTAATAACCATAAGGTTGTAAGCGGATCTATGGGATTGGACACTAGTGCCCCCTTTAAATGTAATATCGAAATAAAATCTTTTAAGGGTGATGCTGACGATTCTTTATGGAAGAATTCTCGTCAAAGAGCATACATCAAATATAACTCTAAAACATTTAACGCTTTCAGTTCGGGACTTATATTCGATTATACTACGGCATCCGAGGATAAAGGTTTTTATAATGCAGTGCTTTTAAAAATTGAGGAAACCGAATTGCTGTTTTACCATGAGCAGCTTGGAGATGGTTTGGGGGTTTTCGTCATTTGGCCAAAAAAAATGATTGATTTCGATGTATTTCAACCTATGGTCAGCGCAATCATTACTGCATATGGCCTTTTGAATGGGTTCTATATGTTGGATTCGATTTATTACATTACGGTAAAAGAACTAGCAAATGCAAGCAAAACCTCATTTTATTATGAAAATTCTGAAGCCGCTATTCTATCAGGCAATCCCATACTCGATTCCGGAAACTACCCAGATGTGCCAGAAATTGAACGAAAGATGACTTCAACTCAATTTAATAAGCTAGTAAACATGTTTTATAAAGATCAGGATTACCAACGTTCAGGCTATTTGCTTATTGAAGCAGGATCTTTAAACGATACAGCTAAGGCTTCCATGGGTGCCGTAGCGCTAGAAACAATTACAAAAAAAATAGGCGACAAAAAAACTGATAGTAAAATTATATCGGATTCCTCATTAATATCGGGGATCAAGCATAAACTCAAAAAGGTATTGAAGGAATACAACGAAACTCTTACCAAAGAGCAACATCAACTATTGAATACCAAAATTGACTTAATGAATAGTATGCCTAGCAGAAACAAACTGACGTCCCCATTTGATCAATTAGGGATAGCGCTTTCTGAAGATGAGTTAGAATGTATTAAAAGTCGTAATTTTTTTCTACATGGCAACCTTCCAAATAATAAAAATTCTGATTTGACGAATCAGGAATTGCTCAGCGTTATGGCTAATCGGCTTGTTATGCTCAGTGCGATGTTGTTATTAAAATCGGCAGGTTATGATGGATATGTCATTGACCGTGGTATTACAGAAGTTATCAAATGGAGAATGATCATGCAAGGTATGAAAGTTCAGAGCGGAAATAATCTAAGACACATTGCGGACCCTGATCATTTAATACAGAAAAATAAGTAATCGATATTCGTAAAAATGTCATTTCATTTGGGATTTGTTAATAGAAAGATATACCAAAAATTTCTACCAATCCTTATTGACCAAATGCTTGTTAATAGCCTGACCAATAATTTGTTGTTTTTTTCTGAGCTGGCGAGAAAAAGTGTCTGTGCCAAATTGTTTCCGGCAACGTCTTATGTAAGAAAGATAATTTGATTGCTGTTTAACCTCTATATCACGATGATCAAACATAAAGTCACCACGGTCATTAATAATTAACGAATAGCGTCTGCGGAATACTTGTTTATTCTCCGTTTTATTGGTGTGCTTTAGAGGAGAATTGTATAGCTTCTTAATTTGATTTAGATACACAGCCCTTGGAATAGTAGGATTGTGGGCGGAAAGCTTCACAGCTCGTCGAGATCGCCTTTTGATAATCTCAATTACCCTTCGATAGTATTTTGCGATGTTAGTTGATTTTATCAGCGTATTATACCCACGAAATTCGAAACCCAGATAGTTAAGAGGACAATCAATAATTTGTTTGTCTTCTTCTAAAATTTTAATGGATGTAATTCTTTCATCGCCGTTTTTATTATAGACAGTTTTCTTGAATAGAAAACGCTCGGTTTTTTCCTTACTTATTTTAACATGATATTGGAGGATCAAATCATTAACATAATCGTCAATGAATTTCATCTGGCCTGGTTTACATAGTATTAGGATATCATCAGAATAGCGTCGATAGTGTGCTCCGAACTTTTTACATATTTCGTTAATGATAGTACGGTCAAACTCTATTAAATAAAGATTTGCGAGTATTGCGCTGACTGGTAGGCCTTGGGGAATACCGATCATCTCCTTTTTTCCATTTATATCTTTATCACTACGGAATGGATTTTTGTAAATTGAAAGCTTACCTTCTTTTATCGACTTTCTAAATTNNCACTTAAATCCTTTCGAGCGTCTAATTTTAGCGAGATTATATTCATCAAAATGTCGCTTCCCAGTTTTTTTAAGGTCGTTATACAATACATAGCTAAAGTTTGTACAGGATTTGAAGACGTTATAGTGATCGGGCGGTAATTCATCTTTATCCAATGCATAAGCCCATATCTTGTATAAGGTGTCGTGATGCAAAGTTGAGAAGAAGCTCTTCAAATCAATAGCTAGTACTGATACCTCTCCATCAACTTCAACCCGTCTATTTATTTCTGCGAAAACATCATGGGCAAAATGGATGTTACTTTTACCTTTTTGATTTTCCTTACTTATAGGTATAGTACGATAGGCCAAAACAGCCTTATCCAACTCCTCATCTTCTTTCAGCTTAGCCTCATAGCGTTCACCTAGTATATGTGCGTAATAACTATATATTAAAGCATCGAAGTGGCTAGCATAATGTAAGGGTCTTTTTTTTATTGTTTTATCAGATCCTTTACCATCAAGCCGTCTATGGCTGTGTGATTTGGGTTTCCCGTCTTTGATATGATGTCTTTTTTGATCCCCCTTTTTGTATTTTCTGTCNNAAAGGAAAAAATGCATATTTGGCCACGTAGGTAGGAGAGGTGATTTTACGATAGTAATCTAACCAATTGCTCTCCATACTTAATGATGGAGTTATATGTATATAACCTTTGCTTTGAAGCCAATCTGGTTTTCTTTTCATAATCTAAAATAGGCTTAGCAATGGGCTATCAATAACGTATTTATGTTTACATACCACCTTTAATTCGGTGCGGATCAGGACCCAATAACTGAGTCATTGTTATTTCGATAAACGTAATAGAGTTCTACAGACTATGCTAATACATACAATTAAATTGACTATATTTGTCCTTGTGAGTTACTTCATTCCTATAGGAAGCGAAGCAATCGCAAACTTTATCACAGAGATGTTTACAACAGGAGTTCTTGAAGGCTTCAAGGCTCTGTCTAGTAAACACGTCACCTACCATTTCTAGTAGTAAAGCTAAAAAAATCAATTTTTTAGCTCTATAATCCTACCTAATTGTAAACTACGATTTATCCCATTGCATAAGNNACAAATAATGGAAAGTAATACTAAAATAGCAGGAGCTCCTGTTGTTGCGCCTGTTGAACGAAATCAAACTGCCAAAGTTGTAAAGAGCGCTGATAATGTTAAATATGAAGACTCTGACAATAATAATGACCCGGAATATGAGGAAATTCCACTAGGTACTATTGTAGCAAATTTAGCACACCCTTATTCTGCAGATAATACGAATGTCTTAATTACAACTTATGCTCATTTTACTCCATTTTTAATGATTGTCATAGAGAAAAATTATGGAGTTGCAAACTATAATCCAATTACAGGTGATAAGGAAGATAACGATTCATACCGTTGTCTATATTATTTGTCTATCAGTGGTGGTTTCGAATTACAATGGTTTAAAAGAAGAGAATTAAAGAAAATATCGGTAGGGAGTCTTGATCTTTTTAATAGTGCAAAAGAAAAAGGTATAGATAAGCTTAAGAAGGAACTTTTAGGTAAGATGGCTATATTAACCAATGTTGATCTTGAGCTAGATAAGAAGAAAATATGGGCAGATAACGAAGGTGGAATTTCTAAAGAAAAAGTAAATAATCTTTTGGATTATCTACCTCCACTTGCATCAATTATTGACGTTAAATTAAACGAGGATCATCAAAAATATAATGAAAAGAGCGGTAAAATAATTCATAGAAAGTCAAAAATTTTGGTGAAACTTAGATGGTTAAATAATATTACCTCAAAATATAGTGAAGACTATATACCGTTGGTTGCGTTGAAGATTATAGACGAACAATTGGAATTACGCAATTATTCTAAAAAATCAACATTTTTATATAATAGTTCGATTATTCTGGAAGAAAGTGAAATTACTGTTTCGAAAGCGCCATTGGTTTTAGAATCTATAATATGGAAACATTATTTTTATATTTATCGGTTCCAAAATGTATTTACCAAGCAATTACAGGATGTACTTTATGATGAGGCTTTAGATATTGCCGATCTTCGTCACATTATTAATAATGGCTCATTTTTAAATGATTCTGTCAATAAATTCACCAAAACGCCTGATGAACAATTGAAAGATAAATGGTTTGAAATTCAGTATTCTGACCGTAATGAGCGATTTACTCAAAGATTTATTAGAATAGCTGAAATATTTAAAGATGTAAAAGAAGATGGTAACGAAAGACATTTTGTGAGAGCCAATTGCTTGCTTCGCAATGGAAAAATAAGACATTTTAGAATTGAACGAATCACAGGTTATAAAGAGGTTCACGAAGATTTTGTAAAAACTTTTAATATAATGTAAATACTTTAGATTGCTCATTATTTAAGTCCTTATCCATATATGCTGATTTTGCCAATTGTGATATGACCAAAATTGTACTCAATTATTTGAACTCTTTTATCGCGAATTTTAATTTTTAGAAGAATTGATGACAGTACGGAGAATTAGGCGAATTATCGCAAAAATAAAGCTTGTTAGCAAAATTTTTATTAAACAGAAAGAACAGCATATAGCAATAATCTGCATTGTTAATCCACGAATTATTTTAACATAATTTATTATTTATGCCACACGAGTTTGAATGGAATAAATACAAAGCTAGAAAGATAGAACTATTAATCCCTAGGCTCAAGTATTCAGTTTATCCAACCCATGTAGTTCAATGGTTAGAAAATTTTGAAAAAGATGAAGTGAACCATATGATTGATCTACTCCGTGTTTTTGAATACATTACCTTTAGTGAATTTATGTCAAGGCTGAATAGTTTGCTTTTTGAGATATTCAAAAAGTATAGAGTTGAAGAGCGCTTTTTAATTTATCCATATGGCAAAGTGGGAAAGAGTGGAACATTAGTTACTTATCCACTACGTAATACAAAGGCATATAAAAGTCGTGAGTCGTCAGCAAAGAAGAAACTAGGTTTGCAAAAAAAAGATGACTATAATGTCATAAGCCACGATTATGAAAAAATTTCTATTTCTGACAATATAAAGTATGTTATCTTTTTAGATGATTTTGTGGGAAGCGGAGATACCTTTATAAAAGAATTTGGTAAAATTAAAATTCAAGAGTGGCTAAAAAAAATGCAGATTTCGAAAGTGTTTTTATTAGCATCTATTGTCATGGAAGGAGCTGTTAAAAATATCCAGGGACGCTTTCCAAATGTAGAGGTAGTTGCTGATATACGAAGAAAAATTCGACCTACAATATTCTCTGCAAAATTCCTGTTTTCTAGTATAGATAAGGTTACAGATATTGTTATGAAATATGGAAGCACTATTCCTGTTAACCGGCCTCCTAAACAATTTACTCCTTTGGGATATAGTGATTCAGAGTCTTTAGTTTCTTTCTTTCACGGAACGCCTAACAATACGTTGCCAATTTTTTGGGGCGAAGGCAATGGCTGGAAACCTTTATTTCCTAGAAACTCTATAACAAGGATGTATGAAGCAAAAAAAATTAAGAGAGATATAAAGTATTATCTAAGTTTATTTGATAAGATAGGACATGACTTAATAGAGGGAACTAGGATTATTGATGGCTTTTCGGATGGCAGAACATCAAGTTATAAAGACAAAAATCTGCAAAATCATGCAGTAATTACTTTAATTTATTTAATAACATTAGAATTAGATACCGTAATTATTTGTCAGATATTAGGTTTGAGTAGAGAAGAGCTAAGTTTGGTTCAAAAAGAATGTAGAATTAAAAAACTTATATCAACAGAATATAACCTTACGAATAAGGCGAAAAAAATATTACAGCAATTGGAAAAGAAGAAACGTCAAGACTCAATTAGACATGAGACATTTTACAATTTAGAAATCAAAAAAATGTTATATTTACCTCGCTCATTCAAAGGGAATACCTAATCGTTAGAATTTACCTTTTCGGTGTCACAGTGCCGTGCATTGTGATTTGTTGAGGCGTCTTTACGTATAGTTTGATNNCGACGCATTGAGTTCATCAAATCTTTCGTTGACCCTCAGTTCAACAAAATATTTGATGAACTCAAAGAATTTACATTAAACATTCAAGAAAGTAGTAACGATGACGGTATTTCCAAATGAGCAGTTTGTGCTAGAGGCTGAAAAAGAGAATCGATCTAAAGAATATATAGACGAATGCTTAATATATATACAAAAATTAGAGGGGGGCGGATATCCTATATTGTTTTCAATTGTTCATCTAGCAATTTCTATGGGGATACAATCGAATTATATTCGTGCACTAAGCGGTGAGGCCAAATCTGATGGCGCAAATGTTCCTAATTTCAAAGAAAAAAGAAGTATATTTAGG
>DKIT01000036.1 GCA_002454415.1 Sphingobacterium sp. UBA6711
GCCGAACTTCAGACTTATTTTGATATAAAAAAGGCAAAAATGAAAATGGAGGAGTATCACCCAGATCTAAATAAAATAAGAACCGAAGTCTTTTGGGATACAAATATCGAAAATATTGATTTTGAGAAGCAGAAAAAAGGTGTTATTGAAAGAGTTCTTGAAAGGGGGAATGAATTAGAAAAAGAGGAAATTTATCATTTTTATGGGGATAAAACCATAAAAACCTATTTTGATAAATATATTGACTTACTTGATGATAACAAAAAGTCCAAATACTTCTCTACGCTATTGTTTGGTAAAATGGATAAAAGCATTTGCATAAATAAGAGTTATTTTGAGCATGAAAATGATAATAGGGTGGAATCATATAAAACAATCATAGATTCTATTATCAAAATTACCAAACATCATGATTTAATGGATCAAAAAATGAAATTTTGCGAGAAGCCACTTAGTTTGGTAGATCTTTATACTCAATTTGAGGGAAAAAAACTGATTTCGTCAATGGATAACAAGGATTATAAATCCTTATTAAAATCTCTTAGCTATGATGTTTTTAAAACTTTATTTATCCATTGGGGAGGAAGCCTCTTAGAAAATACAAATAGCAAAGTAAAAAGTGATATATTATAATACAATAAATGATCATTTAAGATCGACGTTGCACCTTCTTATGGGGGCTTCGATATTTGAACCATTTAGACTAGTTGGCGGAACTTCATTAAGTTTACAGATTGGTCATCGTATGTCTGTTGATATAGATTTATTTACGGATGCAGCCTATGGCACAATTGATTTTGAGAAGATAGAAGCTTTTCTAACAAATAATTTTGAAGAGGTGCGACACAGTGGGGAAGGATTACCAAGTTTCGGAAAATCGTATTTTATAGTCGCTAACAAGTCTATTCCTAATTCCGCTGTCAAGTTAGATGTATTCTATTCACCGGAGCAATTCGTAAATGAACCTAAAATCGAGGGAAATATTCGTATGGCTACGATTGAGGATATCATTGCAATGAAAATTGATGTTGTTCAACGAATAGGCCGAAAGAAGGACTTTTGGGATCTCCATGCACTGCTAGGAAATTATACGATTACCGAAATGATAGCATTACATGAGCTAATGTATGAATGGACTCACGATCGCAATTTAATTTTAGACAATTTTTTAAATTTTAGTTCTGCAGACGAAGATCTTGATCCTATTTGTTTAAGAGGAAATGAATGGCAATTTGTTAAAGAGGATTTAATGCAAGCGTTTTCTACTATGTGAGGCTAATAAAATAATATCCATCGAGGCTATAGATGGTTGACAACTTTGGAGAGATTACCACTGATTGTCTACTACGTATAGATTGGGAATTGGAACCAAACAAAACCTATAAGATCATCATTACAGGGAATGCATTCTGAACTGCAGATAACATGCCGAGATACATAAAAATGAAAATGAAACTAAATTATAGGTTTTACAGTCTTCTTGTTTTGTTTCTGTTCTCAGGACGGCACTCACCTGCCCAGGCTATCCGCGCCGATTACGATTATTTTATGAAGGAGTTTCAAAGACTTTTTAATGAAAAAAAATCAGACGAGATTTACGGGCAATCGTCCGCCACCTATCAATCTAAAATTTCAAAAGAAAAGTTTTCGCTGGGAATGCGGAAGTTTGTGGCAAATGTAGGAATAATGCAACATTTTTCTTTTGTTGATTCGACTACTGGAGGATATAATTATACTATTCAATTTGAAAACTCCGAACAATTATTTTCTGTGCTGCTTGATAATGAGAAACAGGTCCTAAGGATGAATTTTAAGGAGCTGCCATTTTTGATAGAAGATAAGAATTTCAAGGTGGGGNNCAGCGAAAATATAGTTACGGGACTATAGATAAGACAAGCAAGCAACTTCCAGACGCTTCTAAAAGCATTTTCGAGATTGGTTCAGTTACAAAAATTTTTACCTTACTTGTATTGGCAAAAGAAGTAGTTGGTGGCAATATGCAATTAGACGATCCGATCAGTAAATACCTGCCAGATTCCATTCCTCAATTAGCATGGCTTGATCACCCGATTACTGTAGAGCAATTATCAAATCATACCGCTGGATTTCCTCGGCTCCCGGATAATATTTTTACAACAAATGCCATTCTTGCAGATCCATATAGTCATTATAAGGTTGATTCACTCTTCCATTTTCTGAAAAAGTATAAAGTTTCTTCTGAAACCGGAATCAAGTTTTCATATTCAAATTTAGGGGCAGGTGTACTAGGTGTAGCATTAGAGCGCCATAATAACAAAAGTTTTGGACAATTGGTCATTGACAATATCTGCTTGCCCTTGGGAATGAAAAATACATCACTAGAAGATGCCAGGCTTGTACAAGGATACAATGAAAAAGGAGCGCCAACGTCGTGTTGGCACTTGGAATCTTTGGCAGGATCTGGTGCCATAAGATCTACATTGGATGATATGATTATTTTTATGAGAGCACAGTTAGGCTCAAAAAATAAACTGCAAAAAGCCATTCATTTGACTCATCAGATCACTTTTGCAAATGATGAGCAAATTATGGCTTTGGGCTGGCGTGTTAAAAAAGCAGGAAGTAACACGATATTTCATCATTCTGGAGGTACAGGCGGATTTAGGTCTTTTGTTGCCTTTGATGATAAATCCAAAAAAGCAATTATTATTCTGTCTAATGCCGCANNCTGCTGTCGGATTTTCAATATTTGAAAATTGTTTATAGCGTAACTATGTTTGTCGTTACCTAGTTTTAAAAATCGGCAATAATAATCTTTTTCATTCCCATCATTTTTTTGAATGCGCCAGGTCTTTTATTGAGTTCTTCCCAATTTTCAGGACAAACCTGCCAACTTAATCCGTATTTGTCTTTTAGCCATCCGCAAACGCTTTCCTGTCCTCCACCCGATGTAAGTGCCTCCCAATAGTAGTCTATTTCAGTCTGGTCTTTGCAGGGGATCATCAACGAAATTGCCTCGTTAAATTTGAATATCGGTCCGGCATTGATCCCAATAAGGCGCATTCCCAAAATCTCAAATTCCACTGTAAGTACTTTTCCCGCGAAATCCTTCTGGAAATCAGCTAGTCCTTCAGCTTCTGAATTCGGGTAATAAGTAATATTGATTATTTTTCCATCTTTGAAAACCGATAGGTAGTATTCCGCGGCTTCCTTCGCGTTGCTGTCAAACCAAAGGTTTGGAATAATCTTTTGCATAGCTTTATATTTTTGGTTATTTTTCTTTTTCAATATATCCTACAATTGATAATCCGCTTTCCCATGTTATCTGGATTTTGATCATTTGCAGTCTTACAAATCTAACAGATTTGTTCTCCAATCGACTTGGCATAGGATAAGAAATAGAACTGCATATTTAACGCATTGCATCTCGTTGATAGTCTAATATACAGGTTAATTTTTCGAACAAGATATTTTGAAAGCGGATTTTTCGTCCTGGATCAAACTGCCGGAAGTAACTCAAGTTTGATGGATGAAACAATAAAATTTATGGTGGTTTAACCAAAAGATATTTCAGCTATATTAGCTGAAGGGGAGGTAATATAAATAAATTGGCTTGTCGGACCAATTTTAACTATCAGTAGCTAAATATGAATAGACGATGAATGAAAATCCAATAATCACATTGTAATTATGCTAAAAATCAACTTTTTATTTATTGTATCGCAATATTAAAAGAAAATTTTATGTAAAGATTATTTCGTAAAACTAGTGTGATAAATAGTTAGGAAATTTTTTATTAACTTCATGTTGACAATTACAAATGATTGTTATCTTTGAGAGCCTAACCATATTAACACAAAAGATGAAAATTTTAAATGCCCTGTCCAGAAAGAATAGCGATGATCTTTTCAACGTTACAGGCTATTTGCTAAAGACACTTAAAGTAAATTTCACCCGAGACAAGTTTATAAAACTGTCCGAAATCACGCAGATTATCCATCTTTGCTAACGTTAAAAGATACATTTTCTTCATTCGGTATCCATTCTAAGCTATATCAAAAGCTCAAACGAGCGGTTCAACACTATGCCAAAGAGTTTATGGAGGAAACTGTGATTACGAAAACGGTCCATATAAATGTCATGAATATTGTCAGATGAACTAAGTTTTTTAATATTTTTCGGATAGTAATTAATATTATAATGATAAAAAAACATTACCATATAGTGCTTTTTCTTGTGCTAATCCTAGTGTTACGAAACAGCCAAGGACATGCTGGCCAATCTATTGCAAAAGATAATTTTGGTCATCAGCAAGATACGACAAAAGGGCGGTCTAAGTCAGGCTTAGTGGATAAAGAGATTATTCCCGACCTGAAATCAATTTACTTGGGGGGAGTAAAAGGCGATGACAACATACGCTTTCTGGACACGGCACGGAATCTAAGTGATGATTCGATCAAATCTCATTACAGAGCAGTCAATGATTTCAACTTTCAATCCTTTAAAAAAAAGAAGATATCTGAAGATTTGCTCAGAAGAGTTAATCGGGTAAACATGGGATTTCAGGAATACTTATGGTATAAAAGGTTACGAGATACATATCACAAGAATAATACGAATGATAGGAGTCTTATAGCAATACTTATCCGCGACGGCCAATCAACTACCGTTAATCCAAAGTTGTTATTGGAACAGCTTGATAAATATCCTGAGGAATATAAGATAACAGATGAATGGAAGGAACTGAAAAGACGTCTAGTCGGAAAAGATGTGACTGGATATTCCTTAGTGGAACATGAAGACCACAAAATGATTAATGCCCATGGAGAGAAGATTTCAATCAAGGAATTGGCGAGTAGAAAATATTTCTATACGCTAGTCGTATTTACAGCTTCGTGGTGTGCGCCTTGCCACATAGAGTACGAAATGTTCAAAAATGATTTTGACAGCTTGGCTCACAAGAATGTACACCTAATATCATATTCTCTTGATGAAAAGATCGACCGTTGGAAAATCCTGCTTCAAAAGAAAAACTATATTGCAGAATGTTACTGTGACCAACAGGGCTTTCGTTCACGTTTCGTTAGAGAATTGAACATACAATCAATACCCACTTACGTGCTGTTCGATAGACAGGGAACAGTTGTAAAAAAAGTCACTGGAAATGTCCAAGAAATGTTTAAGTATATTAATAAAGGAATTCGGGAAGAGAACAAACATTAAAAGTTTCGTAAGTTGTCTGCCTACATGACCTTCTTCCGCTGTAGGCAATCGGATATTAAAATATCGAGCATATTTTATGTGTCAATTATGAATTTAAGGATTATATAACACATCAATTTCCCAATGAGTTCTTTGTATTTATTTTTGTCTTCCACTTAATTTGATCTAAAAGTCGAATCCCAATTCGGCTAACATTCGTTCGTGATTATTCATAAAATACTTCATCAATTTATACTGTTCAGTATCCTGATATGCTATTAGCTGTATTCCATTTTCAGATACCTGATAGATGTCTGCTTCGGGATATGCCATTAGAATGGGGGAGTGTGTCGCAATAATAAATTGCGATCTAAGATCTACAAGCTCTCTTATTCGGCTCAGCATATTTAGCTGGCTTATGATAGAGAGTGCCGATTCTGGCTCATCAAAAATATAGAGTCCGTTTCCGTTTAGGCGATGATGTAATAATGAGAGAAAGCTTTCACCATGAGAACGTTCATGTAGCGATCCATCATAAGATTTCTGAACTTCATATTGATCTACAGCCGTGGCAACATTATAAAAACTTTCAGCCCTGAGAAAATAACCATCCCTGTTGCGATATGCCGTTCGTATCACGTGGATGTCTTCAAATAAAGCGGAATGGGAATCCATCGTACTAAAATTAAAATTGCGGCTTCCACCTTCAGGATTGAAACCTACGTTTATAGCTATTGCCTCTACGAGGGTTGATTTCCCGATACCATTTTCTCCAACGATAAAGGTCACAGGATTCCGAAATTTTAGTTCATCCAGTGTTGACAATGACGGAATATTATACGGATAATGGTTGCGGTCCTCCAGCGGTTTTTTATTTCGAATTTCGTTAATATAAATCATCCTATTATTTAGTATTAATGATGAAGTTGAGATTTTCTAAAAAGCTAGCGTTAACAGTACCGCAAAATAGCCTTACGCACCATATCCCCATTTTTACTACTGCATTCATATCAAGTTTTTCTCATATACAATTATACTAAAAAAATGAGTTTTTCAGACTAATATTTGTAGTTTTATTTTGAGGTGATATGAACTGTTTTATAGTAGCACCATTTCTGTAATTTTGTATGGATAACGGTTGGAATATTATTAGGGTTTAACAAATGAAATTAAATTTAGAATTCAGTATTAGAAACTTTTGGACTATAGTTTTGTGGACAATTTTGTTTATCGGTAGAAATATCCTGAAATTGCTTGTCAAATAACATCCATTGTTTATATTTTATGGAATACACAATTATGAAAATAAAACGTTGGGATTATGAGAAGTTTTAAAGATAATTATGAAGGGGTCTGAATTTTTTAAGTTTCTCTTTTCTTGCATCCTTTATAGTCTCCTTGCGTTATTGCTTGTTAGCTTTATGGGATGCATAGTTGCTATTATGCTAATATCCTTTTGGCGCAAAGGTACCTCCTGACAAGCTTGGAGCTCACATCGTTGAGGCAATGTAAAAAAGGCTATTTTTTTTATCATTGATATTGCTTATACCATTCTTAAATTGGATATGATATAAATAGGTATACAGTCCATCAGGCGTGAGAAATCCGTTATTTTGTATTCGGACGTTTTTCTTTATTGATAGTCTTCATCATTCCATATCAACAATTCGCAGATTCTTTCAATATTTAAATTGTTGTCCCGATTTATCCGCTCTAATCTTACTTCGAAATTTTCTAATTCCAGTTTTACAACTTCAATTGCTTTCTTTAGAGATGAGATTTCAAATGAAACCAAAACATCTTTTGGCGTGGGTACAAAGTGTTCGTCAAACTCTTCTACAGTAAAATCAAGCGTAATTGTGTTCGTGTCCAATTTTACTTTTGGTTGCGGATGTCCTGCATAAAAGCCATCTTTTCCATTTGCAAGTTTTTCCCAATAATGGATGTCTGAAAGATCGCCACAACATTGTGGAAAATATTTGTCCTGCTGGTCAATTCGAAGGACATAGCCTCCAAAAAACGCACTTGCTTGTTCTCGTTCGTATGTTCCTGCCCTCATTTCGTGTGTATGGTCAATTACAAGTTTCGTCAAATTGCTGTCTGTGATTTCAGAAAGTCTGTAAAATGATGATCCGGCTAAATATGGGTTTAAATCGTCTTTAAAACCTGCTTTTTTGTAGCTTTCAGCATTATATTTATCCCATAATATAGGGTACTCCCAATAAGGGCGTTTATTTGGTGTTGGAATGCCCTGATTGATATATCCAATTTCTATTACAGGTATTAATTCTAGTGCCATTGTGTGTTTATTGATCTTGTGTTATAAATCGACCAAAACCTAGGCAACGTTGCGTGCCTTTTTGAGTAAATATAATAAAAAGGAAAAGCAAATCTTTAAATATACCAACAGCTTTTAGCTGAAGTAACTTTGGACAACAACAGTAATATGTCCCTCATGAATTATTTGACTTAAGTGATCAATTTAATGTTAGCGAATAAGAAGATAGGAAACGGCAGGCATCCTGTTCAATACTGAACGGCTAGTGTTCAATAGCGGTCAGTATTAAAAAGGGATTTGTTTCCATGATGATGAAATACCAACCGAGTTCAATCCTTTTAAAACAGATCGGTTTGATTAGTTTTTTTTATTGGATGATTTATCCTCTAATTTTATAGCAGGGGATATAGAGCGGTTCAGCTTTTTCCAGATCTTGGTGCATACCTTTAAATCTATTCTTCTCAGAAGTTACAGCAGGCCCAGTTTTAGAAACTTTGTGAGTTACTCTGGCACCTTCGTACTTAGTTTGTTTCTGCAAAGATGTCTTCATATCGTTTTACTATTTCCTTGATACTTTTATTAAAAATATTAGGCACTACAAGTATAACTGATTTTTTGGATTTCAGAAAATATTGTACTTGTTTTTAAATGAATGTCTTAGAATCTCGATGTAAGTCCTATATCGATTGTTATTATCATTAGAATCCTCCTTTATTAGGTTTGCGGCCAAGAATCCCCATATTCTTAAATTATACTAGCTTCATGATATGGCTTTACTGGTTTTTGAATTTACAAAACAGGATGTGAAAAGACAAAATAAATCAGCTCATTAATTATAATTTCTATTTCCATTTTTTTATCTTGATATCACATAACCCTGATATATTTAAAGTGTCGGATTTTAATGAATTTTTATAGAAGGGGATAGCAGAAATTAAAGAAAGGACATATAATTCACAGGATAGACTTGGAAAAGTTGTATTTTCTAAAAAGGGGAAAATAAGAATTCAAAAAGTTCTGGGTAACCTAGTGTTCGTGACGAATTAATAGTAACTGATAAAACATAGTATATTTTAATATGAACCCCAGTACATTAGAAGAAGAGTTTGGAGACTTATTCGCATACAGTCTGAGTTTGGATTTCCAAAGAAAAGTTTCAGAGATATATTACGATGAGTGTATAACAGAAACATCCAATCCAATTAAGAAAATGATTTTTGAAAATGTTGTCTGGCAGGAGTTTTCGGAGTTTGATTTTGTCAATATATTCAATGGAATTGAAATCGCATACAGCTTTGAAGAGTTCGTCAATGGTCATTTACAGTATTTCAATCGTATGAAAAATTATATTACTGAGGATGCTATGACTGCAATGAAAATGCAGTCCTTGTTCTATTACACTTTTCTTCAAACTTGTGGTTTCAACTGCTTCATTATTACAAAAACAGAAGTAAAAATAGAATTTCTATGATGCTATGTTTATGGCAAATGAACTTTTGTGAAAGATCAACGCCTCTTGGTCAAGTTGACTCACTATTTCTCCTCTTGATATCATTTATTTAAATTTCTTTAGTTCTTCCAGCAATTTATTCTGTTTGGAAATGAAAGTATTCAGGCTATCTATTTTTAGAGGATGCGCATTTTGATATTTTTCAATTTCAGGTAGTGTTTTTCTGATTTTAAAAGCAGTGTAGGTGCTAACGAGCTTTTCATTATTTTTAGTTATTTGACTGATATGATCTGTTATATCTTTTACTTTAAGATCGTATCGATCAGCACTGGCGCTAATTTCTTTTTCAACCTGTTGTTTTACAAGTGAATCTGTAATGTCTTTCGTTCGTTCATTGGCATCCTGATAATAAGAATTAGTGGTTTCGAGTACACTGTTATATACAGCTAAAACTTTTTCTGTTTCCTCTAATGTCTTCACAATCCTGGAATTGAGAGCTGTAAGGTTTTTATCATCTTTTATCAATTCGGAATAGATATTGTCTACAGTTATATTATTTCCACGATAACTCTTAAAAGAACCTGAAGCAGCCGATTCAGCATTATCCACTGCATTTTCTACAGTAGGTGGGTCCTGTTGCTTATTTTCTTGGCAGGAAAGTATAGACAGAGCCAGTGTGGAAGCGAAAAGAATATTCTTCATAATTGTTCTGCTAAACGGTATAATATAATAGCCATCATATATGTTTCCATAATTAAATATACATATTTAACTTTCATTTACCAGAAGGTCTTTATTGTTAGAAGTACTATTTTTATTTGTTCGGACGCACAGGATTGACTACCTAAGATATCCAGGTATAGTCGCGTTTTATCACCTTCCACTTTCCATTAATTTAATCATAACCCTGACCGCAAAGTGCTCCGCATGAGTAGTCTAATGATACAAATGCTTTTTTGTGATCATTCGACATGATAGGCAAGTGAAATGTATATCTTGACAGAAATTACTCCTTCGTTTCTGTTTTTTTATGGTATGCAACGTTATATTTCTTTTTGATTTGTAGTGGAATACATACAGTATCCCTTCCTCTGACCTGATTGAGATAGCCTGTAGAGTCTTGCTGGCTATGGCCTACTAAGCCCAGCAATTTTTGGATCCTCAGGCCGTTAGGCACAAAGTCTTTGTCGTAGGCATTATATAGAGAGTCCTTGATGAACCATCGGTGAATATAGGCCTTTGGTTTATTAGTTTTAGCTACTTCATCTGAAATGGAGTTATAGGCAATTATAGCATCCAAAATTTCAGTATAATCATCTTCAACAATTGCATGGTCAAATGCTTGTTTTTAGATTTGACTGGTACCTGTTTTTGATCATTGTTTTGATAGGCTATGATGAAAAATAAAAATGGTTTCTTTTCCATAGTACAATTTACTAAATTCATGCATCACGTTTTTATTTATGCTACCGTATTTAACAGACGATCAAATCAGAACAAGGCTTAGACTGGGAAAATCAATTGAGCAGTGGCTGGATGATGTCCAGGAAGATGATTATACCATTCTTAAATGGTTAAGTATTGATAAGGAAAACGATGAAAGTTTTTCTGTAGCCTATTTTGAATGCTTTGATGAAGGGAATGAAGATTTCATGGATATCTATGCGTTTTCATTGATTGATCCTGATAAACCTTTTGGCGTAATTCATACTTTTCCTTCAATCGTTGATGCGTTAGAATTTGCCACATTCAGCTACAAAGCATCTTCTCATAGATATATTTCCACGGGAATGATTCAGGAAGAATATAGGGATTATATTAACCGCTAATTTTATCATCGCATTCAAGATCTATTGATTTAAGGAGGGAAGAAAGTAAGGAAGTTGTTCCAATATAAAAATGATGAAAGACCAAGATTTATTTATTAAGGAATTGATTGATTTGTTCCTGAGTTTGGAAGAGGAGCTTTTAGATGAAGATTTCAGGGCGTCTATTACCTTTCAAATGGGCAGTTTCAAGCGATTTATGCAGGAAGCGATAGCTAAAAATGACGGGGATATGTTTGATGCTATGGTAAATTTTATAACGAAGAATTTGCATTTAGTTGATAAGCGGGTTCAAAATGCCATTTATCTAAGTTTTTTGGGTAAATTGGATTTTTCCGAAAACCCCCATTTAAAAAACGGTTAGGACAGGATTTAGGTAAGGCCTATACTGCTATAGATAATTACAATAATTCTCCAGCTAATGATGAGGTAAAGAATTTTTTGAATAAATAAGAAACATCGCGGCGCTGAGTAAAAAATCAAATATGCAAGATTCAATTATGATAAAAGACGCACTTTGGAGCCAGTTTGGCGCTAGTTTAGACATGCTTGAAAATGCGATCCATATGTGTCCCGATGAGCATTGGGACACAGCATTAGATTTTTGGTATCTGTCTTTCCACTGTATCTTTTGGACAGATTATTATTTATCTGTAGAACCCAATAAATTTGAGCCACCAAAACCGTTTACGTTTTCAGAATTTGATCCGACGGGCAAAAAACCGGACCGGACATATATCAGGTCAGAAATTCTTGCGTATTTGGAGTACTGCAGACAAAAAGCTAGAAAGCATATAGAAGAACTCACTCCTAGCAGAATGAATGCACGTTGGATCAACGAATCTAAAAATTTTTCTTACCTTGAGATTCTATTGTATAATATGCGGCATATTCAGCATCACGTTGCACAATTGAATTTATACCTTAGACAGGCAATTGATCGAGCTCCGAAATGGGTATCTCAGGTGAAAGAATAAACCAGTGCTAGGCCGGGGTTCATTCCATTGAGGTATACCGATAATATACACTTTGGTGCCTTGGGCTAAACTGTTTCGTGCCATAGCGAGTTTGAAGTTTCCCTTGACCATAGCTAATTTCCTGTTTGATGTTAGCGACAAGTGTCCATAATGGCTATAGGTTCTAAATGATCCATATTTATTCAGTTCGGTCGAATTTGTGTTATGCAGATTTTTTGAGGTTATTCGTATACAAAATCACTATACTCAAAAGCCTTTTTGTGATACTGCCCAAAAAGCCATCCACACTTTCCACATGAGTGTTTTCAAATACGGGTATAAAATTTTCGGCATCTTGATTTCTGTTCCAAATAATGAATTCTTGGAGATTTGGAACATTTTTTAAGGAAGATATGTTAGATAATCCTTTCATATCTTCCAGTGACATCCGTCTTTAGTGCCTCAAAACTTTTTATTCCCCGAGTTTAATATCGACGGACCACAGGTGTTTTAGATCTTTAAGATAATCAATGTTATGAATTGAGATCGAACAGAGAACAATTTTTTTGAGATCCTTTAGGTTTCTGATTGCATTGATGTCTTTTTTTGATGTTCTTCAAGATAGAGGTATTCTGGGTTTTTGAATTTGTCAATACAGTCAAGTTGTTTTTTTTAATTTGCTATTACATTCACATATTTTACTTAAAATGTGTGAATTTGGAAAAGCTCATAAAAAATACTAAAATTGTTGCTTTGTATGGAAGCCAGATATTTTCAGAAATTTCAGGAGGGTAATAGTCGAATGCTTACCTATTATTTTGATAAGCATGTGCGTGCTTTGCTGGTGTTTGCGTATCATATAGTATACGATCATGACGTTGCTGAAGAAATCGTACAAGATGCCTTCACCAAGCTCTGGTTTTCTAAAGCGAATATTAGTACCGAAGGTCACCTAAAATCATTTCTCTACAAGGTAACACGCCATCGTGCTATTGATTACTTGCGTAGTCATACCCCAATAACGTCTATCCCGACAACGGAATTACCCGACGATCTGCTCGAAGCTGATACAAATTTATTGGCTCAAATCATTCATGCTGAAACCTTGCAATTAGTATATGAGGAAGTAAAGAAATTGTCTCCTGTACAACAACGAGTCTTTGATCTAACCTTTCTGGAAGGTCTGAGTGCCGAGGAGATCAGTGCTCGGCTGGATATGACGCCCAATGCAGTTTATATAGCACGCTCCAAAGCGCTAGCTCTCTTACGTAAGGTTTGTCAGGATAAAGATATTCTATTGTTGATAGGCATGATTGAGATCATCGAATACTGCCGGTCAAAAGGTTTTTAAAAAAAATATCAAAAAAAACACTTCAAACGGAAAGATTTTCTCGCAGTGTTCGTATTACTATAAAACGAACGAATCATGTCGAATAATAAACCCATGGCGCAATTATTGATGCGCTTCCTACAAGGTACCTTAACTGCAGAAGAAGAACAAGAACTCCGTGCATGGGTGGCAGAGGATGTAGCAAACCAAGCAATATTGGATCGGTTAACACAACAGGATCGTTTACGGGAGGACCTAAATGCATTAAAACAGTTAACAGAGGGGCCTGGGGGCGAGGCGCGTATCTCACGTATGCGTACGACGATGTTAAGGCAGACACAAACAGAGACAATCTGGTCTAGAAGAAATTTGGTAAGGGGAATGGCTGCCACTACAATCTTGGTCCTGCTTGTATTTGGTGTCAGCAAGTTTAGCCAACAGCCTTCGGAACTACCGACAATACCAATACATTCTCAGGTACAACTGACACCGCAGGGGAAGGGTGTCACTCTCCGTCTTTCAGATGGTCAAACGATCGACTTGCGACCTGGCGAAAATGGAATCCTTATGGATAAAGAATCCTTTGCTTATCAGGATGGATCGGATTCAATAGTATCCTTAAAAACAACACAATCAAGAGCTGCGACTTCATTGACATTAACTACGCCTAATGGGGGAATGTATCGGGTGACTTTATCAGACGGTACAAGGGTCTGGTTAAATGCAGCTACAGAGCTCAAATACCCGCTTCATTTTGGCTGGGAAGAACGCAGGGTGGAACTTGATGGAGAGGCCTACTTTGAAGTAGCTAAATCGGAGGTTCCCTTTAAAGTCTATAGCAAAAATCAGGAAATCAAGGTCCTGGGTACACATTTTAATGTTCGTTCATATTTACAGGAAAATACGACAACGACTTTATTGGAAGGGCGGGTACAGGTCGTTTATCGGCAAGGGGGCACTCAGCAAGAGGCTATTTTGCATCCTAGAAAAGAAGCAATATTAACACGTACTGGTTTTTCAATACAGGAAGCAGATATCGAAAAGACAATGGCGTGGAAACAAGGCGATTTTGTCTTTCGGGGTATGACGGCTAGTGAAGCATTGCAGGAAATAGGACGATGGTATAATATGGAAGTTGTTCTCTGAGATGGTGTTGAGAAGTATAGTTTTATCCCCGGTGGTATATTAAGCCGAGATCGAAAGTTGAAAGATGTCCTAAATATTATTTCCCAGAGCTCATCGTTGCGTTTTGAAATTGAAGGAAGGAGGATCTATGTGAAATAGTTTGACCGATTATAAAAAGTACACATTAACAGTAAATTAATAATAACCTTTCTACCTTATGAAAATAAAATTACCAATAAACCTATCTAGACCTTTGGCTATTAGCGTTGGGTTTCTCTGCTTGACTACAGCGGCAAATGCGCAAATCAGGCTGCATGAAAAACAAACCAGTTTAGAAAATGTCCTGACCAAGATCAGGAAGCAGTCCGGTTATGATTTTTTCTTTGATCGCAACGATATGAAAAAAGCTTCACCAGTGACTGTCGATATGGAGGATGTGTCGGTCATGTCAGCGCTGAAGGCTATATTTAAAGACCAGCCATTTGATTATCTTATTACAGATAAGACTATTATGATCCGCCTGCGTCAGAATAACACACAAGTAAATACTCAACCTAAACCACAACAAACTAGTCTCACGATCAAAGGAAAAATAATAGGGGCTGATGGGCGACCATTGACTGGAGCGAACCTATCTGTAGATGCAACGTTGCAGTCTTTTCGGACAGATAATATGGGAGATTACACATTGACTGCACCTATAGGAAGTACAGTGTGGGTTTCTTATGTAGGCTATGCTGCCAAAAGTTTTAAAATCCTCGCAGGACAATCTATAGTCGATATTACGCTGGGATCAAGTGTGCAACAACTGGAGGAAGTTTCCGTAAGTACGGGATACCAAACCTTATCAAAGGAACGGGTGACGGGGTCTTTTGCAAAAGCGGATATGAAAGCATTCTCTCAGCGTAGTGCTTCTAATGATGTATTGGGCCGTTTGGAAGGTCTGATACCGGGCCTGCAGGTGTCGCAGGATTTTACAACGGATGCCAATACCAAACGCAGTACGCGCAATGTGCTGATCCGTGGTGCAGGAAGTGTTTCTCTATCTAATCAACCGCTGTATGTAGTAGATGGGGTTGCTATTGCGGATTTTAGTTTGATTGATATCAATGATATTGAGGATATCACCGTTTTGAAAGATGCTGCAGCGGCGGCTATTTGGGGCGCTCGTGCGGCTAATGGTGTGATTGTGGTACGCAGCAAATCAGGGAAAAGAAATGAAAAGCTAAAATTAAGCTATAATAGTTTTACAGAGTTTCGTGGACGACCAGACTTGAACTATTATAAATATTTAACCAGTAGACAGTTTATAGATGCTGCGCAAGAAACTTTTAGTCCAGATATCTATTCATATAATTCATTTTATAGTGCTATAGCTCCACATACGGACATTCTATATGCGATGCAGGGCGGAACCTTAGATGCTGCCCGTGGTAAGGCAATGCTAGACAGCCTATCGGTCATTGACAACAGAAGGCAGATACGGGATCTGGTTTATCAAAATGCTGTAACAACCAATCATAACATTGCAGCATCAGGTGGCACAGGAACTTATGCATTCTATTCCTCAATAGGCTATAATAATGAGCGTGGCTCAGGACGAGGGGTAAACGATCGGACATTTCGTATGGCTCTAAACCAACAATATGTACCTAAAGACTGGCTCTCTCTTTCACTCAATGCTCAATTGTCATCGGCTCATGGTGTCAGTAAAAATCCCTTTCGCTATACGCCAAGTATGCTTCCCTATCAATTGTTGCGGGATGGTCAAGGACAATCCGCGAACATGCCCTATTATGGTTTTCCAAACTATACGACTATAAAACGAGAAAACTATGCGAAGCAGAGCGGCTTAGATCTTTCTTATAGACCTTTGGACGAGTATGATCTGGCACATTCGACAAGTGATCTCTTAGCGGTCAATTTATCGTCCCAGGTGGATGTGAAGATTTGGAAGGGAATCGCTTTTAAAGGAAATTACAGCTATAGTACATCGCCGCAGACGACAATATACTATGAGGATCATGGAACGGTCAATCAGCGCGGCATTTTGCTCACATTTACACCTGCTGACGGTTCGAAGCCTGTCATTCCGACTACTGGAGGGCTGTTACGTACGAGTGACGCCAACCAGCGTAATTGGACGGTAAGGAATCAATTGACCTATCAACACGCAAGTCCTGCTCATGTACATCGGGTCAATATACAGCTGGGTCAAGAAGCTAGTGAAGCACTGAATACCGGTAAGGAAACAACGGTATTAGGTTGGGATCAACAATTGCTGCAGGCACCCTTACTAGATTATTTAACACTTAAAAACGGAGTGTACAATACGGTTACAGGGGCAGGATACTTGGGTATCATACCATATTCACAGTCTGAAAATATTTCCAGATTTAACTCTTATTTTGCTTTAGGAAATTACATGTTATTGGATAAATATGCCTTGGATCTGAGTTGGAGGAGGGACCATAGCAATATTTTTGGTAGCGATGTGTCAGTCCAGAATAAACCGGTCTATAGTATCGGTGGCCGCTGGATAATCAGTAAAGAACGGTTTATGGAATCGTTAAAATGGCTGGATCAGCTAAGTGTGCGTGCGACCTATGGTGTAACGGGGAATTCACCCTACGCAGGTTCGGCAACCTTGTACAATATCGCAGCGGCGGAAAGCTATTTATCCTATCCTCAAATCGGTGGGCCAAGTTATTACATCAGTCAGCCTGCCAATCGAAAACTGTCTTGGGAAGCAACCAATACAGTCAACCTGGGCTTGGATTTTGGCTTATTTAAAGGGAAGATCAGTGGGAGTATAGAATATTACAATAAAAAAACAAACAATCTAATTGGTACGGTACCAAATGATCTGTTTACCGGAATCCCTTCGGTGCTTGCCAATATTGGTGAGATGCGCAATAATGGGCTGAACCTAAGTGCGAGTACCCGAAATATTCAACGTCCAAACTTTTCATGGATGTCTTCATTGATTTTTGCTTATAACCGAAATAAATTGGTGAAGTATACCGTTCCCCAAAGTTCGGAAAATACGGCAACCTATCGTACAGTCGCTAACTATGTTGAAGGCTATGCAATGGCACCATTATTTGCTTACCGATATGCGGGATTGGATGACAAAGGAGATCCGCAGATTTACCTAAAAGATGGATCCATCACAAAAGTGCGTACGGGAGCTGCTGTAGACGATTTAGTCTATATGGGTACAAAGACGCCACCTTTCTCGGGAGGCTTTGGTAATACATTCAATTATAAAGATCTGTCGCTCTCTTTAAATCTGGTGTACAGTTTCGGCGCGGTAATGCGCAATGAAGTGACCACTGTTTTTACGGATGTTATGAATATGAATAATCGTTTACAAGATTTTGAACAGCGTTGGAGAAATCCGGGTGATGAAAAATTTACCGATGTACCGTCTTACGTGGCTAACCCATCCTATGAGTTTTTACAACGGAATACAAATTATTATTTCCAAGGGGATCGCAATGTATTGAGTGCTTCCTACTTGAAGCTCCGGGATGTCACGTTATCTTACAATTTGCCGAAAAGCTTTACGGAACGTATGCACCTGAATGCGGCGAGTGTCCGTGTGCAGACGAACAATATATTGCTTTGGGCAAATAACAAAGAGGGCATTGATCCAGAATATTATAGTTTTGGAACTGGCGCCCGTTTACCTAAGATTGGTGCACATAGCTTTGCTTTCGGTGTAAACTTGACTTTTTAACCTTTATTGTGATACGAAATGAAATTTAAACAATATATCCATACTGCACTAATTGCTGCTATCGTGGTATGCAGTACTACAGCTTGTAAAAAGAATTTTTTGGAGGTAATTCCAAAGGGCAAACTTATCCCAACGACAACCCACGATTTTGATATGCTTATGAACTACTCGGGGTATTACTACAGCCGTGCAGGATTTTGGCAACCGGCCATGTTGATGGGGGATGAAATGGCTGCGGAGATCGCTAAATTTAATACGACGAGCTACTTATATGCTGGCTACATGTTTAAGTGGCAGGATGATATCTTTATCGCGTCTGCACAACAGTCGAGTACGAGCGATCGTCCGGAGTTCTTGACAAAAGCATTGTCGAATATCTATTCGTTGAATGTAATCATTAACAATGTTATGTCAGCGAGTGATGGTACGGCCGCAGAAAAAGCAGATATCCAGGGGCAGGCTATGGCAAGCAGAGCTTTTATCAATTTTCAGTTGATCAATTATTTTGCAAAGCCTTATACGTCGGCTACAGCGGCTTCTGATCCTGGTTTTCCAATGATTACAACGGATGATATACGCCGCACGGATTTCCCGAGAGGTACGGTACAAGAAGCCTATGATTTTATTGTAGCTGATTTGCAGAAAGCAATCGCCGTATTGAATGTGAGTCCAGTGCTGCCAACCCGTATGTCCAAGCCAGCTGCAGAGGCCATGTTGGGTAAGGTATATTTATTTATGGGGAAAGATGCCGAAGCCTTATCTTACTTGGATAAAGCTTTGCAAGATGTACAGCAAATGAAGAGCAAACCCAAGTTATATGATTACAACCTCACATTGGCTCCGGGGGGAAGCTTTTATCCCATTAATGCATTGAACGGCCCCAATTCACCATTTGCTAATATGACAGATTTGACCGAGTCGGTTGTGGCACGTATATCCTATGCCGGTACTTCGAATGGAGTAGGGTATCCGAATGATTTTCTGAGCGTAACGCCAAAGACACTAGCTTTATTTGGTGACGATGATCGCCGTTTATTGCTGTACAGCGATAAACAACGTGATCTGACACCAATCCCGATGGCTATAAATGGACCAAAGCGTCTACGTAAATATGGGTTGAGCTACGCACGTATTGGTATCGAGCTTCCTGAGCTTTATCTACTGCGCGCTGAAGCTTTTGTCCGAACAGGTAAATTGGATAATGCTAAAGCCGATATTGAGTATTTGCGTATGAACCGTATGCCGAAAACTTCGGCTACCGTACCGCAAACAGCGATGAAAGATAAGACTNNTTTGATATGCGACGACTATCGGTAGATCCCTTATTTAGTGGTATTGCCTTCGATAGTCATAAGCTTTATGACGAGAAAGGATTGTTAAAAGAAGAATATCAATTGGATCCGAAGCGTTTGGTTCTGCGCATCCCAAAACCTTATTTGGATGCTCATCCGGAAATGGTTGACAACCCCTAGATATATGGGCTGGTCAATGAAAAATTAAGTTGAAAAATCATAAAATACTGGAAAAATGAAATTATTTAAAACGCTCGTAGCCACAGGACTATTTTTACCTACATTGTTATATGCACAAGTAAAACAATATGTGGTAAACGTGCAAATGAATCCAAAGTCGAATGCGGTCAAGGCTTACTTGGGCTACGGTAACGGTGCATACCTGGATTCGACAGCAATAACGAATGGACAAGCTAAATTTACAGGCGAGATTGGTGAGGCTAGCAGTGCAACACTACTTGTCATGCATAAAAATGCGCAACCTTCAGAACATGATTACAAGACATTTTATATCGATGGAGGTAATATTAATATTACGGCTAATGATCGTATTGCGAATGCGAAAATTACAGGTTCGGGAATCAATGCAGATGCAGAGGCATTTGAGCAACAGGTTGGCCCAGCAAAAAAACATACTCAGGCGATCATGGATGCTTATATGAAAGCTACACAGGCACAACGTCAAAACGAAGCGTTTGCAAAGTCGTTTGAAAAAAATTATGTACAGGCTCAGGCAGCAGAACGTCGTGTGAAGATTGCATATATCAAACAGCATGCAGCTAAGATGCTCAGCCTGGTGACTTTAAAAGAGATGCTGATTGTACCGTATGATTCTGCCGCCCGTCAACTTTTCGATGGTCTGGACAAAAGTATCCGTATGACAGCGAGTGGACAAGCTTTGGATAAGTTGATTACCAATCAGCGTGATAGTAATATTGGAGCGATTGCACCTGATTTTACAGCTAACGATGTTAATGAAAAACCAGTAAGCTTATCTGATTTCCGTGGTCAATATGTGTTATTGGATTTCTGGGCTTCCTGGTGTGAACCCTGTCGGGCGGAAAACCCGAATGTTGTAAAAGCTTATAATCGCTTTAAAAATAAAGGCTTTACAGTATTAAGTTTTTCATTGGATAAGCCTGAAGCTAAAAAACGATGGTTGTCTGCTATTAAGGATGATGAATTGGAAGCTTGGACCCATGTGTCCGAATTAGCGGGTTGGGACTCAAAAGTCGTTAAGCTTTATGGAATAAGAGGTATTCCTGCAAACTATTTGATCGATCCTTCTGGGAAAATTCTTGCAAAAGGATTGCGTGGCGAAGATCTGGAGAAGAAGCTTGAAGAGGTTTTAAAATAAGCTTATTTACGACCCCAAGTCCGAAAAGGATGCGGGGTTTATTTTAACTTATCGCAGCTGGTAGAGATTTATCGGTATACGTGATGTCACAGCTCGTACATTCTACTTCGTAGCTGAATTCATCGGTAGGTTCTTCCACAATTGGAGCTTGACTTTTACTGCATCCATTAAGCGATAATAATGAGATAGATAACAGTAAATACTTAGCTAGCATTTTTCTTTTCAATAGATTCCTAAACATAATACAGATTTTAAATTTTGTGTTTGATGAATGTTTCCGCAAATCTAATCTGGAAGACACAGATAATTTTACGGTTTCCCTTACAGGAGCGCAAAAGACAAAGCCTAGACTTTTCGGTATCTCTGCGCTACCGCTTATATAATCTTTCTTTTCCGTAAATAGATACGTTTAAACTTTAATTTCAACAGGAATAGCCACTTTAGCTGCAATCATATTTTGTACAGGAGTATAAATATCAATTTCATTATTTGGCGAGGAAATGCTAATGATTAGACTATACCGAACTGTATTTTCATAACGTTGCAGTTTTTTCCTTGTTTTCCACCAGCAAGTTGTAGGGTGTATTGCAATAACATTTCGGGTTGCAAGGTCTGCGGCTGTATCTTCCCAAATGTCTTTGTGGATGGAACCTTTATTTCGAAGTTTTTCTCCAAGCCCCCAATTCCTCTCCTGTCCTTCTTTTTGGTAATCGTCATCTCTTTCATCTGCACTTATTCTTTTTTTGAAAGCATTTATGCTCTCATCCACATCAATCATTTTAAATCTTAAAGCATGCGACATGTAATTATTTGCTTTTGCATATCTTTTGTTTCCAGGATTGGGTTCTACGAAATAAGAAAGCGTAACTGTCATTCTAACTGGAGTATTAAATAGCTCCGACAGCGCATCTATTGGCCACGGTAGATCGTAAAGATGAAATTTATCGGTCTTGATCCCTGAGCCCTGTAACTTATAAGGTTTCAGCTCTGCCTCGCAAACTAATGTGAGTGAATTAGAAGCACTTTTAATAGCTCTAGAAAGATTAGGGACACCATAGCCAACAGTCTGTAATAGCTTAGTCTTTTCGGTGGGTAATAATTGGCCAATGGTTCTGTTGCTTAACATGCTCGGTGTCCAGTCTGCAGAATGAACAATAAGAGCCCTTATCGTTTCCGGTCTAAAATTAGGATAGGCAATGTAAAGTTGTGCAGCAAATCGACTAGCTAAGGCGGTTGCAGCACTGGTATCTCCAAATGATGTTAACCATTTCAGCGTGGTGCCACGCGATGTGCTTAACAGTTGCAGTGAATCAGGGCGTAATACTCCTCCGTATTGCAGCGCCTGATTACCTCCCTCCATCACAATATCTGGTTTTCTAGGCCATTCATTTGCCCAACTTACTGATGTCGTATTACAAGGAGACATTGCTCCACGCTTAGCTAATAATTCCGATTGCGGGTGAGCCGTTAGATCTATTCTATCTTTCAACGTATATGCTCCCACAGTTAAAGCATTAAATGCCTGCCCAGGGGCGTTTATACTATGGTCATCATTTATTATAGGATAGTCCTTCCGGGCCTCTTCTAGTAAGTTTCCAGCAGAAACAATAAACAGATTTTTATCATTTATTTCTTCTGATCCGTATGAGAGCTTATCAATAGCAGCAGACCATAGTGATGGCGTTCCACCATGTTTATAATGATCTGTAGAAACAGCCATGCAAATAGCTCGCTTATGAAGGGGATTCATAACTTCAGCGGCCGAAATAGCTTCTGTCGTTACAAATCCATAATTTTTAGGATCATGTGGATTCGTATGGTCGATAATTTTTACACTTTCAAGTTCATGCGAAATATTTATGGGGTGATTGCTTCCCATTATATCTGCTAAATCTCCATAAAGTGCTAAACCTGCCATTGGTGTTCCGTGACCACTTATAATATTTGTTCTGTCTGCAACATGTCCATCAGGGAAAACTGTTAAAAGATTTCGCTGTTTAATATGAGGAGTGAGTAGAGGATTATGATGATTGACCCCCGTGTCTAATAAACAGACCGACACACCGTGTTCGTGNNAGAAGGGCTTCCATTTGTCGAACAGATCCTTTGATATAACCGACAGCGTGTTCTGGAAAATAGCTCCACTGCTGACCAATCTGCAAGCCGTGTTGTATCATTATGGCTTTGCATTGGTTGAGATGCTCCTCATCGCTGTTGTAATCAAGCCAAACTTCCCACCAAATATCTATATCTTGGTCTGGAAATTCAACTTCCGGTTCTTGCCAAAAGGCTTTTAGCGTAGCAGCTCGGATATCATCAATATTAGCAATAAGAGAATTGTTTTGAGGCTTTGGATCACCATTCTTGAGACTCTGCCAAGTATCTTTATTTATGAAGTTATCTACTTTCGTAAGAAAGGCTTTGATAGACTTTTTGTCT
>DKIT01000212.1:0-3134 GCA_002454415.1 Sphingobacterium sp. UBA6711
AAAATAGCTTTGTATTGAATTATATGAACGACAATAAGGGAATCATCAATGCCTTTGATCGCCGTATTAATTTACACTATAAAGGCGGTTATAGTGTAGACAAGTGGCTTGATATAGACTATGGCATCAACAGTGTCATCGGAAGAGAACGGGCACATAATAATGAATTTGCACTTACGCCATTTAATGTTTCGCCTTATTTAAAACTATTTAATGATGACGGTAGCAGGGCCTACTACACAAATAATCGCTTCAATATTTACAATAACGTTGGACAAAGCCGGCCAGAATTACAGTCGGCCGTGTTCAACCATATGGATGAACTGGAACGTGATTTTGTAAATACGAGTAACCTCAATACACGATATTATCTAAATTTAAATATCAAACCCTTCAATGGTTTGTCGTTGCAGCCCATGTTCCAATATGAAGATATCCGCACAGATGTGTCGGGCTATTCAGAGGAAGATAGTTATACGATGCGGTGGTTGCACAACGTGTATACTTACCGCTACGCAGATCCGATCAGTAAAGCTGTTTCCTATCCCTCTTATATCCCGAAAGGCGGGAAATTAGCCACTTCCAGTTTGCGCAGTCCCAATTATACGGCTCGTTTTCAAGCCAATTTCGATCGTACATTTAACAAACATCGCTTCATAGCGCTTGCAGGAATGGAATTTCGCCAAACAAGGTCTTATGGAACAACTGGCGTCTTGTAAGGTTATGACGACCAGTTGCAGACCCATTTGACCAATACAGTCAATTTTGACGCAATGGATGAGAAAAAGATGGGGACACTTTGGAATGCGAATTATCCATTATATCAGTACCATTTTGCCGAAGCGGTATCGATGGGCCTGCAAAAGGATATTATGCATCGTTTTGCGTCAGCGTATGCGAACCTGACTTATACTTTTGATCAAAAATATAACCTTTTTGGATCCCTTCGTAAAGATTACGCGGACCTTTTTGGTGGAGATGAAAAATATAGGGGTAGACCACTTTGGTCAGTGGGAGCCTCTTGGGTGGCATCCAATGAAGATTTTATTAGACAGTATTCATGGGTAAATTACTTAAAGGTGCGTGCATCCTATGGGCTAACGGGCAATATTCGAAATGTAAGTGCCCTCTTGGTCGGCACAGCGGGGATTAATAATCTGACCCAGGAGCCAAATGCTACGGTTTCTAATCCGCCCAACCCACAATTGCGCTGGGAAAAAACAGCTACATCCAATATCGGTGTGGATTTTAGTCTCTTCGAAAGCCGCTTAAGAGGTACTTTAGATTTGTACAAACGCAAGGGTACCGATTTATTTGCGCAAAAACGACTTGATCCATCCGAAGGATTTGCATCCATGGTGATCAACAACGCAAGTATGGTCAATAGTGGCTTGGAATTTAATTTTAGTTACGATTGGTTTAGGCCTAATGCAAGCGGTGGATTTGGCTGGACAAGCAATCTGACAGGATCATACAATAAGAACCGTATTACCGATGTAGATGAATTGACCAAAAACCCTATCACATTGGCTGCCGGGGGATCTTACCGCAAAGGATATCCTGTCCATTCCCTTTACTCTTTCCGCTTTGCCGGGCTCGATGATATGGGAATGGCACAATGGTACAACACGGCAGGTGTCCCTACTAAGACATCACTTGGGCCCACCGAGTCAGAAGCTATTGTGTTTTCAGGTAGCGCTGACCCTAGGGTAACGATGGGATTTAACAATGATTTTTCATACAGGAGTTTTACCCTTAGTATTTTTGCTATGTACTATGGCGGTCATTATTATAGGGCAAGACCGGTTCCGTTGGCCTATCCATCTGCGAANNTATAGACCCTGAAACCGGGGGAGCACCGGTTCAAACATCTTTTGTACTTGGGATCAATGCTAATTTTTAAGACGATGAAATTAAGATTTAAACTATATCTCTTGGCGCTTTTAGTTTCGCTATTCGCGGTGAACGGCTGCGCAAAATATACCGATTTCGTGCCCAAAGGACAGAATTTACTCAATCGTGCGGATGACCTGGATCAATTGATGAACGTTAATTATTCAGGAACAGCCTTTAATATGAATAGGCTTTCGTTGATCGTCAACGATATGTACCTGCTGGCATATAATGTTCCTAATGTGATTTCTTCTAATGTCCTTACTATGGACAAAGTGTTGTTGACCTATGACGAGAATGCTGATCGCGCTGCACTTACCCCAACGGATGGTCGTTACGACGGACTTTATAAGAATATCGCCATGGTTGCCAACATTGTATTGACCAATGCCGATCAGGCCAGTGGTGACAAAAAGCTTCTGGAACGTCTTAAAGCGGAAGCCTATGTGCTTAGGTCATATATGCATTTCCTTTTGGTCAATATGTATGCGAAAGCTTATGATCCTGTTACCGCGTCGACAGACGGAGGTATTCCCTATGTTACTGATATTAACTTTGAACAAGTCAATGCCAAAGTAAGCGTGCAGCAGGTTTATGATAATATGTTGTCCGATATAGAGACGGCGCGGGCATCAGAAGCATTGCCCGACCGACCTAAAAATAGTATGCGTTTTGGTCGGGGATTTGCCTACGCTTTGAAAGCCAAGATCTTGTTGTCCTTGCGTAATTATACAGGAGCATTAGAAGCTGTTAACAGTGCATTGGCTATTAACAGTACGTTGGAAGATCATCGNNGATCATCGTTATCTATTGGAAGATCCGGTAATGGCTAACCGTGTTTTGAGCAGGAAGGGACTAACAGCAACAGATAATCTCTTTTATGCTTTCTCCAATACATTCGATCCAAGCTTGCTGACGCCAACCTATGAAATACTCAAGGACTATTATGAGCCGGGGAATATTATTAAAGACTATACCAATGTTTATAATTACCAATATGGGCTTATTTATGTTGGGCTTCCAAATATCCCGGCTTGGTTTGCACAGGGGTACGAGAGTAATAGCGCTGGCATGACGGTTTCGGATCTTGTCCTGATGAAAGCAGAATGTTTGATCCGTAGTGACAAGATTTCCGAAGGCATGGGTGAAATCGAAAAGATCCGTATCCGCCGTATTGCGCCGGATGTTTATAAACCACTATCAGCAGGGAATGTCAGTCAGGGAATGACGTATTTAAAAAG
>DKIT01000212.1:3153-15577 GCA_002454415.1 Sphingobacterium sp. UBA6711
GATGGAATTCTGGGCAACCTGGTGTGGTCCTTGTAAACAGGCAATGCCCCACATGACCGAATTACAAAAGCAATATAAAGACAAGGTAACGTTTGTCGGCGTTAACGTGTGGGAAAGGATACCCAAAGATCAATCTTATGCTACTGCAATCCCTGCTGTAGAGAAATTTGTGAAGGGAAATGATGTTAATATGGGCTATACTGTGATTGTGGACGACAAAGATCAATTTATGGGCAATAATTGGTTGCGCGCGGCCGGTCAAAATGGTATACCCGCAAGTTTTATTGTTAAAAACAAAGAAATTATCTGGATAGGTCATCCCGGCCAATTAGATGCTGTCATTCCTAAAGTACTGGATAATACATTTGATGTGAAATCGTTTAAAGAAGAATCCGATAACGCTGCTGAAAGAGCGCGTGCAGCAGATGAGGCGAGGATGGTTATATTCAATCCTATACAAGAGGCCATCATGGCTAAAGATCCTCAAAAAGCAATTAGATTGATGGATGAAGTGGTAGCTAAGGACTCTTCTTATATAACAATGATGTCATTGATGAAATTTAAGGTCTTGCTCACAGATGTAGATGAGAAACAGGCCATTGCTTTTGCACCACAATTTCAGAAGATATATAAAACCGCACCATCCCTGATTTTAGGGGAAGTATATAAAGCGGAAAATCTTTCGAAAGAAACATATTTTTGGGCGGCTGAGAATTTTGGAAGCACATCGGAAGTGACAAATCCGTTAATTTTCGATGCATTGGCAACCTGCTATGCAAAGGCTGGTTATTATAAGAAGGCGTCAGATAATCAAACAAAAGCCTTAGAACTTGCAGAAAAGGTTCTTAAAGAAGGAGCTATGGTGGGTACAATCATGGATTATACAGTCGAAGAATATCGTAAAAAATTGAGTGAATATAATGGAAAGATTGGTGAACGCAATTAATTTATTTTGAGTATTTATTTAAAGTAACATTCTGATTTATAAGAGCACTGTAACTACATGTGCTCTTTTTNNATTTCCATTAGTGTTATATGATTTTTATCTTATGTTTGAGCCATTAAACGATAATATTTATGCGTAAAGAAAATTCCACTAATGCCGTTAATGAAAAAGCATTACAAGAATATTGCAATGCTTTCAAAACACTATCCTTATTTAGTGGGCGTTGGAAACTTTCAATTTTATTTAAACTGCTAACGACTGAAACGAGCTATTCGGAGTTTAAACTATTGTTGCCCGAGATAAGTGATCGGACGCTTTCTAAACAGTTGAACGAACTGATACAGGATAAAGTAATTTTAAAAAATAAGAACAAAGTATCATCCATTTATACCTTGACAGATAAAGGTCGGAAGCTGGACACGATTTTAAAAGCTCTCGCTGAATTCCAAGATAAGGATTAATTGAAGTCTACCTTTTCTAAGAATTCAATCACTTCTCCGTTAGGGCTATATACGAGGCTATTCCTTGCTTTTACAGTTTTTGATTGATTGGATATATCCATATCGACCACGCCGTGACTCAGGTCTTTAGCGCCATAGGCAAGGGCTTGTTGCCTGGCAAGTTCTGCGTCTTTGACGACGAAACATATATGAAGTAGGGCATTCTCAATGTACTCATCATCTGTTTTTCTTTTTCTCCCCTGTGTTGGCATATCTGATTTTTATCGCATATTTCCAAATAATAATCGATTGCCTTATGATGTAGCATGACGCATTTCTCCATATTGATATCGGGTAGAGACCAACTGTGTACAATTTCAAACCCGAGACCTTCATAGAAAGCTAAAGTGTTTTCAAATTCATTTGCTTTAATAGATACATGATGAAAGCCAATAATGTTATTTTCCAAATCCATATTTTTAATTTTGTGTTTTCAAAGATATTCATCCATGTAAAGTGATGAAAGGACTTACAAAATTGTTAGTAGGAATCTGAATTTGTTTTTGATACTTCCAGATGGTATAACTACATTTATAGACTTAATTATTACACGCCAATTTACACACAGTTAGACCTATGATATTACGCGAAGTTACGCCACTTTCTGATAAAGATTGTTTCATGGTATTTGCCAGAGAGAAATCAAGTTTTGATTTTCCAATTCATGTACATTCAGAATTTGAGCTCAATTTCATTAAAAATGCTGCTGGAGCACAACGTATCGTAGGGGACAGTATAGAGGAAATCGGAGAACTTGAATTAACACTGATTGCAAATGCTAATCTGGAGCACGGGTGGTTTGATCATAAATGTCAGTCCACAAATATTTCCGAGATCACCATACAGTTTCAGCCGGATTTATTGGGTGAAACGCTGCTCAATAAAAATCAATTTCGTTCGATTAAGCAATTGTTCGAAAAGGCAGTATACGGCGTGACTTTCAGTCTTCCAACGATTTTGGTTGTACAAGACGCCATAAAAAAACTCTCTCATGAAAAAGATGGCTTCCATTCAGTTATAGGTTTGTATGATATTCTATTCATTCTATCTCAAGATATAGACATGCGAGAGCTTTGCAGTCGTTCGTTTCACAGTAGCATCGGTCGGCATGATAGCCGCCGTGTCGAGAAAGTATTACGTTACCTCGCTAAAAATTATCAGAAAGAAGTGTCTCTTGGTGAAGCAGCAGATCTAATTGGGATGACAGATGTTTCTTTAAGTCGGTTTCTTAAACAACGCACGGGCAGAACTTTTGTGGATACCCTCAATGATATTAGATTGGGACACGCTAGTCGTATGCTCGTCGATACAACACATAGTATTGCCGAAATCGCATTATTGTCGGGGTTTAACAATCTGTCCAATTTTAATCGGACCTTTATGAAAAAGAAGGGAGCAACCCCCACGGACTTCCGGAATAAATATCGAAATTCAAAATTCTATTTGTGAACAACAAGCATACATAGTGTTAAAAAAATATAGGTCATCCCTTACTTTAAAAAGTTATAAAAGCAGTTGTTGGTTTAAATAACATGAGAAGAAGATAAAAAAGTATTACCTCTGATCGTGCATTCTACTTAGTTTTGGTATTAGATAAAGCAATTTAAATAACCAATTTTAAGGGAACTCAAAAATGATCAAAAAAATCTTTTATGCCTGTATGGTTGCTGGCCTTACTCCGATGCTTAGTTTTGCCCAGAAACTGCAGCTATCGGGACAGGTAATTAATCAACAGACCAATTTACCAATAGCGGGTGCGACGGTTCGAAGTGGTGCAGGAAAAACTGCGCTGACAGACGAAAAAGGAAATTACCAACTTGAGGTCAGTGTGGGAGATAATCTCTATATATCTTTTCTCGGTATGGAGACACGCACGTTAAAAGTCACCACCCGGGAGTCAATCAAAGTTTATCTAAATCCAAAATCGGATGTGCTCGACGAGGTCGTTGTCGTAGGTTACGGTAAAGTGAAGAAAAGAGATCTATCTGGTGCGGTAAGCCAAGTTAAAGCCGCTGATATTCTTGCTGGAAACCCTGCTCCAAGTATCAATCAGGCATTACAAGGACGTATGGCGGGGGGGGCAGTCAACCAGAAAGATGGGGCTCCGGGTGCTGGTGTATCCATTTCTATTAGAGGAACGAACTCTTTCTCCACAAATTCACAACCGCTTTATATTGTTGATGGTATTCCTTTTGACATGGCATCTACACCATCAAGCAGTGCTAATGAAAATAATAATCAGACGGCAAATGCACTAGCATCTATCAATCCAAACGATATCGAATCGATCGAGGTGCTCAAAGATGCGTCCGCTACTGCTATTTACGGTTCCAGGGGAGCAAATGGTGTGGTATTGATCACAACAAAAAGAGGTGAAAATGGAAACGAAAAAGTAGAGCTAAATGCTAATTTTGGATTGGCTACTCTCGGTCGGAAAGTTAATATGCTTAGACCATTCGATTATGCATCCTATATTAATGAACAGGCTGTCAACAGTAAATATTATGAAGGGGTAGACTATCAGATATTACCCTATCCGGGGTCTTGGTCTTATCCGACCATCAATGGTCAGCCAGTTACAACTTCCGGAAAGTACCAACCGTCACCTGAAGATTTTTTAAATCAAGGTCTGCGAACCGACCAATACGGTAATCAAACTCTAGTTCAGGGAGCCGATTGGCAGGATGAAATTTACCAAAATGGCTTTTCGCAAGAGTATAATCTTAGTGTGTCAGGTGGTAGCGAGAAAGGCTGGCATATGTTCTCAGGAAATTTTCTAAATCAGGGCGGAATCATAAAGAACTCGGATTATCAACGGGTTGCGCTACGTACAAATATCGGTAGGAAGGTAAGATCCTGGCTAGAGTTAGGTGCTAATATCAACTATACCAATGGACTCACGAATTTTGCAAAATCAAATGCTTATGATTATGGGATTATTCGCTCTGCATTGATATTTCCAGTCACTTATGGACCTGATATGAGCACAATCGAGTCTGATCAACTTAACTGGTTGGCTTCCACTCCGGGTGTGTATGTCAATACAGCGAAGGATCAGCTCCGGGCTAACAATGTTTTTAGCTCATCGTACGCTAGTGTTAAACTGTTGCCATTCTTGACCTTCCGCCAGAATTTTGGATTCTCTTATTCCAATAATAACCGAAATACCTATTATAATCGAAATACACAGGAAGGACGAACACCAAAAAATGGGAGTGCTGGACAGAGTGACAATTGGTACCAAAGCTTAACGAGTGAATCCTTGTTGACTTTGGACAAAACTTTTCGACAAGTTCATAGCTTAAATGCAGTAGCAGGTTTTACCTATGAACAGGCAAATTACTCCGCCAAATCCATGACGGCTACCAATTTTCCTAATGATATTACAGGCGAGTTTGACATGGCTGCAGGCTTAAACCCTGGACCATTGGTCAGCAGTCGTGGCCGGACGCAAATGGCTTCAGTTTTAGCTCGGGCAAACTATTCTTATAAAGGTAAATATATTGCTACGGCATCCTTTCGTCGGGATGGCTCGAGCCGATTAACAGAAGGACAGAAGTTTGCCAATTTTCTTTCCGGTGCACTAGCATGGAGAATCTCCGAGGAACAGTTTGTAAAAGATATTGGCCTTTTCAATGATCTAAAATTGCGTGCTAGCTATGGTCGTACAGGTAATCAGGGCGTCAATGCGTATCAAACAAGAGCTTATCTAGCCGTAGCTAATTATCCTTTGGGAGGAGCTTTAAGTAGTGGTTTTGCTGAGGTAGATTGGCGTGGTGCACTGAACAAGAATTTGAAGTGGGAAACTACTGATCAGTATAATATTGGATTGGATATGGCTTTCTTAAATAACCGTATCCAATTTACCATCGACGCATACTACAAAAAAACAAATGATCTATTACAGAATGTTAATATTGCTTCTAGCAATGGAATGCGTACACAGTGGGTCAATTCGGGTTATGTCACCAACAAAGGGCTTGAGCTAACAGGGAAATTCAGTGCTGTTGACCGCGACAATTTTAAATGGAATATTGATGCCAATATCTCATTCAATCGAAACGCGATCGGTGGTCTTGCTTCAGACCGCTTCGCTGAAAGATTATGGTACAATGCCGACAATATCTTTATTCAGCGAAATGGTATGCCGATAGGTTCAATGTTTGGCTATGTAGAAGATGGATTTTACGATAATGAAGCTGAAGTGCGGGCAGATCAGACCTATGCCAACGCCAGCAATGCCGTCGTGCGCTCGAAACTGGGAGAAATCAAATATCGCGACCTGAATGGTGACGGTCAAATAACTGCCAGTGACCGTACAATAATCGGTAATACAAATCCCGATTTTGTGTTTGGTTTGACCAATAATTTCAAATACAGAGATTTTACGTTAGGCTTTTTCTGGCAAGGATCTATTGGCAACGATATTTTCAATGGTAACCTGATCGATATGAAAATGGCCAATTTGGGTAACATTACCCAGGATATCTATAATAGCCGTTGGACGGAAGAAAATCATGAAAATGCCTTATGGCCCAAGGCGGTATCCACTTATAACCGCACCATGCTAACCTCCGATCGCTATGTTGAAAATGGTTCTTATGTTCGTCTGAAGAATGTCAATCTCGGTTATACCATTAAAACACCTTTTAAAGGTTTGAATGCGCTATACATTTATGCCAGTGCGACAAATTTGTTGACCATAACAGACTATAGCTGGTTTGATCCGGATGTAAATGCATTTGGTGGTGATGCCTCCCGTAAAGGTGTTGATATTTATTCATATCCAAGTAGCAAAACATTTTCACTTGGATTTAAGGCCGATTTTTAACTACATCTAAAGATGATTGTCATGAATACAAATAAATACAAATTATATATAAAATATGCCTTACTGGCGTCGATAGGACTTGCAGGATTAAGCTCCTGTGAAAAAATGCTGGAAGAAAAGAAGTTTGATTTTATCGATCCACAAGATATTCCGGATTCGGATGAAGGGGTTAACCAATGGGTCGTAGGTACCTACAGCAAACTGTTGGACGATATGTTTCGATGGAATCTATTCCCACCGGCCCTCGAATTTGACTGTGATTATATGACTGGTCCGGATTGGTCTTTTGGTTCTTTAGGCGCCGGAAATTTCCAAAACAATGAATACACTTCAGCGATGTGGGAAAAACCATACGCAATTATTCATCGGGCAAACTTAGCACTGGAGAATATAGAACCAATGTCCAAAGCTTCGGAAGCGGCCAAAAACAATGGGATGGGTGAACTCTATTTCCTAAAAGCTTNNACTATTCTTATTTTCTTTTGGTACGTGCCTTCGGCGAAGTGCCTATCCGGAATGCTTCCGTCAACTCCGGCGCAGACCTCAATCAGCCACGACAACCGATCAGCAAGGTTTATGAGCATATCATAGAATTGCTCACCAAGGCCGAAGGACTGCTCTATAAAAATACGGATAGTAAATTTCAGGAAGGTCGAGTCTCGGCAGGAGCGGCGGCGTCCTTACTGGCAAAAGTGTATGTCACAATGGCCTCGGGATCGTTGGCCTCAGGCAACGTTTCTGTTAGAGGTGGACTGCCCTACAGCATGAATGGCAGTGAAAAGGTGTACACCAATCCCGTCTCTTATGTGGTAAGTAAAAAGCAGGTTGCTGGTTATGAAGGATTTAATTCGAAAGAATATTTCGAAAAGGCACGTGATAAGGCGCTTCAAGTGATCAATGGTGAATATGGCAATTATGGTTTGCTGAGTTATGATAATCTATGGTCGCGCGCAAACAAAAATAAAACCGAACATATATGGACTTTACAGTCCATGTCTGCTGATGAAAAATATGGCGTCACGTTTTCACAAGGATACAACGGTACCATAAATGATCAAGGCAATATTCAAACCGGACTATGGTGGGGCATGCGCGATCATTGGTACAAATTGTTTGAAAGTAAAGATTTGCGCATTGTTAAAGGAGTGATGCACCGTTGGATCAGACAGGGAGATGATTCCAGCTGGGGTGGCGGCTCGTATTATCCAAATAATGAGGAATATACTAATAAGGCTAAAGGTTATACTGACGACAAGGGCTATTGGGTTCCACCCGTAGCACCATTTAATGATGGTGCACAATACCGTAGTGAAAAATCACCTGCGTTTTTGGCTTACCTCACAAAATATAGTGATGTGAGTAATAATAAGCTCGAACGTACAGATGCACCTTGGTATTTCCTGAGATTTGCGGATGTGCTACTCATCTATGCCGAAGCTGCTAATGAGGCTGATAACAGCACTGCGGCAAGGACATTGGCATTGGCAAAGCTCAATCAGGTGCGTGAAAGAAGTAATGCGACACCTCGTCGCCTTACGGGAGACGGTAATATCGATAATCAAAGCGGATTTCGCTCGGCAGTGTTGGAGGAGAGGGCCATGGAATTTGCACTTGAAGGCGACCGTCGTTGGGATTTGATCCGCTGGGGCATTTACCTTGATGTGATGAATAAAATTGGTGGAACTGATGAAGTGGGGGTTGTGAAAATACGAACAGNNGAACAGATAAGCATTTGCTTTACCCTATTCCCAATTCTGAAGTGGGCGTCAATACAACTATTACCTCAAATAATCCCGGTTGGAACTAACGTAAACCTAAATTGAATAACCATGAAATTATTAAATCAATCCATATTATTTATCACGCTGTCAGTATGTCTTTCTATGGGAGTGATTTCCTGCCAGAAGGATATTGTTAACTATAACGACGGATACGACGACCAGTTGACCTCGGATGGGCCACCTGTTATCGAAAAAGTCTCTACAGCAGCCGATCTAAATGCCACAATTACGAGTGCAGCTTTGACGGATATGATCGTCTTGCAGGGTAATAACCTTGCTGAACTTAAGTCTGTCAAATTAAACGATGTAGNNAAAATTCCAAATCTAATCATTGAGGGTCTATATAATGAGTTTATTGCTGCTGGAGATACAGCTATTCTCGTAGGTAAATATTTGGATCTATATAAACTGGATGCGCTGGAGGGAAAATTCTTACTGAATAATACGGAACTGAAACCACTTCGCAGCGTCGCTGATTCTATCTATTTTGTTTTCCCGTCCGGCACACCCGATGGTGCAGTTCTTTCGTTTTCCAGCCCGCTGATTGAAGTGCCAAGACAAGTGAAATTTAGAGAGAAAGGGATTTCTATGCTGGATATTAAATCTTTGTCCGCTTACGTAACCGATGGGAAAACAAGTGGTGATCCCACCGTTTTGCCTGGTTTTGATCGCTTTTTGCGGATCCGTCAATCTTTTGGGGCTTGGTCCTGGAATGGTATTTTTTGGTCAGGCTTTGACTTGAATGAAGCTGAGGTATTATCGAATCCCAAAGATTATTATGTCAAATTTGAGATCAATACCAAAAGTACGGCTTCTATCAGTCAGGGAAATTTTATCTTAGGTGGTGACAGGCAGGAAACACGTTACAACCCTGCCGAGAATGGTGCATTGAATACCTATGGCAAATGGAAGACAATGAGGGTTGATTTAACCGAGTTTTATAAAGATGCTACCCAGAGTAACGGCACATATCTGAAAACAGGATGGAATAACTTTGTATTTTCTTACCAACCCACTGTCGATGTCAATGATGACTTTAGTGTGTGTAATTTTCGGATCGTTAAAAAATAGGAGGTTTCAGTTGAAGATGTATTTGTACTGCATGCTAATGTTTCCTATAATGTTGGCTGCGTCCTGTCGATCTGCATGGATCAGCCCGAAATCTGATGCCAAAACGGTTGTTGCCAAGCACGGTCAGCTCCGCGTGCTGGGCACAGCACTAGTCGATGCAGGCTCCGATACTGTGGCTCTCCACGGTGTAAGCCTCGCCTGGCACAATTGGTGGCCGCGCTTTTATCATGCGCAGACCATTAACTGGCTAAAAAAAGACTGGAATNNATGTCCAGGTGGTACGTGCCGCTATCGGTGTGGAGCCTGATCAGGCTTACTTACAAAATCCCGAGACCGCACTCAAACAATTATATGCCGTGGTCGATGCGGCAATAGCAGCGGGCATATATGTGATTGTGGAGTGGCATTCACACCGACTGAACCCACAGCAGGCAAAGGAATTCTTTCGCACGGTGGCACAAAAATACGGCAGTTATCCGAATGTCATTTATGAGATATTCAACGAACCTATCGAGACAAGCTGGGAAGAAATTCAAGCCTATGCAAAGGAGGTGATTCCCGTCATTAGGGCTATAGATCCCGATAATATCATTTTGGTCGGATGCCCAAATTGGGATCAGGATATACATCTTGTCGCCGATAACCCGATCGAAGGTTTCAGCAATCTGATGTATACGGTACATTTCTATGCGGGTACACATAAGCAGTTTCTTCGCGACCGTGCTGATTATGCCCTGGCGAAAGGTATTCCAATTTTTGTGTCGGAATGTGCGGGAATGAATGCCGACGGTGACGGGCCAATAGATGAGACAGAATGGGCAATCTGGAAGGATTGGATGGATCATCATAAACTCAGCTGGATAGCGTGGTCTATAGCGGACAAAAATGAAAGCTGTTCCATGATTGTGGATCAGCAGGTGCCGCNNAACGATCAATAAATGAGCAATTTTATAAAAAATACACTGTTAATGATGTTGTGTGGACCAGCATTTCTACTCAGCTGTCACGCACAGAAGCAACCTAAAAATAGTGAAACACATGATTTTGGTGCCGACTGGAGGTTTCACGCTGGTGAAGGCAAGGACAGCAGCTGGAATACAAAAGACTACCAACATAAACATTGGGCAAACGTCGTATCAAATAAACCACTCAAAGAACAGGGGCAAATGTTGGAACAGGGCTTTGGCTGGTACCGCAAATTGCTCGTTTTTCCGGCCAACATGCAGCAAAAAATCGCTGAGGCTGAAGGTGTCGAAATCGACCTCGGTAAATTTGCGGCCTGTGAGGAAGTTTATGTCAATGGTCATTTAATTGGAAAAACGGGTGAGTTTCCACATAATTTCGCAGGCTACTTTGATCATGAACGCAGGTATTTTGTCCCGCTCGAAGTGCTTGATCTTACTGGTGATAATGTGATTGCTATCAAATTTTTTGATGGTTGGAGCGCCAATGCTGGCTTTTTGAACGCAGCTGTCATGAAGGTCTTACCGGCCTCAGCAGTGGATAAACTCAAGCTGAAAGTCAATGTTCAGGATGACGATTATATTTTCTTGGGCAAGGATAGTATCGCTATAGCACCGACCATTGAAAATAAGGGAAAAAAACAGCTAAAGGCATCCCTAAAAATTTCGCTGATGACGGATGCGTATAGACCGATCAAATCACAGGAATTGCAGGTAGATATTCCTGCGCACGCGACAACCTCTTTGGGTACCTATGGATTAAAAAATGCTGAGCCGGGATTTTACCGATATAAGGTTTCTGTGGAAATCGAAGGCGGTCAAAAACTGGAAGAGCAGTTCAATGTAGGTTATGAGCCTGAAAAGATCGTTTCGCCAAATAATGAGGCAACAGATTTTGCTGAATTCCGGAAGGCCAATAAAGCCCAGCTTACTAATATACAACCTGATTATCAGTTGATGTTGATTCCAGAACAGTCAAAACTAGATTATGAGATGTACCATGTTTCGATGCGTTCGCTGGATAATGAACTGATCATGGGCTATTATGCCAAACCTAAAAAGGCGGGAAAGCATCCGGTCATTGTCGAATATATGGGCTATGGATCAAAACCCTATTTCCCGACTCAAAGCTGGGACGGGTTTGCCTATTTTGTGCTTTCTATCAGAGGACAGGCGCTGAATGAAAAGTCAAATCATTTTGGTACCTGGTTTACTTATGGAATAGACAATAAAGATACATACTACTATCGCGGTGCTTTTATGGACGTCCTGCGGGCATTGGACTTTGTAAGCTCAAGACCTGAACTGGATGGTGAACGTATTGCCGTACGGGGATCTAGCCAGGGAGGCGCACTGTCTGTCGTTGCAGCTTCGCTCGATTCAAGGGTAAAAGCCCTAGCTATCGGTATTCCGTTTTTAGCTGATTTTCAGGATTATTTCAAAATTGCGCCATGGCCAAAATCGGATGTGGATTACTATATGGCCCAACATCCGCAAGTAAGCTGGAAACAGGTGTACCATACACTTTCCTATTTCGATATCAAAAATTTGGCCAGCCGTATCCATGTACCATTGGTTATGGGCATCGGCGTGCAGGACAATGTTTGTCCACCACATATCAATTTTGCAGCTTACAATCAGGTGAAAAGTGAAAAGTCCTGGATGGCCTTTCCATTGCATGGACATAGTACCGGAAACACATTTCACCTCGCGGGATTAGAACTCTTTCGACGTGTCCTCCATGTTGAACAACCAAAATAGATACAGCAAAACAAGAACTTACTTTATATTTAATTAGCATCATGAGTACACTATTTGAACAACGTCTAAAAGACGTTGAAGCAGATCACCTTGCCCTATTGGAAAGAAAAAACTATCCTGTAAAGGAGAACAACGGCATNNCATTTACCAACGTTATCAACATCCGGTCATTACGGCGGCTCATACACCGCTGTTCTGGCGATATGACTTAAACGAACAAAGCAATCCATTTTTGATGGAACGATTTGGTATCAACGGAACCTTTAATGCCGGCGCTATCAAGTGGAAAGATAAATACCTATTGATTGTACGGGTCGAAGGAAATGACCGAAAGTCTTTTTTTGCCATAGCCGAAAGCGCAAATGGAATTGATAATTTTAAGTTTTGGGATTTTCCTGTTGATCTTCCCGAAACGAATAATCCCGATACAAATGTCTACGATATGCGTTTGACGGCACATGAAGATGGCTGGATTTACGGTATTTTCTGTTCTGAACGTAAGGATCCGGCGGCGGCTTCCGGCGATCTTTCTTCGGCAGTGGCCACAGCAGGAATTGTGCGTACAAAAGATC
>DKIT01000010.1 GCA_002454415.1 Sphingobacterium sp. UBA6711
AAGAGCATGTGGCGAATATTGTTATCAGCTGCTACGCGTATGGCCTATTTTGGAAAATGGTGAAAATAACTGGGTAGGAACATTTACGGATATCGACGCCCAAAAAAGGGCAGAGAAAGAGAAGGATGAATTTCTTAGTATCGCAAGTCACGAGCTGAAAACACCATTAACAAGTATCAAGGCTTATATGCAGTTGCTGGATCGGAAGTTGAAACTGGAGGAAGAGAGTGCTGAAGCGAAATATGTCACACGGGTGCAAGGGCAGGTCGATAAGCTCAATAGCTTGATTTCGGATCTTTTAGATCTATCAAAAATTGACAATGGGAAGTTACTGATCAATAAGAATCCATTTTCGTTAGAGCATATGGTGAAGAGTGCGGTAGATTCTATTGTACAGACGCATGATCAAAGTAATATGCAGCTTTTAAGGAGTGGAGATATTACAGGTGTACAGCTATATGGCGATGAGGTTCGTCTCGAACAGGTGCTTGTTAACTTTTTGACAAATGCTTATAAATATGCTGCTGGAACAGAAAAAGTTATTGTTGATTGTGTTGTTATAGACGATTATGTGAAAGTCAGTGTTATCGACTTTGGTATTGGAATTCCACCGGAAAAGCAGGCGGAGGTTTTTGAAAAGTTCTACCGTGTTGAAGAAACATCTTTTGACTTTCAGGGCTTGGGGATAGGCCTTTATATATGTGCGGAAATTATCCGTAGCCATCAGGGAACTATTGCTGTCGAAAGTACAGTTGGTCAAGGGTCAACATTTTATTTTACCTTACCTTTAAATTTATCATCTGATGCCAAATAATAAGACACTCAATAATCTAACTATTGGAATAGGGTTTTCACTACTGATATTACTGATTAGTTCGACGGCATCTTATGTTGGCATTCAACAACAAAATAGGCATCGCCGGGAGCTTTCTGTTANNCGAATGCTCTTCTCAATTCATTGCAAGGCGCTGAGACAGGAAATAGAGGTTTTCTATTAACTGGTAAAGAAAGCTATCTGGAACCTTTTAATACGGCACTGAGAAGTTTGCCCGAGGAGTTGCATGAGATGCAGGATTTGACCAAGATGGATCCTATTCAGAAGGTTCGTGTTGATAGCCTTTTGGTCGCGGCGCAGTGGCGTTTGAATGTTTTAAAGGAATCTGTCACTGTCAAAAGAAAGGGCGGAAATATTGGCTTGGAGCATTTAGAAGTTAGTAAGTTAGCTATGGATAAATGCCGTGTTATTATCAAGGATATCATTCAGTACGAAGAGGATAATATTGATCAAAAAGCTGCTGATTTGGACGATTCGTCGTTTATCACGACGCTATTTATTGTCATTAGTGCATTGCTTTCACTTATTATTACTACCTATTTNNGTGAAAAATCATTACGTGAAAAGGATGAGGGTATTTCCAGAAGATTAAAGTTGGTTCAAAAAATAACAAATCGAATTACTTTAGGAGATTACAGTGTGGTCGCTGATGAAATTGGAGATGATGACCTTGGTGAAATTGCTAAGGCCGTCAATCGAATGTCGAAGGCTTTAAAGAAATCTTTTGATAAACTTACTGATAATGATTGGCTACACGCAGGATATGCAAAACTGTATACGAAGCTGATGGGCAACAAGAGTGAGGAAATGATCGCCTCGGACGCTATAAAAAGTCTTGTAAGTTATGTGGAAGCTGCTACTGGAGCGATCTATGTTTTTAATGATGAAAGATTAGCGCTGTTTGGTACCTATGGATTAGACACCCAAGTGCAGCAGTATTTTTTGCCGGGTGAAAGCTATATTGGGCAGGTATTTATAGATCGCGAACCTAAAGTCCTAAGTAACATAAACTCCGCAGATTATGTGGTCAGCTTTGCAAATGGTCAAATAAATGTACAGCATATTCTATTTTTGCCCATGTTGGTTGATGATCAGGTGCTTGGGGTATTGGAAATTGGGCAAATGGAAGGATTTACGCCGGTAGAACATACATTTTTGAATGAGTGCGCGAGGCAGATTGCTATTGCGCTCGTATCGGCAAAAGGAAGGGCAAAAATTCAGGCTCTATTGGAAGAAACACAAGTGCAGTCAGAAGAGTTGTTGACGCAGCATGCTGAACTCGAAAGTCTGAATACAGAATTGGAAGCGCAAACGTTACGTTTACAATCTTCTGAAGAAGAGCTTAAGGTTCAGCATGAAGAGTTAATCCAATCCAACCAGGAATTGGAAGAGCGTTCTAGATTGCTAGAAGATAAAAATTTATTAATTGCAGAACGGAATCAGGAAATTCAACAAAAAGCTGAAGAACTCGCGTTGAGTACAAAATATAAGTCAGAATTTTTGGCGAATATGTCCCATGAACTCCGTACGCCACTCAATTCGATCTTGCTCCTTTCACGGTTGCTTTCCGAAAATGTCGAAGAAAATCTGAATGCTGACCAAATAGAATCAGCTAAAGTCATTCAGAGTTCAGGGACAAGCCTTTTGACGCTAATTGATGAAATTTTGGATCTATCCAAAATTGAATCAGGAAAAATGACTTTGGAGTATGCTTCTTTGGACTTGAATGCTATTTTGCAGGATTTGAATAGCTTATTTTTGCCGATTGTGCAAGAAAAAGGTTTGGCTTTTAAAACAAAAATCAATGACAATATCAATCGGATTTTTGAAGGAGATCGTTTACGGATCGATCAGGTGCTGCGTAACCTGATTTCAAATGCGATAAAATTTACAAAGGAAGGAGAGGTAAGACTTGAAATCCACGAGGATTCTACCGATACGGATAAATTGGTGTTTTCTGTCGTAGATTCGGGTATTGGGATACCACTTGATAAACAAAAAATTATTTTTGAAGCGTTCCAACAAGCTGATGGATCTACCAGACGGAAGTTTGGAGGCACAGGGCTTGGGCTTTCCATTAGTAGGGAAATCGCACGTTTGCTTGGCGGTGAAATTAGGCTGGAGAGTGAAGAGGGACGAGGTAGTAAGTTCTCTCTCATCATTCCCAAACATAAAGTTGAACACAAGGATATATTGTCTAAAGAGCAACAACTAATTGAAGAGATCTCTTCAGAAGTGGAAGAAGTGATTGAAATTGTCAAGGAAGAATCTTATAATCCTGCTACAATAAGGATTCCGGAAGAAATACCAGATGATCGAGATATTATCAAGGAAGGAGATAAAGTAATATTGATTGTGGAAGATGACGTTAATTTCGCTAAAGCCCTATTGAAGTATACACATACCCAAAATTATAAGGGAGTCGTTGTCGTTCGGGGTGATCATGCTCTTCCTGCTGCACAAAAGTACCATCCTATTGCTGTTTTGTTGGATATTCAATTGCCCATAATGGACGGATGGGCTGTCATGGATCAATTGAAAGGAAATAAAGAAACCCGGCATATCCCTGTGCATATTATGTCCTCTCTTGAAGTCAAAAAAGAGAGCTTATTGAAAGGAGCAANNCAATCGATTTTATTAATAAACCTGTTGCCTTGGAACAGATGACCACTGTGTTCCAAAAGATTGAATCAGCTCTAAGCCGTTCACCAAAGAAAGTACTTATTGTGGAAGAAAATCCAAAGCATGCTAGTGCATTGTCTTATTTCTTAGGTAGTTTCAATATATCACTCGAAGTAAAAGATAATGTGGAGGATAGTATTACTGCTTTACGTACAGCTGATGTGGATTGTGTAATTTTGGATATGGGCGTACCGGATGAGATGGGTTATCAGACCTTGGAGGCTATCAAACAGCATGAGGGACTGGAAAACTTGCCGATTATTATCTTTACTGGAAAGAATTTATCAAAGTCAGAAGAACTCAAAATTAAAAAATATGCAGATTCGGTAGTCGTCAAGACAGNNAGCATTCCTATCAACGTATTCTCGATGAGGTTGGCTTATTTCTTCATTTGATTGAAGTCAATAATTCGGATGATGTAAGAAGGAAAAATAATGGGCTTGGGGCATTGACCGATGTATTGAAGGGTAGAAAGGTACTTGTCGCTGATGATGATGTTCGTAATATCTTCTCGATGACCAAAGCGTTAGAGAAATTCCAGGTGCAGGTAATTCCGGCAATGGATGGTCGAGAGGCGCTTGATGTTCTCGCGTCCGACGATTCCATTGATATTGTGCTGATGGATATGATGATGCCGGAGATGGATGGTTACGAAACGATAAGGAATATTAGACAGCATGCTAAATACGCCGCAATACCTGTTATTGCCGTAACTGCTAAGTCGATGATTGGGGATCGCGAAAAATGCATTCAGGCTGGAGCTTCAGACTATATATCGAAACCTGTGGATATCGACCAACTTTTGTCTTTATTACGTGTATGGCTGTATGAAAATTAAGGATGACGGAAATGGATGACCATAAAATAATATTAATCGTCGATGACGATCAACGGAATATATTTGCATTGCGCCTGACCTTAAAAGTAAAAGGGTACCAGATTTTGAGTAGTGCGACAGCTCGTGAGGCAATCCAGTTGTTGGAAAAGGATAATAGCGTGTCATTAGTCTTAATGGATATGATGATGCCCGAGATAGATGGTTATGAGGCCATTCGATTGATCCGTGGTTTGAAGCTGAATCATGATCTACCTATTATAGCAGTCACGNNAGGCAGGAGCGCAAGCTTATATATCTAAACCGATTGATGTCGACAAATTGATGGTTGAAATTGAACGATTGATCTAAATGTTGGGCTACAGTATCATAAAAGACTATGAAATAGATATTTTACTTGAAGATATTTACCGTGATTATGGTTATGATTTTTTACAATATAGCCGCGCTTCCATAAAGCGAAGGATTAATCGGATTATGACCAATGATCGATTAGCAAGTTTTGCTGAGCTCCGATTTGCATTAAAAGATAATTCTGAATTTCTGCAGCATTTTGTGGAAGAAATTACGGTAAATTTAACGGAGATGTTCCGAGATCCTTTGTTCTTTCGTCAACTAAGAGAGGAAATTTTACCACAACTTGGTACCTATCCATTAATTCGCATTTGGATTGCCGGTTGTTCGACTGGAGAGGAAGCTTATTCAATGGCAATTTTGTTGAAGGAAGCGAATTTAGACCATAAGTCATTAATTTATGCTACGGATATTAATCCTAGGGTGCTCGAAACGGCGAGAAACGGTGTGTATCCTTTGAGCCAGATAAAGACCTATTCGGAGAATTATATAGAGTCTGGCGGAAAACAGGATTTTTCTAGTTATTATACAGCCAATTATGAATTGGCTAAGTTCAACGCAGAATTGAAAAGAAAAATGATTTTATCTACCCATAACTTGGTGTCCGATACTTCATTTAACAGTTTTCAATTGATTTTATGTCGGAATGTGCTGATTTATTTTAATAAAGATTTACAAGAACGTGTTTTTAAATTGTTTGATGCTAGTCTAGAAAATTTAGGATATTTGGCATTAGGTAGTAAAGAGACTATAAGATTCTCAACTATTCAGCATAACTTTATAGCTGTTGGAGATCAAAAAATTTGGAAAAAGCTTTATCCGCTACAAGATCGTTCGATTTAACGGTATTAATTATATTTTATTATTTTAAAATGGGAGCAGAGAACTTAAACTAATCTATATGAGTAAAACAAAAACGGTATTGATATTTGAAGATGATACGATCATATTAGAGGTGATAACGGTTGTATTGACAGATTTGGGTTTTCATGTTGAGGTATCCGAAACTTCCCACGATATCATTCAGCGTGTAGAATCCTCCAATCCGGATATTATTTTAATGGATAACTGGATCCCTAATATCGGTGGAGTGGAGGCTACAAAACTTGTCAAGTCTGATGAGCGCTTTAGCCATATTCCTGTGATTTATGTTTCGGCGAATAATGATATCCAATCATTGGCAGACCGTGCTGGGGCAGATGATTTTCTTTCAAAGCCCTTTGATTTGGAGGATCTTGAAAATATTGTGAATAGATATATTGCTTAAATTTTTGATTTTTTAAAGCTATCGGTGGCCTGCAGCATATGTCGAATACAGTATGCTACATTGAAGTACTCCATATTTTAACCAATTATTTGTTTTTCATACTTTCGATAAATCTTTTGAGAGTTTAATCGATATGATCCTCAGGCTTATAATGACCAAACTTAAAGATGATTATGTCTACGGGATATTAGTAATTCTCATAAAAAAAACCTGCAAATCGTTGATTCTGCAGGTTTTAATTATTTTTTGATACTTTTTATAAACTTTAAAAAAGCATTTCAGCGGAGAGTGAGGGATTCGAACNNCCAACTCTCCGCGACAAAAGTACGAATTTTTACTCTCCTGCCAAATTTTATTTTATAAAATGCAGTTATTTAGCCTTTATAAACTGAATATCAGCACTAAATTTTACTTCATCGCTTACCATCACGCCGCCTGTTTCTAAGGCTGCATTCCAATTAAGCCCAAACTCAGATCTTTTGATCTTTCCTTCAACAATAAATCCCGCTTTAGTGTTTCCCCAAGGGTCTTTTTGGATACCCGCAAACTCCAAATCGAAAACTACTGGCCTAGCTACATCGCGTATTGTCAAATTACCTTTAAGCTTTTCATTCTCTAAGCTAGTGGCTTCGAAAGTAATAGATGGATATTTTTCGACATCAAAGAAATCTACACTTTTTAAATGCCCATCACGTTGTTCATTACGTGTATTGATTGATGCCGTGTCAATAATGACTTTCGCAAGTGCATTTTCAAAATCGTCGCCTTCTGCATCAACATCTATTTTAAAACTGTCAAAGTTTCCTTTAACATTTGTAATCATCATGTGTTTTACTTTGAATTCTATCTCGCTATGCGCAGCGTCTAGTTCCCATTTTGCTTGTGCCATAATTTCCTGTTTTTTCTATTTGTTTAACAACACAAAGGTAACAGCAGATTTATTCATTTTGTTTGACCTAGATCAATAAAATAATCTTATTGAAAAGCAACTAGTTATTGAAAAGCCACAAAAAAAAGTAACCGATATTTTGGAATTGTAGAACAAATGTCTACTTTTGCATTACCGAAAACGACGCGCCAATAGCTCAGCTGGATAGAGCATCGGTTTTCTAAACCGACGGTCTCAGGTTCGAATCCTGATTGGCGTACAGAAAAAAGGCCTTTAATTTAAAGGCCTTTTCTATTCTAATATTCCCGTAGACATAAATATTCAAAAACACTCGTAATATTTGTGGCACAACAAAGATACCTTTCTAATTTGTAATTACCCCTCTAATTCATAATTAAACGGAGGGGAATCTTAATTATCTATTTGCTAAGCCAAATTCTTCATCAGTAACTGGTTTTAGCCATGTGACTTGAATATCTTCTTTAAAGTTTGTAATGGCAATATGTACCATTTTATCATTCGCCGTTGCACCATGCCAGTGTTCTATATTTTCGGGAATATTGATAACATCGCCCTTCTTTATAACTTGCGCTGGTTTTCCTATTTCCTGATAGAGCCCATTTCCTTCGATCACAAGTAAAACCTGACCTTTTGGGTGTGTATGCCAATTTGTTCTTGCGCTGGGCGTGAAGGTTACGCAGCCTGCCGAGAAATCATTGTTTTTATCTTTTGCTACTAACGGTTTCAGGAATGCGTTTCCAGTAAACCATTCATTGGGCAACTGTTCCCCTGGAGGAAATATTTCTGTTGTATTCATTGTTTTGTCAGTTTTCGTGTTACAGGCGGATAAACTTCCCACCATAATTAGGATAACGATTAATCTTTTCATATAGTTTGCAATTTGACCTTGATAAATATATGATGTGAATTTTCTATTTAATGGTCTTAATGATCTTTGCAGGAATTCCGCCAACAATTGTATTGTCTGGAACATCTTTGTTTACTATTGAGCCGGCTGCCACCACGGCATTTTCGCCAATGGTGACTCCAGGTAAAACTGTTGCATTAGCCCCAATCCAGACATTCTTTTTAATGCGAATAGGAGCTACAGTTAGCGATTGTCTATTTTGGGACTCTACTGGATGCCCCTCAGTCAATAAACTGACTTTGGGGGCAATTAATACATTATCTTCAATAGTTATACCGCCTAAATCCAAAAAAACACAATCGAAGTTGATGAAGACATTTTTGCCAATTATTGTATTCTTGCCATAGTTTACATACAATGGTGTAAATACCGTTGTGGTTTCATCTATAATTGAACCCGTAATCTGAGATAATAAATTCCTGATTTCTGTAGGATCGGTAGAATTGTTCATCGGCACCAATAATGCTTTGGTAGCAAATGAAGCTTCACGCAAACGATAAGCCTCGGAATCATCTGAAAGTATTCCTTTTTCTCTTTTTAATCGTTCAAAAATATCTTCTTGATTCGTACTTTTTGATTTTTCCATTGAAAAGTTTATTAAATTATATGTATAAATTGATGATAGTGAGCGTGTTATTTTAAACTAGCTTTGAAAAATTCGGTCAATTCGTCGAATGGAATTTTATCCAATTGATCATATAGATCAACGTGGACTGCATCGGGAATAATCATTAGCTCCTTGGGTTCATCAGCAGCTTTGTAGGCATCTTCACTGAAATATCTTGAATGTGCATTTTCACCTGCAATGATCAATATTGGTCGCGGCACAATTTCTTTGATATGTGTTAGGATAGGCATATTCATAAATGATAATGGTGAAGTTGCCGTCCATGAAGCATTTGAATTGATAGAACGTGAATGGAATCCACGTGGTGTTTTATAGTAGTCAAAGTACTCTTTTACAAACTGCGGCTCATTGCCGGTTATTTTTTGCGGNNTATATCATTATAGCCTTTGGACATTATACGGGTCATATCGTACATGCTGGTCGTTGCTACTGCTTTAATACGCTTATCTACTGCCGTTGCATTTAAAACGAAACCTGCAAAGCCACAAATACCAATAAGTCCAATTCTACTTTTGTCGACGTTTTTCTGTAAGCCTAAAAAGTCCACTGCCGCACTAAAGTCTTCGGTGTTGATGTCTGGCGAGGCAACATTACGAGGTTCACCGCTACTTTCTCCTGTATAGGAAGGATCAAATGCCAGGGCGATAAATCCTCTTTCCGCCATTTGGTCAGCATACAATCCGGAAGACTGTTCTTTGACTGCTCCAAAAGGACCGCTAATTGCAAGAGCTGAAAAAACGTTGTTATCTGTGTTTTTAGGCACATAAAGGTCGCCCGATAACGTAATGCCATAACGGTTTTTAAACCTTACTTTTTTGCGGGTTACTTTATCGCTTAATTGAAAAGTGTAATGATCTAATGAGGTATTCATTTTCTTTGAATTTTGGTTTGATTGTACATTTTGTGCGAATGTCTTGTTTGAAAACAGGAAAGACAAGACCAATAATGTTGCTACTATTTTCATATCTGTATTACATTAATTATTACAGATACAAAGGTAGATCAATATAAAGGGGAGATGTTAACGATAATCAAACCAAAAATTAAGAATTTCAAATCTCGGATTCCCGCAGGGATCTCGGGTTGGTTCCTGTCTGTTTTTTGAAGAAGTTATTGAAGTAGGTGGTATATTCAAAACCAAGTGCGCTGGCTATTTCTGAAATATTCCAGTCGGTATGCTGAAGCAGTGCTTTTGCTTCTGTTATGATTCTTTCTGTGATCAGTGTCGTTGTAGATTTACCAGTAATTTCTTTTACAGCACGGTTAAGATAGTTGACATGGATGTTTAGTGTTTTGGAATAATCCTGCGCTGTTTTCATTTGTAATGGACTGGACGGGGTTTCGATAGGGAATTGTCGTTCCAGCAATTCAAGAAATACCGATGCTATACGGGCAGTACCATTCTTATTCAGACTGTATATTTCAGAAGGTTGAAGCTTAAGCGCTTCATGAATAATAAGATTGATGTAATTGCGTATGAGTTCATCCTTAAAAGTATAGTCACTTGCCTNNTGGAAAAGTGTATTGAGAAATAATCGCTGATCCTCAGAAATTTTCAGCACGGGTGTGCCTCCAATTTTGAAAAAAGGTGATTGCTGTAAACTTTCCAAACGGTCAGATTGTTTTAGAAAATCTTCGGAAAACAAGCAGGTGTACCCTATATAGGTAGTAGAAATAGTTTCCCAAGAGTAGGGGATATGGGGATTTCCGAAGAACAAGATCGTACCTTCCTGTTCAAAGCTTTTATCTGCATAATGGATTTTGCTGATCCCAGTTGTAAGGCAGATCTTAAAGAAATCCTTACGGCTGTATATCCGCGTAGCATTACTGTCATCATCGATCTTAAAGGCTTTAAAACCTTGCAATTTCAGCTCGTTATTGAACTCCGAAACACTGCGAGCTATTTTTGTTTCCATTGAGTAAAGTTAAGGAATTCAAATTTATTAATTGGTTTCTCCACTTCAAATGGAATAAAATGGCACATCTATGAATAGCCATTTTATTTTTTATTAGGTGTTAGATTCTTACCAGGGTAGTGGATTTCCATCACGGAAGAATTGTCCTGTTGGACCATCATCTGGTAGGGTGGCCGCCCATATAATTCCTTTTACACTCTCACTTACTGGACGCGCACCAAATTCGGCAGAGCCTGAGCGAGTTGCGGTGAAGCCTGGACAAATAGCATTTACAAGAACATTGTCAGCTTTAAACTCTTTGCCCATTTTTATGGTTAGTCCGTTTAAGGCAAGTTTAGTTATAGCATAAGGGGTTAAGGGATATGCATCCAGTAAACGGAGTGCAGGACCGGGGAAATTTAGTATTCCAAAGTCTGGATCGCCATAGGAGCCTGCTCCACTGGATATATTGACTATTCTTCCATGTCCACTTGCAGCAATCATCGGATAGAATTGTTGGGTTACCGACCAGGTACCTGTTACATTTGTTTCAAATTCCGCGTTGAACTCATCCAGATCTTTAGCAAGCGTAGTCGCTGAACCATCCAGCATTAACGCAGCATTATTGATCAGTACATCAAGAACTGAATATTTTTGTTGCACTTGTTTTGCCGCATCTGCTATACTTTTCCTATCCAATAGATCAATTCGTACCGGCGATGCGCTAATTCCTAGATTACTTAAACCATTGGCAATCATTTCGACCTGATCTAATTTGCGCCCCGCAATGATAACATGGAAACCTTGTTTCCCTAATTCCTCTGCAATAGCATAACCTAATCCTATTTTGGTGCTAACACCTGTTATTAATGCTGTTTTCATTTATATTATCTTTTTGTGTAAATACTTATGAATTATAGATTTTGCAGACTTACCTCTTAGTCTTACTTTCTTAGGAACGAAAATGCATGTGTCCAACTGCTGTTCTTAAAAGCATAACGAATCCATAGCAAAGCAAATGCTTCCATGTAAAATGCTTCTCCAATATCGCCTAAATCAATACTATCTTTCCATCCCCAGATTTTTGCGATTTCTTCTACTTTTGCTTTTGCATCTTGATCATTCCCTGCGATCATTAAAACAGGATCACCATCCTGACGCTTTGGATTAACCACAATGTGCATGCTTAAAGTGTTGAAGGCTTTTACAACTTTTGAATTCGGTAGATGATTTTGGATCTGTTCGCCCAATGAATTTCCAACGGTTCCTGAGAATCCCGGAGGAATTCCATGCGACAGATCCAGGGGATTAGTTGTGTCAAC
>DKIT01000073.1 GCA_002454415.1 Sphingobacterium sp. UBA6711
GAATCACTTTTACAAGAGAGCATTCGCAATAGTGTGGATACTGAAGCAAAAGAAGCCGAACTACAACAATTCAATGCTGCTGTCCTGGAGTTAGAGGGTCGTGTAGAAGCGCAGCAATTGCAGTATGATTCAGCAAATCAGTTGGAAGAGGAACTCCAGGAGCAAATCAGCCAATGTCAGATAAATCTCGAAGAATTAAGAACCCAGCTTGCCAAGGATCTTCGTCTGGTTGATGCCAAACAGAACGAGTACAATCTGACCAAATCTCTCATTGACAATTTGGAAGGTTTTCCCGATTCTATTCGCTTCTTAAAGAAAAATGCAGGATGGAAAAAACAACCGCCTNNACCTCGAGCCTATCATGAATCACTATGTTGTCGAAACACAACAAGATGCTGTCCAGGCAATACAGCTGTTAAGTGATGCAGCAAAAGGACGGGCAAACTTCTTTGTATTAGAAGCCATCAAAGATGCTCCAACACCTATTACGGTTCCAACCGACAATTTGATGTCTGCGCTAGATGTTATTACTGTAGATGACAAGTACAAAGCACTATGTACATTACTTCTGCAACAAGTTTACATTCTCAAACATGAAAGCGAAAAGGAACTAGATGAAAAATTGCCTTCGAATGGACAGGTGATATTACAGAAAAACGGGCGTTTTGCGAAGCATTATTTAGGTCTTTCAGGAGGCTCTGTAGGATTATTTGAAGGAAAACGTATCGGAAGAGCTAAAAATCTTGAAGTTCTTTCCCAGGAAATAAAAACTTTAAATCAAGAAATTGCCAAACTTGAAGATAAGATAACGGCTGAAACAGCTCGCCTAGAGGCGTTGCGAAGTAATTCACAAAAAGAATTAATAGATGAGCTACGTTTTCAACTCAATAGATTAAATAATGAATTGATTACTGTCCGGACGAAACAAGAACAATACCAGTCCTTTATTAGTAATTCTCAAGCTCGTAAAAGAGACATTCAGGAGAAGATTGAAAACATAGAAGCTGATCTGAAAANNCTGCGCTTGGAAAAAGAACAAAGCATCGTGGAGTTATCCGCGCTACAAGATCAATTTCATGAGATCTCCGAAGTGCTCAACGAAAAATCAACAGCATACAATCAAGAAAACATTAGTTATCATCAACAGTTAAACAAGGTTTCCAATATCTCAAAAGACCTTGAATTTAGAGAGACCCAAAAAGATGATCACGAAATTCGCATCGAACGGAACAGTATTGAATTGCTCGAAGTACAAGAGGCTTTAAGAACTACCATTCCATTTGAAGACGAAGAAGACCAAGATCTAATTCATATGTATGAGCAGAAAATTGCTTTGGAAGATGGCCTGAAAGAATTAGAGGAAATTTATTATGCAGACAAACAAAAGATTAATAATCTCGAAGATTCCTTGACTCAACATCGCCGATCTAAAGAACAAAGTGATTTCCTTGTTTCTGAAATTAAAGATAAAAAAACAAGTCTACAAATCGATCTCAATTCCCTAAAAGAGCGGCTTTCAGTAGAATTCAATATTGAACTCAAAGATCTAATTGAGCGCGAAGATATTCCTGAAATTAATGAAGATCAATCTACATTAGCGTCAAAATGCAGTAAACAAAAAAAACAGCGCGATGAATTTGGCACCATCAACTTGATGGCAAAAGAAGCCTTTGACGAGATGAACGAGCGCTACGATTTTATTAATAAGGAGAAATCCGACTTGATAGAGGCCAAAGGTTCTTTAATGGCAACAATCAAAGAAATTGATGACACCGCTCAGGTGCAGTTTATGTTCACTTTTAATGCCGTAAGAGAGAATTTCGTCAAAGTATTCCGCTCTCTGTTTAATGAAGAAGATAGCTGTGACCTTGTCTTGACAGACCCTAACAATCCACTGGATTCTGATATTGACATTATCGCAAGACCCAAAGGAAAAAGACCGTTATCTATCAATCAGCTTTCAGGGGGTGAAAAAACATTGACCTCAACAGCTTTATTGTTTTCGCTATATCTCTCTAAGCCAGCCCCATTTTGTATATTCGATGAAGTAGATGCTCCTCTAGATGACACCAATATTGATAAGTTCATCAATATTATTCGAGATTTTTCTAAAAACTCGCAATTTATCGTGGTATCACATAATAAAAAGACCATTGCTAGCACGGACATTATCTACGGAGTAACCATGGTAGAACAAGGTGTATCACGTGTGGTCGCTGTAGATCTACGAGAAGTAGCCTAATTTCAAAAAAATAGCATCATGATTTTTCAAAGCCCCAAGATTAGTAATCTTGGGGCTTTGAAATATAGTATGTGTACCAATAACAAATAAAAAGCCCAGAGCGGGGAACTCTGAGCTTTCGTTAGCCATATATTAACCTATTTTATGAAAAGTATTTGAGATTAAAACGCCACTTTTTTCAATTCAGTATAGTTTTAAAATCCATTTAACACTTTTTAACATTCAAGAGTATTGTATTGTTAGCGCCATTAGTCGGAGAAAAAATAAAGCCCGAAGTTGAGAACTCCGAGCTTACCTAACCAATTATTAACCTAAATTTATGAAAAGACTTTTTTTATCATAAACATATCATTCGTATGTTCTGATAATTTAACGTAGCTTATTTATTATTATTACATCGCATAACGGATTTATTTCAAATTTGACATTTTTTAACAATTCAATAAGTAACTTTAGAAAAAGGAACGCTAAAAATAACACCATATGGCTGAATATGATTTAAACGAACTCCAAAAAATCCGTGAGAATAAAGAAGTTTTGGAGTATCTTGAAGAACATGGAATTATTGAAATAAAAAAATTCAATGATATCTATGATTATGAAAAAGAGCTTTACGATCTCCAGGTTAAGTTATTGAAACTTCAGTATGAGATTATAGAAAAGGGGAAACGTGTTCTCATTATTTTTGAAGGTAGGGATGCTGCTGGTAAAGGCGGTACTATAGGACGCATTATAGAACATTTAAATCCGAAGAAAGTCCGTGTCGTGGCCTTACCAAAGCCCACAGAAGAAGAAAGTGGACAATGGTATTTTCAGCGTTATATCAAACATCTTCCTAATGCTGGAGAAATTGTAATTTTTGACCGAAGTTGGTATAACCGAGCTGTTGTTGAACCAGTGTTTGGTTTTTGCTCGAAGGAGCAACATGAACTATTCATGAATCAAGTCCCCGAATTCGAAAAGCAATTAGTAGATGACGGAATTATCCTGATTAAATTATTTTTAAGTATCAGCAAAGAAGAACAAGCAGAACGTCTAAAAGAGCGAAAAGATGACATTCTAAAACGCTGGAAAATAGGGACGCTGGATCAACAGGCTCAAGAAAAATGGGACGTATATAGCGGCTATATCGAGGATCTTTTCAAACAAACGGGCACAAAAAAAGCGCCTTGGCTCGAAATCAGTAAAGACAATAAGAAAAAAGCACGATTAGCATCTTTCAAACTTATTATCAATGCAATCGTTGGAAACGAACAAGAAAAACCAGATACATTTATCACAAAGTATGATTAGGGTATCGAGAATTTTAATTTAATAAAAAGGAGGAAAGATAGACTTCCCTCCTTCTTTTTTATAGCATGGCCTCGATATCAATTTTGGGACCTGCCTCCCTTACAGCTGTAGGCAACTCATTCTCATATTTCGCAAAATTCGCGATAAAGAGTTTTGCTAAGCGCCTTGCTTGCATATCATATGCCTCATCATTACTCCACAAAGCCCGAGCGTTCAAAATTTGTGCTGGAACAAGCTCTCCGCAGCTGGTAGGATATTCCAATCCAAAGATTTCATGTTTATGAAACTGGGACTCCGATAAAGAACCATCCATGGCGGCGCGAATCAAGGCTCTCGTATAATTGAGCTTAATACGCCGTCCGATTCCATAAGGTCCTGCAATCCACCCCGTATTTACCAACCATACCTTAATATGAGGATTTTGTTCTAACTTGCTGCGTAGTAAACCTGCATACTTAGCAGGGTGCAATGGTAAAAATGCCTGACCAAAACAGGTTGAAAATGCAGCTGTTGGTTCCTTCACTCCCACCTCAGTTCCAGCAACCTTTGCTGTATAACCACTTAAGAAATGGTAGACTGCCTGATCTATCGTCAACAGTGATATTGGTGGCAATACTCCAAATGCATCAGCTGTTAAAAAGAAAATGTTTTCAGGTTCTTTACCTATCCCAGACAGCTCCGCATTTTCCATGAAATCTATTGGATAAGATACTCTCGTATTTTCCGTTTTACTAATATCATTGTAGTCAGGCCTNNCGGTTTTTATCCGCAGATAAGGTCGTTTTACCGGTTCCAGAGAGGCCAAAAAATAGAGCTGTTTTGCCTTCTTTTGACGTATTTGCTGAACAATGCATGGATAACACGTCATGTTCGATCGGTAATATAAAATTCAGTATCGAAAAGATACTCTTCTTAATCTCCCCTGTATAGCCCGTTCCGGCTATTAATACAATTTTTTTTGTAAAATCTATGGCAACGAAGTTCTCATTGTTAATACCATAACGATCTGGCGTATCAATAAGCAAAGTTGGCGCAGCTAGAATAGTCCACTCCGGTTGAAGACCAATATTCGATTCTGGTCTCAAAAATAAATTATTCGCAAAAATACTTTGGTAAGCAGTTTCGGTAACCACCCGTATGGTGATTTGATAAACCGGATCTGCTCCTGCCGCACAATCCCTCACATAAATTGCATTATGGCTTAAATGAGTAGCTACTTTTGAAAAGAGTTCCTCAAAATTTGCTGGAGACATCTTCTGATTGATTTCGCCCCACCATACGTTGTCTTTTGTCAAGGAGTCTTCTACCAAAAAACGATCTTTTGGCGATCTTCCGGTAAATTTTCCAGTGTCAGCAGCTAGTGCTCCTGAATCTGAAAGCTGTCCCTCTTGATTCACTAAGGCGTGCTCGACCAATTCAGAAACAGGCAATTGATAAAATACACTGTTAGTATTATCAATTTTTAAATATTTCAAATCAGGCGCGTTTCCGATGTTACCCTTTTTCATATTTTTTATTTGTTTTAAAATGTGCCCAAATTTAACGGCAATTTTCGCTAAAAACAAAACTTAATTATCTAAAAATCAAGCTTATTGTACAAAAAACACAGAAACAAAAAACTCATTAACAATTACTTATGGAAGTAAAAAAAAACAAACTTTTTAGCATATTTTTTTAGCAAAGCAAATTAGAATAAACGGGAAATACTGCTTATTTTTCGTAAATTGTTCCAAGCTTTACAAATATTAATAAGATAGAATTGGTTACGTATTCCGAACAGCACTGTTTACAGCAGCCACACGAATAACAATCAAGGTCCACAAAACTGAAAAACACAGGATGAAACTACATGCAATAGAAACAGGATTTTTTAAACTGGATGGCGGCGCTATGTTTGGCGTTGTTCCCAAAAGTATATGGAACAAAACCAACCCTGCCGATGCCAATAATATGTGCACCTGGGGCAACCGCTTGCTACTAATAGAGGATGGAAGTCGCTTGATGCTTGTGGATACTGGACTTGGAGACAAACAAAACGAAAAATTCTTCAGCTATTATTATCTGCACGGTGATGCGACTCTAGACAAGTCCTTGAAAAGAATTGGATTTGATAGAAATGATATTACAGATGTTATCCTGACCCATTTACATTTCGACCATTGCGGTGGGGCTATAGCACGCGAGGGAAATAAGCTTGTCCCTGCCTTTAAAAATGCGGATTTTTGGAGCAATAGAGACCACTGGTCTTGGGCAACCGACCCGAATCCCCGAGAAAAAGCTTCCTTTTTGAAAGAAAATATACTACCTATACAAGAAAGTGGGCGCCTGAAGTGGGTGGAAGACCAAAGCAATCCCTTTGGAAAAGATATTGTAATCCGCTATGCGCATGGCCATACCGAAGCAATGATGTTACCACAAATTCAATATAAGGGCAAGACGGTTCTTTATATGGCAGACCTATTGCCATCTGTAGGGCATATTCCTATTCCATATGTAATGGGGTATGATATTAGACCATTGGTTACTATGGAGGAACGTAATAGCTACTGGAATGAAATTGTCGAAAAAGAATACATTCTATTTTTTGAGCACGATCCAATCAATGAATGCTGCACGCTACAGCATACTGAAAAAGGGATTCGGGTCAAAGACATTTTTAGATTAGACGAAATATAAAAACCTTATTTTCTCACGATCATAAAAAAACAGGCTATTTGTGTAGCCTGTTTTTTATGATTATCCGTTAAATATAATCCGTTAGATTTAGAATCTGAATCCCAAAGCCCAATAGTTTTCGAAAAACCAGATTTGTTGCGTTGCTTTATCTACTCCTCTCCGACCTGTCGTGCGGATATTATATAAATCCGTCCAACCCGTTTTAAAATTTCCTTGCAGATAAAGCCCTTTGTAAAAGCGATAATGTAGACCAACCTTCGCTGAGGCTCCATATCCGGCAATATTCCAAAAATGGTTTGCCCCTTCACCAAAAAGACGTACGTCTGAACGAGGAATCAATAAGCCTACGTCAATACCGGATTCCATTGTCAATACTTGTTGCCCCTTACGGTTATTGATGATATCATCATAGCGCTCTAATCCCACAGACGCAAAATTGTAACCATCTGTATGTTCAAAAGTGAGCATGGCCGAATCAACCGTGATGAGTTCTCCGTTATAATTTCCCGCGCGGTCGCCTGTAGGAATACCTGGATTTGAAATTTCATCGCCAATGTAACCGGAAATCTTTACCTTTTGTGGAACGTCCATAACGTATTTCATATGATCCCAACCCAATGAAATAGAATAATTATCTTTGATATAATAACCAAAANNGATAGTCAAGCGGCCTGGATCAAAATAGGTTGATCCAAATTTTGTCGGGCGATCCGCAGCTTTTACATCATGTAATATAAAGTCATAATTAGGGCCTGTAAAATGAATATCTGATTTCGCATATGAGGAGAAATTATATCCCCAAAAGAAGAAGAATTTTCCCTTATTACTTTCAGTTCTTAAATTTTTTGGTTTGAAAATGCTTTTCCCTATGGTAGGATTCTCTTGGGCAAATAAGGCGGAGGCGCCCAACACAAGGGCTCCAATCGTTAAAAATATTTTTCTCATATCGGTACTAAAAACGTTGGGCAAAAGTACCCTCATTCTCATTTATAAGCAAATAAATTCTTTTGAAATTGGGAAAATATGACGAAGATCACAGAAAAGTCATTCACAAAAAAAAGCTGTCTTTTTGAAAAGACAGCTTTTTAATTTTATTTAATTGTAAAAAGGTTATTAACCTTGATTTTTACGGATAATATTTAAAGCACCACCTGCTTTAAACCACTCGATTTGTTGCGCATTATAGGTATGGTTGGCCAAAATCTCTTCTTGCGTTCCATCTGCATGGTGCAATACAAGAGTTAATGGTTTGCCAGGAGCAAACTCCGTCAAGCCAAGGATATCAATGGTATCATTTTCCTGAATCTTGTTATAATCATCTTTATTTGCAAAAGTCAACCCTAACATACCCTGTTTTTTCAAGTTTGTCTCGTGAATACGAGCAAAAGACTTCACCAAAACTGCACGAACACCTAAATGACGAGGTTCCATCGCCGCGTGCTCGCGAGAAGACCCTTCACCATAATTTTCATCACCCACTACAATGGAACCAACACCATTTGCTTTATAATCGCGTTGTGTCGCCGGAACGGGACCATATTCACCAGTCAGCTGATTTTTAACGTTATCCGTTTTCTCATTAAAGAAGTTTACGGCCCCGATCAACATGTTATTTGATATATTGTCCAAGTGACCACGGTATTTCAACCAAGGGCCAGCCATCGAAATATGGTCAGTTGTACATTTACCTTTCGCTTTAATCAGTAATTTCAGACCTTTTAAATCTGTACCTTCCCATGGAGCAAACGGCTCTAATAATTGAAGACGATCAGATGTAGGAGCCACATCAACAACAACGGCACTTCCGTCAGCTGCTGGTGCCTGATAGCCAGGATCGTCTACAGCGAAACCTTTTGTCGGCAACTCATCTCCCACTGGTGGATCCAGTTTTACCTGCTCACCTTTACTATTCGTTAAGGTATCCGTAACAGGATTAAAACCAAGGTCACCTGAAATTGCAATGGCCGCCACCAGCTCGGGTGACGCAACAAATGCATAGGTATTTGGATTACCATCCGCACGTTTTGCAAAATTACGGTTGAATGAATGAACGATTGTATTTTTTTCCTGCTTATCAGCTCCAACACGGTCCCACATACCGATACATGGGCCACAGGCGTTTGTAAAGATCGTCGCGTTAAGATCTTCGAATGTTTTCAATAAGCCATCGCGATCTGCAGTGAAACGAACTTGCTCCGAACCAGGATTAATACCAAATTCTGCCTTAGTCAGCAATCCCTTGTCAACAGCTTGCTTGGCAATAGAAGCAGCACGTGACAAATCTTCATAAGAAGAATTCGTACATGAACCGATCAATCCCCATTCAACTCGCAAAGGCCAGCCATTTTTCGCTGCTTCTTCACGCATACGTGATACTGGAGTATATAAATCTGGTGTGAAAGGACCATTTAGAGAAGGCTCGAGCTCCGACAGATTAATTTCGATCAATTGATCAAAATATTGCTCCGGATTAGCATACACCTCAGCATCTGCTGTCAAATGTTGTTTAATAACATTTGCGGCATCTGCTACTTCGGCACGACCAGTCGCTCGTAGATAACGTTCCATGGATTCATCATAACCAAAAGTTGAAGTTGTTGCTCCAATTTCGGCTCCCATATTACAGATCGTTCCTTTACCCGTACAAGATAAAGATTCAGCACCCTCACCAAAATATTCAACGATAGCGCCTGTTCCACCTTTTACGGTCAAGATACCAGCTACCTTTAAGATAACATCTTTCGCAGCAGCCCATCCACTCAACTTACCGGTTAATTTCACACCAATCAGTTTAGGAAACTTAAGCTCCCAAGGTAATCCCGCCATCACATCACAAGCATCAGCACCACCGACACCAATAGCCACCATCCCTAAACCGCCAGCATTCACGGTATGTGAATCTGTACCAATCATCATACCACCCGGAAAAGCATAGTTTTCCAATACAACTTGGTGAATGATACCAGCTAG
>DKIT01000069.1 GCA_002454415.1 Sphingobacterium sp. UBA6711
ATTCAATCAATTTTTAGACAGTAATCATATAGTGATTATTCAATTGGTACTGAGTCATCACTGAACAAGCACTGAACAAGCACTGAACAAGTAATGTAAAAACCTTTAATTTGGTCACCATTTGGTTTTTGTTTGCCACTGCTAAAAATTAAAGCAAAAAAAAAGGTAGGAGCTAGCTTTTTGTAACAAAAAAATCATTGCTGCGCCGCAATTGATTCTTTCGTTGGAAGCAAAGCTAAGAAGGTATGGATAGCCATCGGCTTATAGACTGAAATGGATTCCAAGAAGAAAAAGCATGTAAATCCGATGTTTGTGTTTGCGTCGCCGCTGTTGTTTCAAAGCGAATTGCTCTTACCAATGTTGTTGCTTAAGAGCGGCAGATAAATTACACGATATACGCGTAACAAAATCGTTATCTCAAACAAAAATTTAAAAAAAGTCTACTTGTTTAGTAGTATTTGTTAAGCGGATCATTTATATTTGCGATAACATCGTTTATCAATTGGCGTTGGCGACGATACAACCAAAAAACAAATTCAAATGAAACCACTAAGATTAACCTTTCCCATCATTCACAAAGTGAAAAATATTCGATTTATCCATATCCTAATTCGAATGCGCTGCTGCGCTTAATTTTTCTTCTAAACTTTTAACACGTAATAAAGAGGGGAATTCTCTTTATTAGCCATTATCGATAGGTAGTATTTCGTACTTGTCAGTATTCATGTATTAAACTAATCATCCCTATGAAAATTACACTATAATTTTTCAGGTAATTTTTATTGTTTTTTTTCTGTGGAGCAGCATTTTTTAACTTCTGCCCAAATATATTGGTGCTCAAGTGTTTGCAGGTTGCGGAGGAAGACAGGAGGAAATTAACGGCGATTTAGGGAGCGTAAAAAATTACAAAAGAAATCAAACACAAAAAACAATGAGAAAATCAAGTTTGTTTTATTTGCTTCTTTCGTTAGCGGGGAGTGGGGCTGTAGTGCCTGCCTTGGCACAGGAGCAATCGAAATCTATTATAAATGCTGTACTCAGCGGCGTTGTTCAGGACGCGGCCACGAGAAAACCGCTTTCTGGAGCGACATTGAGTTTAAAAGATGTAACACATCATGTAACGACGGATAGATCTGGGAACTTTCAGTTTGTAACCGGGCAAAAATTGCCATTCACAGTTACGGTTTCCTTTGTGGGATATTCAAGTAAGACTTTGGTCATTGATCATTCTCCAGTGATTATTGAACTAGAGCCTGAGGATCAAACGCTTGAGGAAACAGTCGTCGTAGGGTATACAACTGCCAAAAAATCAAGTTATACGGGTTCTGTAGCTACAGTAAGTGGCAAAGAACTGGACAATCTGCAGATTACGACAATCGGAAAAGCATTGCAGGGTACGGTACCGGGACTGCAATCTATAGCCGCGGCGGGTCAGCCGGGAAGTGACGCCGAATTANNGCGTCCGTGGTGTAGGTTCTGTAAATGCGTCGACAGCACCATTGTATGTTGTGGACGGCACCCCAGGAGCTAACCCCAATAGCCTCAATCCAAAAGACATCCTTTCCATTTCAGTTTTAAAAGATGCAACTGCGAGCGCCCTATACGGTTCTCGTGGCGCAAATGGTGTCATTGTGATCACCACAAAATCCGGTGAACTGAATAGCAGGACCACGGTTAATTTTTCAGCGAATTATGGTTATACAGGTCGGGCGGTGAAAGATTATGAGTACCTGTCGCAGCAGGATTACTATGAATTACAGTGGGAAGCGATTCGTAATACACAGGTGGATCAGGGAAAATCATTAGGCGACGCGGCCCAATACGCTACGGATTATTTGGTTGACGGTGCTCTTAAAGTAAATATTTTTGGCCCTAATTATCCCAAGCCGGTGGGGGTTGATGGAAAGCTGCTTGCGGGAGCAACGCCGCTTTGGAATGATAACTGGGGAAAAGCAATTGCCCGTAGAGGAATACGTCAGCAATATGACCTCAGTTTGAGCGGAGGTGGAGCCAGTACACGTTACTATCTTTCGGCGGGCTATCTCAATGAACAAGGATGGATTCGCACGGCTGATTTTAAGCGGTATAATTTCCGTACAAATATACAGTCTAAAGTGAACAGTTGGTTTGAAGTTGGAGGTAATGTCGCTCTATCTTCAGGTTTTCAACGTGCGCCTACCCAGAGTGATAGTAATACGGGGAATTTTGCGAATTTTCAGCGTCTAGTGTCCGACCTGTACCCGGTCTATCAACGCAATGCCGATGGGAGTTATGTATTGGATGAACAAGGGAATAAGATCTGGGATTATGGATTGTGGCGGCCAACTACGGCCGCAAGCGGCTCAAATATTTTAGGAAGCGCCGAAAACGCGATTTCCGGTACCAATAATGAATCCGTTTTATTGGGAACCAATATCAAAATATCTTTTGCGGACAATTTATTCCTAAAAACCTCCGCGAATATAGACTACCGCAACACGAGTTCACATACTTATTCACATTCCTACTATAGTACAGGTGTCCTGAGTNNCCGACTATAAACTTGCAAGCTGGCTGGGTCAGGTGAATTATGATTATCTTGACCGCTATCATTTTTCGACAAGCTACCGTCGAGATGGTTCATCCCGCTTCAGCAAACAATCCCGCTGGGGTAATTTCTGGTCTGTCGGAGCAGCTTGGAACGTGAAAAAGGAGTCCTTTTTAAAGGAATTTAGTACCATTAACAACCTGAATCTAAGAGCTAGTTATGGCGCTCAGGGAAATGATAAAGTTGGTAACTACGCCTATGGTGGATTTTATTCCATTTACAATAGTTTGGACAATTTGGGACTGCTGCCTTCCGATTTACCGACGCCAAACTTGAAGTGGGAGACAAATCTTAACCTCAATATCGGCGCTGATATCGCGTTGTTCGATAATCGATTGATCGANNAACCGTGGAATTGATGGGCAAATCACTGGTATTCCCATCCGTAACAAAGATTTTCGATGGTCAATTACCGCAAACGTTGGTCATTACAAAAATAAAATTACCAAGTTGCCCCAGAAGGAAATTCTCACCGGATCAATCGGTCAATATGGCAACACAAAAAAAATGGTTGAAGGCGGTTCCATCTATGATTTTTATATCAAAGAATGGGCTGGGGTAGACCCTCAAAATGGTAAGGCAAGCTGGTATAAAGATGTAAAAGACGCAGCGGGGAATGTAACGGGACGCACAACGACGACCAATCAAAATGAGGCATCTTTTTATTTTGAAGGAAGTTCCTTGCCGGACCTCTATGGTGGTATTAGTAATAGCTTTAGCTATAAAGGAGTGGATTTATCTTTCTTACTGTCTTACAGTCTTGGTGGTAAAATCTTTGATGGCGATCAACCGATGATTATGCATGTGGGATCGGCACCGGGTCGAAGCTGGTCCAAAGAAGCGCTTAATAGATGGACACCAGAAAATACAGAGACCGATTTTCCTCGATTGTCTTATGTAACTGACTCCTGGAATAGTATCCCATCCACACGTTTTTTGCGAAGCGCAAGCTATGGACGTCTTAAGAATTTGAGCCTTAGTTATACCATTCCGCGTAATCTTGTGTCAAAATGGTCTCTTTCCGACGTTCGAATACGTTTCGTAGGTGAAAATCTATTGACTTTCTATGGAACTCAAGGATTGGATCCGGAGCAAACGGTAGGCGGAGTTACATACTATCGTTATCCAGCACAAAAGTCATATGCTTTAGTTCTCAACGTTTCCTTTTAACCAACATATTTGATTTATCATGAAAATAACACTGAAATATATTACCGTTATTATTCCTTTGCTGGCCTTATCATCGTGCAGTGATAGCTTCTTCGAGACTAGCCCAGCCACCCAAATTACAACACCTGAAGTATTTTCTTCTGAGAATAACATTGATGCTTTCATCAATGGATCAATCCGCTTTTTGATGGAAAATAGTACTTCGCAAGATAATCCAGGTCTCCCCACCATATTCCTGACACACGAAGTGATGGGAGAGGATGCTATTGCACGTGATGGGCGTTATGGTTTCCGGGACTCTTATCCTTATAAAGACCCTTTTGACAATACCACTCGTCGGGCGCTTTTCTTTTGGAGTTTGCAATACAAATCTATCGACCATGCAAACAATCTAATTGCCAACATAAAAATTGACGATAATAGCAAAGAAAGTGTCAAAAATCTCAAAGGCCAAGCTTATGCCTTGCGGGGGTTGAATTATCTGAATCTCGTTCGCCAGTATCAGTTTACATACATAAAGGACCCGAATGCGCTAGCAATTCCTATTTACACCGAACCAACGACACCCACGACCGTTCCTAGACCAAAAGCTACCGTGAAGGAGGTATATGATCAGGTCATTTCTGATTTAAAAGAAGCCGAAAAATTATTGGTAGGTTTTAAGCGTAAAGTGAAAAATAGACTCGATCTCAATGTCGTTTATGGCCTTCTAGCCAGAACATATCTGACGCAGGAAAATTGGATTCAAGCACGTGATTATGCCGCAAAAGCACGTGTTGGTTATCCCCTAATGACTGCCGATCAATATAAAGAGGGGTTTAATGATGTCAGTAATCCTGAATGGATATGGGGACATCCACAAACAGCTACTCAAAATTTGGGGGGAGCCTCCTTTTTGGCCTATATTGAGACTACACCCTATGCGACAGATGCCAAAGGCGTGAATCTATATTTTGGTTATAATAGCATTATTCCTGATCCCAATTTTATCGCTTTATTTACGACAGGGGATGTACGTAAATCGCTCTTTGAGATTGCCAAACAGCCTGCTGAGGCGATCTATCGTTCTTATCGTTACCGTAAGTTTTNNCATTGAACGAATTACGACGTAAGCGTGCCTTATCCGATCTTGATGTTGCCAATTTTGATAAGTCGAAAGCTGTGCAGGAGGTTTTATTGGAGCGTCGTAAAGAGCTGTGGGGGGAAGGGTTTCGTCTCTACGATATCCTTCGGACGCAGACTGCTCCTGTGCGTCGCGAGGCTAATGAGACCTTTGTCGATGAGGCTGGAAAGACAGTTGCCGTCATGGGACATTATATTCTTAAATTTCCAGATGGTTCCAGCTTGTCACCAAATAGCAAATATTTTTTATTTCCAATCCCGCTGAATGAACTGAATAATAATCCAAATTTACAAAACTGATAGCTCGTCAGTTGTTTTTATAAAAAGTCAATAAAGCCACCTCGTTTTTCACTAGGTGGCTATTTGTATTTACTAGCAGTCTTTTAAAAAAAATGATCACTTTAGAGGCTTTAGGTTGATTCCGCTTTGTTATAGTGCTTCGCTTCGGACAATCCTTTCGTTCTTGAACTGTCTTGACCTCATGAACCGCTTTCTGCTGGATTTTAAACTTGGTGCTGTTTTTGGTGCTGCCTTCGCCCCAGAAACAAAAAAAGCTTTCTGATTTCTCAAAAAGCTTTTTTGTCTTGGCGGAAGAGGCGGGATTCGAACCCGCGGTACCGTTTCCAGTACGACAGTTTAGCAAACTGTNNTTTGAAATTCAATTTGTTGTTTGACAATTAAAATTACATTGTTTTTTTGCTTAAATCATAATCTACCCGAACATGGTAGATACTTTTAAGCATTGCCTTAAAAATGACCGCAGATTCAGTGATATCTTTGAGTGTAATATTGCTATTATTGAATTGACCTCGCATCAATTTATGTTCAATAATTTTATCGACGAGATTATTGATGGATTCTTCTGATGGTTCTTTGAGGGCGCGTGATGCGGCTTCAACCGAATCTGCCATCATGAGTACGGCCGTTTCTTTGGAGAAAGGGATAGGCCCTGGGTAAGTGAATAACGATTCGTCAACTAATTTGTCTGGATTGTTCTTCACAAAAACGTTGTAGAAGTAGTCAACACGTGTTGTTCCATGGTGGGTCCGAATAAAATCGAGAATAACGTCTGGCAGCTGATGTTTTTTTGCAATATCGACTCCTTTGATGACATGCGAAATGATGATCTGGGCACTTTGTTCTGGCGAAAGCTCGTCGTGCGGATTTTTTTCTGTCCGCTGGTTCTCAATGAAAAATTGAGGATTTGTCAATTTACCAATATCATGATAAAGGGCTCCCGCGCGCACCAGTAAAGGGTTACCGCCAATCTTATAGATGGCAGCCTCCGCCAGGTTGGCAACTTGCAATGAGTGTTGAAATGTTCCTGGAGCTTTAAATGATAGCTCTCTGAGGAGCTTGGAATTACTGTTGGTCAGCTCCATAAGTGTGAGGTCAGAAACAATGCCAAATAATTTCTCAAAAGCAGAGATCATAGGATAGGCCAATAGGGTAATCATTACACTCACGAAGAAGGGAATTAGATCAGACCAGTAAATGGTGTCAATGGAGCCATTTCGCGTCACGACCAACCCAATATAAGCAATCCAATAGGTGCCAAGGATAATGGCAGAAGAAATGAATAATTGCTCTCGTTTTACGAGCGTCTTGATGCTATAGATGGCTAGCATCCCCGCCATAAATTGCAGAAAGACGAATTCAAAGCTATTGGGGACGAAAAGGCCGGCCAGCAGCACCATCAAGAGATGTATGTTGAGCGCGACACGCGTGTCGAATAGAATACGAATAATAATCGGCACCGCACAAAAAGGGATATAATAGAGATTTGGAATCTTAAACTTAATTGCCCAGGATAGTACAGCGAGCATACCAATAATCACAATCATGATAATGANNAATGACCAGTAACCTATTGTTAAAGTAAATATCTTTGCGGAACAAAAATAGAAATACCAATAAAATGGAAAGGGCAAGGGATATAATTAGGAACTGACCTAATGTTACATAGTTTTGATTGCCGCTAATTTTTCCCTCATCTTCATAGACTTTTCGTAAGGATTCGAGTTTTTGGTAAGTCTCATTCGAAATGATTTTTTCCTTTTCAGCTATTAGTTCTCCTTTTTGAACAACGCCACGTGTCGCAGATATATTGGCAATAGCGTTTTGTTCCAAGGCTTCCGTCTGTTGGTCGTTATAGATATAATTAATTGTGATATAATTTTTTAGTGTTTCTTCTAGCCAGCTTTTCTGTTTTATTTTAGTTAATTTGGGCATGAGCTCATCCATATAGCCATAAGAGCTTTCGATGGTGTAGCAGTCTGCTGTATTTTTCTGCGTTGCAACTTTGTCCTGGATCAAGGTGAAATTATAATGTTTAGAAGCCGGTGATTTGTCGTTGTTGCGGTTTTGAAGCCTATTGTTCAGCGAAAGTATTCCTTTGCCATAGAGGTGATTCAATATGGCATTTCCCGCCGCCCTATAGTCGCTCATGTTTTCACGCGTGGTGTCAAGTTTGCTACTTTGCCATTTTTCAGATAGATCTGTATTAAATTGATCAATTTGTTCTTTGCTCGTCGTTGGATTGGCGTTATAAATGGGCTGAATTGTATTCAAAATACTTTTCTTGTCCGCATTCAGCTCCTCCTGCGTCTTTAATATCGCAAAATTATAGGGTGAGATCAGGTTCTCATGATTCCAGACTTTTCCTTTTTGGAATTCATATCGAAAGCGGGGCTGTTTGGGAAGGAAGATACAGATCAAAATAATCGTGATGAGTATTAGTCCAATTTTGCGAATGAGGTTCTCGGTCGTATTTAGTTCTCTCTTGTATTTTATTTTTAGTCTTCCCACTGTAAGTGATGTTTAATGTAATGTTAATATACAAATGTAATTATAATTTATTTTTGCAGCTTCTGCCAATTGTCGCTTATAGGTATTAAATCGGGTAAATGCTGTGATGAACAAAAAATACTTGTTATCTTTGCAAAAAAAATACAACATGTCAACAAAATCACATCTAATTGCACCATCCGTTCTTGCTGCAGACTTCGCAAAATTATACGATGATATCATCATGGTAAACAATAGTGAGGCAGATTGGTTTCATATTGATATTATGGACGGCGTTTTTGTCCCGAATATCTCTTTTGGATTTCCAGTTATGCAGGCCATTGCAAAGCATGCTACCAAACCCTTGGATGTTCATTTGATGATTGTTGATCCGGATCGTTATTTGCAAGTCTGCAAAGACTCAGGTGCGGAAATAATAACTGTGCATTACGAAGCTTGTACACATTTACACCGCACGCTGTCTGCCATTAAGGAGCTTGGATGTAAAGCTGGTGTTGCATTAAATCCACATACACCAGTTGCGTTTTTGAAAGATGTTTTGGCTGATTTGGATTTGGTTTGTCTGATGTCTGTTAACCCTGGGTTCGGTGGGCAGAAATTCATTACCAATACCTATGCGAAGGTTCAGGAACTAAGAGCAATGGCCGCTGGCGTCAATGACGGTCTACTGATTGAGATTGACGGTGGGGTAACCACGGCGAATGCTGCTCAGTTATTGCGTGCAGGGGCCGATGTGCTCGTAGCAGGTTCTTTTGTCTTCAATGCAACAGATCCGTTAACAACAGTCAAATCGCTAAAAGATATTGATATAAACGTTGCCAGTATATAGAAAAGAGAGGTGATTTAATAAAATAAATCACCTCTTTTTTTGAGGTGTAAAGTGAATAGGGGCAATAGGTGCAAAAATAGATGACGGGGATTGTGGGAGTTCTGTTTAGAACAATTCCAAATTGATTTAAATAAATGTTATGCATGCGTTTAAAGTTGGATTTTCACTATTTTTGTATTTAATCATATGAATTGATTTACGGTAAATAAATCAGCCTTAAACATAAAGTGAACGGGCTAATCGATAATTTCTGTGGAATACGACAGTTTTTGTATTAGCTTAATTATATTACAAGCACGGTAGCATGGGAAAAATATGTTTTTTCATCTACTCTTAAAATAGAAAGATAGATATTTATGAGTATTTACAACGATTACGTACAAGAGGTTGTAGAACGAGAAGGCCAAGGTTTACATCCTAAGCCGATTGACGGAGCAGAATTACTAAGTGAGGTAATCGCTCAAATTAAGGATTTGGACAATGCAAATCGGGCAGAATCTTTAAGATTGTTTATTTATAACACCTTGCCAGGTACTACGCCTGCAGCGGGGGTGAAGGCTCAGTTCTTAAAAGAAATTATTTTAGGGGAATCGGTTGTGGCTGAAATCACGCCTTCATTTGCATTTGAGCTCTTGTCTCATATGAAGGGGGGACCTTCAATTAAAGTTTTATTGGACTTGGGATTAGGGGAAGATTTAGCTATTGCAAAACAAGCAGCAGAGGTTCTTAAGACACAAGTTTTCTTATATGATGCAGATACAGCTCGTTTGAAAGAAGCTTTTGAACAAGGCAGTGAAGTGGCAAAAGATATTTTAGAAAGCTACGCAAAGGCGGAGTTTTTTACGAAATTGCCTGAAGTTGCTGAAGAAATTCAAGTCGTTACTTTTATTGCTGGTGAAGGTGATATTTCGACAGACTTGTTGTCTCCGGGTAACCAAGCACACTCCCGTTCGGATCGTGAATTACATGGTAAATGTATGATCACGCCAGAAGCACAACAGCAAATCCAAGATTTACAGGCACAACACCCTGGTAAAAGTGTCATGTTGATTGCTGAAAGAGGTACAATGGGCGTGGGATCCTCACGGATGTCTGGAGTGAATAATGTGGCCTTATGGACTGGTAAACAAGCTAGCCCCTATGTTCCATTTGTAAACATTGCACCAATTGTAGGTGGTACAAATGGTATCTCCCCAATTTTCTTAACAACAGTAGATGTTACTGGCGGTATCGGTATCGATCTTAAAAACTGGGTGAAGAAGGTAGATGAAAATGGGAAAGTGGTTCGTAATGAGAAAGATGAGCCTATTTTGGAGGAAGTGTATTCCGTTGCGACAGGTACAGTCTTAACTATTAATACAAAAACAAAAAAATTATACAATGGTGAGCAGGAGCTAATTGATATTTCGAAGGCACTGACACCGCAAAAAATGGAATTTATCAAAGCTGGTGGTTCTTACGCTATTGTATTTGGTAAAAAAATCCAAACCTTTGCGGCGCAAACGTTAGGTGTACAAGCGCCTTCTGTTTTTGCTCCTTCAAAAGAGATTACAGTTGACGGCCAAGGCTTAACTGCAGTAGAAAAAATCTTCAATAAAAATGCAGTTGGCGTAACGCCTGGAAAAGTATTGCATGCTGGTTCTGACGTCCGTGTTAAAGTTAATATTGTTGGGTCGCAAGATACAACAGGCTTAATGACTGCGCAAGAGTTGGAGGCGATGGCTGCTACAGTAATTTCACCGACAGTGGATGGTGCCTACCAATCAGGTTGTCACACTGCATCCGTATGGGATAAGAAAGCGCAAGCAAATATTCCAAAATTGATGAAATTCATGAACGATTTTGGTCTAATTACAGCACGCGATCCAGAAGGCGTTTACCATTCCATGACAGACGTAATCCACAAAGTATTAAATGATATCACCATTGACGAATGGGCCATCATCATTGGTGGTGACTCGCATACGCGTATGTCTAAAGGTGTAGCTTTTGGTGCTGACTCTGGTACTGTTGCATTAGNNTTAGCTTTGGCTACAGGGGAGGCTTCTATGCCGATTCCTGAATCTGTTAAGGTGACTTTCAAAGGTAGCATGAAAGAACATATGGATTTCCGTGATGTTGTACATGCAACGCAAGCACAGATGTTACAGCAATTTGCCGGCGAAAATGTATTCCAAGGTAGAATTATCGAAGTTCATATCGGTACATTACTTGCTGATCAAGCCTTTACATTTACGGACTGGACAGCAGAGATGAAAGCAAAAGCATCGATCTGTATATCTCAGGATGAGACATTAATTGAATCGTTAGAAATCGCTAAAAATCGTATCCAAATCATGATTGATAAGGGTATGGAAAATAAAAACTACGTATTGCAAGGCTTAATTGATAAAGCGAATAAACGTATTGAGGAAATCAAATCTGGTGCTAAACCAGCCTTGACTCCAGATCCAAACGCTAAATATTATGCCGAAGTCGTAATTGATTTGGATATCATTGAAGAACCGATGATTGCCGATCCAGACGTAAACAATGCGGATGTATCTAAACGTTATACACACGACACGATTCGCGACCTGACTTACTATGGCGGAAACAAAAAAGTAGATTTAGGTTTCGTAGGTTCGTGTATGGTACACAAAGACGACTTAAAAATCGTTTCAAAAATGTTGCGCAATATTGAGCAACAAAAAGGTGTTGTTACTTTTGAGGCGCCTCTAGTTGTTGCTGCTCCAACTTATAATATTATTGATGAGTTGAAAGCAGAAGGTGACTGGGAATTTTTGCAAAAATATTCTGGTTTTGAATTTAGCGATGCATTACCAAAAAGCACTGCACGTACTGAATACGAGAATATTATGTATTTGGAACGCCCAGGTTGTAATCTTTGTATGGGTAACCAAGAAAAAGCAGCTAAAGGTGATACGGTAATGGCCACTTCAACTCGCCTATTCCAAGGCCGTGTCGTTGAGGATAGAGATGGGAAAAAAGGAGAATCGTTGTTGGCATCGACACCTGTTGTGGTACTTTCTGCTATTTTGGGCCGTATTCCGAATATCGAAGAGTACAAGGCTGCTGTTGAAGGTATTAACTTAACAAAGTTTGCACCTATTCCAACAAAGTAGTTGTGATAATGGTTTCGTAATTAAACAACATAAATTAGAGAGATATGGCTTTTGATATAGATATGATTAAAAAGGTTTATAGCCGTTATGATGAGCGCATTGCTGCTGCTCGTCAAGTGGTGAACAAACCGTTGACTTTATCTGAAAAGATTTTGTATGCCCATCTTTGGGATGGTAATGCGACCGAAGACTACCAACGTGGCGTTTCTTACGTTGACTTTGCACCTGACCGTGTTGCAATGCAGGATGCGACTGCTCAAATGGCGCTATTGCAATTTATGCAAGCTGGGCGTCCAAAAGTAGCTGTTCCTTCTACGGTACACTGTGATCACTTGATTCAGGCAAAAGAGGGGGCTGATAAAGATTTGGCTCGTGCTAAAAACGAAAGTTCGGAAGTATTTAACTTTTTAAGTTCTGTTTCTAATAAATATGGCATCGGATTCTGGAAACCTGGAGCTGGTATCATTCA
>DKIT01000189.1 GCA_002454415.1 Sphingobacterium sp. UBA6711
TTCATCTCCCAAAAAGAGCTTCTGCTTGATGTTCTCCGCCCTTGCCGCCAAAGTTTCTTTCTTTTTTTTAGTGGAAACTTTCTTCATGACATTGCGGTAGAAGTAGGGCTCACCCTGCTCATTTTCCACTTCTTCGGTTAAATACTTGAAGAGACTAGAAAGAGCCGAGAGGGTACGGTTAATGGTGGTCTGGGACACACCATTCTGCGAGGTATTGGCGTTCAGCAGGGGACGCTCCCGCAGATATAGAATAAAGGACTCCATATCTTTTTTTGTCAAATGTTCCAAAACATCCAGCGGAATGTCAGTAATCCGTTCAACAGACACCAAATTCGAATCTTGTAGCCACTCAAAGAAACGACGATATTCTTTCAGATATTCGTACAAAGTTGTAAAACTGTAGGGCACAGACAACTTTGACTGATAATATTCCAGAACATACCAAGGCATAATTTCTTTTAGTTGATCAATTTTTTCCAATAATAACTCGCGTCTCATCATTTTCTCCTGATTTTATCTATATGAGTAGTATAGCATAATCTCATATAAGTTTCAAGAAAATTATAGTTTTTCGGAAAGATGTACAGGGTCTTTGATGATCTTTTTCTAATTAATAGCCCTCATATCTTCTCTCATATCTTCTTAAGTTAAATTCCAAAGGAAAAGTTTACCTTTGGAATTTTGAACAGCAACTAAAAATACAGGATCTGTCATTTAGACAAGACTCCTGTATTATTTTTAAAATATTCTCAGTTAATCTAATTGTTCAATCTTTTCTGAGCCTTTTCCCCAATAATACCCTTGTTGACGGTATAGACCAAATTTTCTCATCCATTTCGCCTTATTCACTGTATCGATTTTCTCAACCACAATACTAATCTCTTTAGAGTAAATTTTATTTATTAGTCTCACATAATAGGCTAAAAATACAATATTGAGCCATGATAAAACATTGTTCCTATAGGTAATCTTGATTCGGTTATAATAGCTTCTATATTTTTTATAAAGAAAATATGTATTAATTCCTTCTGTAAAATCATCAATTACAATTTTATAGTGATATTGTTTTATTTTTTTTAGGATGTCATGCAAACTATCTAATAATTCAGGGTTCCTAGTTGGAAAGTGTTCGGTTATTTCAATTAAGATATTTTCAGAATGAGACTTAAATCGTTCTAAAAATTGAATGGTTCCAATATATTGAAATTGATCTAAATCAAAATTTACAGAAAGTACAATCTCGGGATGTTGATTTAATTTTTCTTCAAGTTTTTCACTAAACCAGTTCATAAAGATTATATAGTATTCTTCATGAGATAGAATAAAGTGAAATTCATCTGACGGGAAGGTATCCGTTTTGTATGAACGGAGCAATACTTCATATTCGTCAACTTTTGCAACATTCGTTGTGCTAGTTTCCACATTAACAATGGGTTGAAATAGCAAATAAAAATCATCGGTTCGCACTAAATATTTCCAACCTCTTTCTATAATTGAGCATACTATCACACGTTTTTTCCAAGACAGTAAGAGTTATCATAATTATTTAGACTGTATTTTTTTAGACTTTTGCNNTTTTTTGCGCATACATATTACTGTCTGCTTCTACCAAAAACTCATCCAATTCATGATATCTTGGATTTCTAGCAAATGTCTTACCAATTGAAACGGATACCCCGAAGAGATTAAACTTTTGCATTTTGAGGACCATATTCGATTGAATGCGTAAAATATCGAAATGTGTTGTTTCTGGCAAGAGAACACAGAATTCATCTCCTCCCAACCTTGAAACAAGTGCAGTTGATGGAAACTCATTCATTAGAATATTACTAAATCGAATAAGAATTTGATCTCCTACAGCATGCCCAAACACATCATTTGAGGATTTAAAATTATCTAAATCAAAAATAAAAACCCATATACTTAAATTGTCTTTTTGGATAACTTCAGCGTAATATTCGTTGAGTTTTCTACGGTTATAGACTTCTGTAAGAGGATCTTGATAAATTAATTTTAACATTTTTTCCTTCTCATTGACAACGTCTGTCACATTTGTAGTGATGCAACATATGGCTACTACTTCTCCCCGCTTATTTTTAATTGGGGAGTATGAGGTATAGAGCACAAAATTCTCACCCTTATGATCAAAGACTTCCTTAGAAGTATGAAAATTATTTTCTAATGCTGCATTCACATTTGCTTTTAAAGAATCAAAGTGTTCTGCTGATAAGTAATCAGAAACATTTTTCCCAACCTTCGGACTAACATGAAAATACTTTTCCATAAAGGTGACATCTGGTTGGTTCATATAGAGATAATTGTAATCTCTATCAATAATATAGAGATTGATGTTTTCTAATACATCAAAACTATTTTGTAATAGGATGTTTTGTTTTTCAGATGCTTTTAATAATCTGGAAAATTGCACGATTTCAAAAAATAATACAAATAAGATTAAGGCTATGATGCAGATGAATAAAATCGACTTGAAATCATCAATTCTTATTTCTGTATAAAAGAAAAACAAAAATAACAATAATAAGAGCCCATAGATTAATAAGATATGATGTTGTGTTTTCTTTCTGAATTTAGTTGTAACTGCTTCCATTGTAAATATACTCTCCCAACATATATTCAATCATCGGACTAATTAGTTATTAGTATAACAAATAGAGACATCTTTTACCAGCTTGGCTTTCCTACTTGTCAAAATGAAATTGTTCCACAGGATAGTAACCAGGTGATAGTGTGCGCTGAGTTAATTTCTTCATAGTTGCTACGAAAGTATAGTGATTATCCAGCAGTAATACACCATCGTATTGTTTGATAATAGTTTCAAACTCATTGTCAGTGACAATAAAATCATATCGGACATCAACATGTGGATTCCATAAAACATACCTGCCGTAATATAAAACATACCTGGCGTAATATTGTAGAAAATAATTATCTACCTGTTCTTGGTTTGCAAAAACNNTAATCTCCCGATTCCAGGTGTTTCTCTTCTGTAATCTCATTTAACGCCCTTTGTTCTTCTAGGACGGTATTCATTTGCTCAGACATACCATTTGTATCTGAAATGATGAAACCTGTAAATAGCATTAAAGCAGCTATCGTCGTTAATTCATATAACTTCTTATTTCTAAAAGATTTATACGAACGATTATTTCTTTTTAAATAATTTTTTTCGTAAAAAACATCATCCATCTGACGAACAAGTTGAATGATAAAAACAAATAGATTGATTAGAATAATCGTTAATATATATCGTTCAAAACCTGCAACTCTTAAAGCCTCATCAACCGGCATAGCTGTTAGGTACATGACTAAATTTCCAGCATAATACAGGACCGTAACTAGTGCACATACCAAATAAATTTGAAGATTAGACTTCCATTGTTTGTACTTAATACCATAAAAGATTAATAAGCCCAATGCCAAACAATAAATTAGTAATATTTGAATACTAGTAAGTGTTTTTAATGAAAAGACGGTGTCTAGATAAGTTTGTATTATTTTTGTCTGATCAGCTGTCAGCTGTAGTTGTAAAACATCAGTTATTGATCCTGAATGAACTTCATGTTTCTTGATAATTGAATCACCGAAGGTTGTTTTCACATGGAATGACCAGCNNTTGACCATCACTAGGAAATTTAAAATCAATGTCACCACGACTGTACTTCCTAGGAAATTCTCCTTCTTCATTTCAAATAGTACAGAAACGGCAGCAATAGACAAGGCCGCAATAAAAGCATCAACTAAAAGATTATTGTAGCGGATGGAAAAATTAAGATAAGTCATCACTCCTATGCCTGCAAAAATCAGCGCATTAGGTAACAATCTTCGCTTGTCTTTTACTGTATCAAAAATTGCATATTGAGCTGCGT
>DKIT01000219.1 GCA_002454415.1 Sphingobacterium sp. UBA6711
CAGCTACCAATGCACAAATTATGTTCATTGTGCTTAATGCATCAAGTTTGACGCTTTTACCAATTTCCATCATGGCTTACAGAAAGGAGGCTGGAGCTCCAGATCCTTCTGATGTATTCCTGCCTATTTTAATCGCTACCTTATTCTCTACATTGGTCGCCCTAATTTTGGTCGCAATATATCAAAAGATCAACCTATTCAATCGGGTAGTTTTAGGCTATCTCGGTGCAATGGGATTGTTTATCGNNAACAACAAGCAGAAATTGAAATATTCAGCAAAGTTTTCGGTAATGTCATCCTTTTTAGCTTATTTACATCATTCATCGGCCTGGCTCTTTTTCGTAAAGTCAATGTATATGACTCATTTATTGAGGGAGCTAAAGAAGGCTTTGAGGTATCCGTAAAGATAATTCCTTACCTTGTTGCCATGCTTGTAGGAATAGCTGTTTTCAGAGCTTCAGGGACTATGGATTATATGGTTGCCGGGATCTCCAATGCTATTGCATTTTGTGGTTTGGACACATCATTCGTGGATGCCCTACCTGTCGCCTTCATGAAGCCTCTTAGTGGCTCCGGCGCTCGTGGTCTTATGGTCGACTTAATGAACGCCAAGGGACCGATGGACTTTGCCGCTCGCGTAGCTTGTGTCATTCAAGGTTCCACAGAAACCACTTTCTATGTTTTGGCTGTATATTTTGGGGCAGTTGGGATCAAGCGAACCCGGCATGCTTTACCATGCGCACTTTTAGCGGAGCTTGCTGGTGTTGTTGCAGCTATTATTATTTCATACATCTTCTTTAAATAATTCTATATGAGCAAAACAATCGCACTTATCGCCCATGACGGCAAAAAACCAGAAATGGTTGCATTTGTCAAAGATCATCAAGATTTACTGGAACATGCCAATCTTATTGCTACCGGCACCACCGGAAGCTATGTAAGAAAAACTGGATTACCTGTTGAACTTAAGCTCAGCGGACCCATGGGCGGTGACGCGCAAATTGCCGCTTTAGCTGCAGAAGGAAAAGTGGATGGCATTATTTTCTTTCGCGACCCTCTTGGCAAACATGCACACGAACCGGACATCCAAATGCTCANNACCTCTACAACGTACCCTTAGCAACGAACCCGGCTACAGGAAGTTTGATCATTGAAGGCCTATTAGAGGATTTTGTAAAATAAAATCAATGCTCATGGAAAATGAAGTTATCGTCACAATAGGAAAAACACCCTATACCACTCAAGTCCAATATGGAAAACATCAGATCATTGTTGATGAACCTGAAGATCTGGGTGGGCAAGATCAAGGTATCAATCCAACGCCGTTATTGCTATCTTCTTTGGGAACTTGCAAGGCAATTACCGTTAAAATGTATGCAGATAGAAAAAAATGGCCTTTAGATGAAGTTCTTATCCGTCTGTCCCATGACATCCAACCTAGTGAACAGCAACAGACAACCTATATTCAATGTCATATCAGTTTCAAAGGTGATCTAGATGATGAACAGAAACAACGACTATTTAAAATAGCGGAAAAATGTCCGGTACATAAGATTCTTTCAAATCCAATTGTAATAACTTCAAATCATTTGTAATGTTTCTTGGGATAACGAAAGACACTTTTTATATTTGCCGGCGTAAAAAAGCCCTGCAAGTAACGATCTGCTCCAATTATTATGAAAACGCGAAGCAGGTCTTGTTAGCCCTTGAACTCGGTTCATTGTAATAAATACATGTTCAATAAAACAAGCAAGTGATGCCATTGGATCCACAAATAGCAATAGATTCACCATTTAGATCTATCAAAAGAGAGGATTGGAAAAGTTTAAATGGAAAAGTGTTGCACAACTTTAGTGCTGAAGATCTCGAAAATCTACACGCACTAAATGAACCATTGACAAACCAGGAAATCGAAGAGGTATATTTCCCGTTGAGTCATTTGTTAGAAATTCATATTGATCGGTTTCAAAGTCTCCATCAACGGACAAATCGTTTTTTTGCTAAAGAAGAAAGTAAGCTGCCTTATATCATTGGGATTGCGGGTTCAGTGGCCGTAGGAAAAAGTACCACCGCCCGCGTATTACAACGTGTGCTCAGTCTATTGCCATCCAAACCAAAAGTAGACCTCGTAACTACAGACGGTTTTCTTTATTCGAATAAACACCTTATTGAACGCGGAATTTTAAATAGAAAAGGTTTTCCTGAAAGTTATGATGCCAAAAGGTTGATCCATTTCCTTTCAGCAGTAAAATCCGGTGCGTCAAAGATCGCCGTGCCGGTTTACAGTCATTTGGTATACGATGTCTTACCTGAAGAACAGCAACAAATTATCGAACAGCCTGATATTCTTATTGTTGAAGGGATTAATGTCTTACAGGTAAATTCGCAACGTCCTCGAAAAGGCCATAGTGTATTCGTTTCAGATTTCTTCGATTATTCAATCTATGTACACGCTAGTGAAAAAAATCTAATTGAATGGTACACCAACCGTTTTGAATCATTAAGGGCGACAGCGTTTCAAAATCCAGCATCATTTTTTCACAAATATGCAAACATGTCTACCGACGAAAGCCGCGATATGGCGGTAAATATCTGGATNNTCTCAAACTTAACGACAATCTTGTTCGATTTCTGCGAAGTTTTATTGACCAAGGTAGCCGTAAACACCAGGTTATTGGGAATCATGACAGCATCATCATCCTCATCACGCACCACCAGATTTGCTAAAGTAATGTCAACAATTTTCCCCTGATATTCGCCAATTTTGATTCTATCACCAACAGAAAACTGATCTGAGAACATGATAATCAGACCTGATATCATATTGGTAATATATTCTCTAAATATAATGGCAATTGCCGCTGCCACGATCGTCATACTTGTGATAAAATCTTTTGGATTGATACCTAAGGCGATCATTAAGCTTATAATAATAAAAAAAACATTTCCTACTGTTGCTACTCGTGTAATACCCAGGACGAAATTACCGCGAACCACCTGTTGTTCATTTCTGCTATTATAGAGCTTCACCAGAATAAAATGGCCGACTGAAATCAATACACTAGCCGTGAGAAAAGTATTGAGACCATATGCAATGTTCTGCAAAGTCGCTTTCTCTTTATAGATATCTGCCAAAGGCATAAATGAGGCTGTCAATAAAATCAATAGAACGATTCGTACAATAAAAGAAACTGAAATAGATTTGATCATATCTGAAATTATAAGTCCTCCACGCCAACAGGAGGTGTGCTAAACTAAACATTTTTACTTTAGGTAAAAAGCATTATTGAGAAATAGCTATCTTTGTCTAAATACATTACACGCTATTAAATGAAGGAATCCAACGGTCAAACGGAACTGAACGTCACTGGAATGCACTGCACAAACTGTGCTATTTCAATCCATAAATATCTAGAAAACAAAGGCGCCAAAAACATTTATGTTGATTTCGCATCCGATGAGGTAAAGTTTTCCGACATCCCCTTGGATCAAATCCCCCAAGTAGTTAAGGGTATTGAATCTCTTGGTTATCAAGTCGGGAAAGATAAAGAAAGTAAATCAACATTCTGGAGCTCCATCGAACTCAAGTTTCTTGTCTGCCTACTTTTCACCATTCCCTTATGGAGTCACATGTTTATCCATGTTCCATTACTGCATGACCCGTATGTCCAATTGGCATTATGTTCGCCCGTCTATATCATTGGTCTCTTTTACTTTGGCCTAAGTGCATTCCGTTCTTTATGGAATAAAATGCCTAATATGGATGTTCTCATCTTTATGGGGTCCACAGCAGCGTTCATTTACAGTGTTATCGGGACCTACTCCAAGCTCGGCCATGATTATCAATTTTACGAAACCTGCGCGACGATTATCACCTTGGTTTTCTTGGGTAATGTACTCGAAAAACGGGCGGTTACAAAAACAACATCTGCCCTCAAAGATCTGATTAAGTATCAAGATGTTAAAGCTATAAAAATTGACGAAGATCAGGAAATAGAAATCACAGCCAAAGAACTCAAAGCTGGTGACGTACTCAAAGTAAATGCCGGAAACCAAATACCGGTAGACGGCGACATTTTGGAAGGTCACGGCTGGGTAGATGAGTCTATGATGACTGGAGAAAGCTTGCCGATAGAAAAAAACAAATATGATGCAGTAATAGGTGGTACATTGCTAACAGATGGGAATATTCGGATGATCGCAACCAAAATTGGATCTAAAAGTGTATTGTACCAAATTATTCAATTGATCAAAGATGCGCAAGGCAAAAAGCCCCCTATTCAAAAGTTTGGAGATAAGGTTGCGGCATATTTTGTCCCGATTGTGATTACGATTTCTTTTTTCACGTTTTTTATCACCTATTTCATTGCACAATTACCCTTGCAACAATCACTAATGAATGCGATTGCGACGCTTGTTGTCTCATGCCCATGCGCTATGGGTCTAGCGACACCGACAGCAGTTATGGTAGGTTTAGGAAGAGCTGCAAAACAAGGTATCCTGATTAAAGGCGGCAGCACGATCGAAGAACTGTCCGAGCTAAAGCAATTTGTATTTGATAAAACCGGTACGTTGACGACGGGGGATTTTAATATCAAGGCCATACAAACATTTGGCATAGAACAATCACAAGTAGAATCCATTATCGCTCAACTTGAGAGTTATTCGAATCATCCCATCGCAAGATCAATCCGAAAACAGCTTCAGGAAGTGAAGTCTTATCGCATTATTTTCAAAGAAGTAAATGAAATCAGAGGCCAAGGAATTTTTGCGGTTGATACAAATGGGAACAGCTACTCAATTTGTAATGCGAAAATAGGGAAAAAGGACTATTCCGACCGGTACGATCTTACCCTCACGATCAATGAAGTTGTGATTGCAGGTATTGTATTGGAAGATCAAATTAAACCCTATGCCAAAGAACTTATTCAATACCTCAAAGACAAAAATATACGTCCTATCCTATTAAGTGGCGATAGACAGAGTAAATGTGAACGGACAGCACAAAGATTAGGGATTGCCGATGTCTATTGGGAAAAATCACCCGAAGAAAAACTGTCGATCTTATCTCAGATAAAGAAGAATGGACCAACAGCAATGGTGGGTGATGGAATTAATGATGCTCCGGCCCTTACTGCTGCTGATGTCGGAATTTCACTGGGGGATTCTACGCATATTGCCATTCAATCCGCTAAGGTTGTCTTGTTGAACAACGATTTAAAATCCATTGAAAAATTACTAAAAATGGGGCAGCATACCCTATTGACGATCAAGCAAAATTTATTTTGGGCTTTTGCCTACAACATCGTCGCAATCCCCCTGGCTGCTGCCGGCCTTTTGGGACCTATGCTCGCCGCATTGAGCATGGCTTTTTCAGATCTTATTGTCATCGGAAATTCCATCCGTTTGCGTTTTAAAAAAATAAAATAAACCTCCTACAGTAGGCATTAATCTGTGTTAAAAAGAAGAAATAAACTGAACGAACCGTGTTGATGTAAAACAACAATAGGATTCCCTAAAAATGATACGGCATCAGTACCAAGACAATCCATAAAAGATTGTCTTTTTTGTGTATATTAGGGATTCAATCATTCGCTTTTGAGGTTAAATTTTTGTAACTTCGCATGCGTAGCAAGCCGATTTAAGGGGCTTGTATACTAGTTTTATTGAAACCAAATTCATATGGCTGAAGAAACAGAAAACGACAACAATCTTGTTCCGGCAAACGACCGGATTATCCCAATCAATATCGAGGATCAGATGAAGTCTGCATACATTGACTACTCTATGTCAGTCATTGTATCCCGGGCTCTTCCTGATGCACGTGATGGTATGAAACCCGTACACAGACGTGTTCTTTATGGTATGCTGGACTTAGGGGTTACCAGTGGCAAGCCTTACAAAAAGTCTGCCCGTATCGTAGGTGATGTATTAGGTAAGTATCACCCGCATGGTGATTCATCTGTTTACGACACCATGGTTCGTATGGCTCAAGATTGGAGTTTACGTTATCCGTTGGTAGACGGTCAAGGTAACTACGGTTCTATTGACGGAGATCCGCCTGCGGCGATGCGTTATACAGAGGCAAGACTAAAGAAAATAGCCGAAGAAATGCTTTCCGATATCAACAAAGATACTGTTGATTTTCAAAATAACTTTGACGACTCATTACAGGAGCCTACAGTATTACCTACACGTATCCCTAATCTCCTGGTCAATGGGGCATCTGGTATTGCGGTAGGTATGGCGACCAATATGGCACCACATAACCTGACAGAGGTTATTGATGGGACTGTCGCTTTCATTGAGAACCGAGATATCGAGGTGTCTGAACTGATGCAACATATCAAGGGACCTGACTTTCCTACTGGCGCTTTAATCTATGGCTATGCGGCAGTTCAAGATGCTTGCAATACAGGGCGTGGACGTATCGTCATGCGTGCGAAAGCCGAAATTGAAACAACCAAATCTGGTAGAGAGCAAATTATTGTGACCGAAATTCCATATCAAGTGAATAAGGCGAATATGATTGAGCGTACTGCGGAGTTGGTCAATGAGAAAAAATTAGAAGGAATATCGGCCATTCGGGATGAATCTGACCGTACAGGTATGCGCATTGTGTATGATATCAAACGTGATGCTAATGCCAACGTTGTTTTAAACAATTTATTTAAATACACTGCACTACAAACCTCTTTTTCAGTCAATAACATTGCACTGGTTAAAGGAAGACCTGTACTCATGAATCTGAAGGATATGATTCATGAGTTTGTTGAGCACAGACATGACGTTATTGTTAGACGCACACGTTATGAATTGGCAGAAGCTGAGAAACGTGCTCATATCTTAGAGGGATATTTAATTGCCTTAGATCACTTAGATGAGGTCATTAAGTTAATTCGTAACTCTGAAACACCTGAAGATGCGCGTGTAGGATTAATGGAGAAATTTGGTCTTTCTGACCTTCAGGCCCGTGCGATTCTGGACATGACCTTGCGTCGTCTTACAGGACTTGAACGCGACAAGATCATAGNNACAAGATCAAAGAAGAATATGCTGAATTGATGAAAACAATCGACTATTTGAAATCTGTCCTAGAAGACGAAGAACTTCGTATGAAGATCATCAAAGATGAGTTGATTGAGATCAAGGAAAAATACGGTGACGAGCGCAGATCGCAAATTGTACATTCTGCGGAAGATATGCGCATGGAGGATTTTATTGACGACGAGGAAATCGTGATCACGATCTCCCATAATAGCTACGTAAAACGTACTCCACTGTCTGAATACAAACGACAAGGGCGTGGTGGTCGCGGATCAATTGGCACAAACACGCGCGAGGAGGATTTCACTGAGCATATCATTACGGCATCTGCGCATAACTACATGCTCCTATTTACGGAAGCTGGGCGTTGTTTCTGGTTAAGGGCATTTGAAATACCTGAAGGAAGCCGTACCTCTCGCGGTCGCGCACTTCAAAATATTATTAATGTTCCAAAAGAGGAAAAAATAAAGGCGTTTATCTTAGTGAAGAACCTGAAAGACCAAGAGTACTTGGAAAACAACTTCATTATTATGTGTACCAAGAAAGGTACCATTAAGAAAACTTCGTTAGAAGCCTATTCTCGTCCAAGAGCAAATGGTATTAATGCAATCAATATCAATGAAGGAGACCAATTGATTGAAGCATGTTTAACCACTGGAAGCAGTGAAATTGTCATGGCACTCCGTTCCGGTAGAGCTATCCGTTTCAATGAGTCTACCGTGCGCCCAATGGGAAGGACAGCAACTGGAGTGCGTGGCATCACATTGTCGGCAGAAAGCGACGAAGTGATTGGCATGATTAGTGTTGATGATTCGGAGACAACTGTATTGGTCGTTTCAGAGAAAGGATACGGAAAACGTACGGACATCGAAGATTACCGTGTTACTAATCGTGGCGGTAAAGGTGTAAAGACAATTAACGTAACCGATAAAACAGGTGAATTGGTCGCAATAAAAGGCGTTACAGATAATGAAGATTTGATGATTATCAATAAATCTGGTATTGTTATCCGTATTGCAGTCGAACAATTAAGAGTGATGGGACGCGCCACACAAGGTGTAAGGCTCATTAACTTAAAAGACAACGATGAGATTGCTTCCATCACCAAAGTAGATCGTGAAGAAGAAACTGAGGAGGAAACTGAAGGCCTTGAAACGCCAGCAGAAAATGACGATTCGACTTCTGAGGAAAATACAGATTCAAACGAAGAATAAACAGAGAAATAATCTTCATGCGCATAATTATGGTACGGAATAAAATAAATATGCGCATGACAGATACATATCAGACAAAAAGTAAAATATTCTAATGAAAAACTTACTGATATCATTGTTCATATCTGCAAGTAGTCTAACTGTTGTTGCCCAGTCAAATTTGAAGGAGGGCAGCAACAGTTTCGCTTTATATACCAAAACTAAAGACTTTAAAAATCTTGAAAATGCAAGAAAATTTGCAGATGCTGCCTTTCAGTCTAAGAAAGACTCTTCATCTGTTAATAACAATCTCTTAAGAGCATTGGTGTACAGCTCCTTAGCGGTAGCAGATTCAACAAGAAAGCAGCAATATAAAATGGATCCAGTCGATGTGTCCATTAAGTCCCTTAAACTCTTGGATCAAAAGAAAGCACGCCGAAACTTTCCAGCCGAAATGGATTATATCCGTCAAAACCTTGCCGGGGCTATCTCCTATCAAGGCGCACTTGCGTTAAAAGACGGAAAGTTCGATAAAGCCTACAAGGCTTATTTGCGTATTGATTCACTGGGCTTTAAAAACAGTGATCTCAAATACAATCTAGCCGTACTTTCTGGTAAAAATAAAGACTATATGAACTCGATCAAATATTATGACGAGCTTATTAAAAGTGAAAATCCTAAACCCAATTACTTTTTGGAATTAGCACATATTTATAGTCTTGGAGGTACTAAACAGGATATTTTAAACGTTCTAGAAAAAGGGCATACTATATTCCCGGAGAATAAACAAATACTTTTTAGACTGATCGACGTTTATTCATCCAATGGATCTTATGATGCGATACTGAATGTAATTGCCGATGCAATACGCTTAGAGCCTGAAAACGTTGAATTAAATTATATCGCTGGATATTCTTATGAAAATGCCAACGATATAAAACGTGCGAAAGAGTATTATAACAATGTACTGAGATTAGATCCCAACAACTATGAGTCAAACTTGGCTTTAGGGCTAATAAATCTTGAAACACTATTAAAAGATCCTTCAAATCAAGACATACAAGATTTGACGATCGAGTATTTATTGAAGGCAAATGAGATAAAGCCGTATGATGTCAACGCACTTAAAGCACTGGCAAAATATTACACACTTATTGATGACGCCTCGCAATTAGATCGCGTAAATTTATTATTGAATCAATTAACAGTCAAATAGATATGAATTTAAAATCTCTATTATTATTAGCCGCAATAGGTACTGTATCTACCTCAGTTTCTTTTGCGCAGACCGGTAATATTAAAAAGGCAAAAACTGGCCTTGCTAAATTTCAGGAATTGAAAGAAGCTGGTACGGTTCAATTAGGTATTCCTAATTTAAAAACTGCAAAAGAAGCCATTGATGCCGCCGTGATCAATGATAAAACAAAGGATAATGCAGAAGCATGGACAGTATATGCCTTGGTAAATGCAAATTTATCAACGATAGACAAGTCTGCTGAATTAGCAAAACTAGCAGAAGATGGTATTGCCAAAGCAAAGCAATTAGATTCTGATGGAGCAAATAAGGCGAATATTACAGTGGCCGAACAAATTCTAGGACAATATAATTTCAATATTGGTGCTGAAGAATATCAGGCGCAAAAATATGCTGATTCTTATAGCTCATTCACCAAAGCATTGACTTACTTACCAGGAGATACTTTAGTGACTTATTATAGCGGTGTTGCTGCTTTGTCTAATAAAGATTACAAAAATGCAATCGAGCGTTATAAAGAGCTAATTCCTAGAAAAGATTTCTCTTCGCATAAAACAATCTTGGTAGATTTACCTAAATTGTATTTATCGATACAAGATACAACCTCAGCTCTTGAATATGCAAAAAAGGCTGCGGAAGCATACCCAGACGATAATGCAGCAATGACTCAGAATATCGAACTAAATTTGATTACTGGTCATGAAAAAGAAACTATAGACGCCATTACTTCTCAATTGGCTAAAGATCCTTCGAATAAAAGCTTAAATTATTATTTAGGAATTGCACAATCTTCTGCTAAAAATGAAGAGGCTGCTATAGCAGCATACAAAAAAGCCTTGGAAATCGATCCTAATNNATACAAATTTAGCAATCACGTTAATGAATAAAACACGTGAAAAACTAAATGCAGTCAACAATAATAGAAAGCTTACGCAAGCGCAATATGACGCTGAATTGAATAAAATCAAAGCTGAATTAAAACCGGTATTACCCTATTTGGAAAAAGCCGTTTCTTTACAGCCAAAAAACGTAGATGCATTGACAAATCTCAAGAATTACTATGTCTTTATGCAGGATGAAGCAAAAACATCTGAAATTAACGCTAAGATCAAAGAGATAGAATAACTAAGATCATTCTTTCTTAGCATAGAAAATCCCCGGGGCTCCGGGGATTTTTTTGTTTACTTTAGATCGTATTGGGTAACAGTATAGCTACCTCATAGGATCGCAATTAATTCGATCTGGAATACTAATGTGCATTCCCCACCTTTCCTTGGCAATAGCTCTTCCCTACCATAAGCCAAATTTGGAGGGAGATAAACCTGCCATATGGAGCCAACTGTCATCATACACATTGCTTGCTGCCATCCGACAATAAGTTCATTGATATAAAATGTTTCGGGACGTTTACGTTTGTAAGAACTATCAAATACTGTTCCGTCTAAAAGCTCCCCCCTATAATGACAGATTACCTTAGAGGTTTTAGTTGGGATTTTACCCGGACCTTCGGTTAATATTTTATATTGTAAGCCCGACTGGCAGACAATAATTCCCGCCTTTGTCGCATTTTCCTTAAAAAAAATGACACCCTCTTCCCTATTCTTCTCCCATAACGCCGCAGCGCTTAGCTTATTTTTCTTCTTTTGTACCAACCTTATACTACTTTTTTTTATTATGATTCGATCCGAAAGTTGCATAGCCAATGGCTTGCTGAAATTTATTCTCTCAAAGGATCGTAGTTTGACCAGAGCCAAAGTAACAGCTTTTTCTTTTTTAAACGAAAAAATGCAGTGATTTTGTAAGACTTCTTACAAAACTACTGCATTGCTAATATACCTTTTTTAAAAAAAGTCGTTATACCAACGTTGCTTTTAATGTTTTCTCAAAGCTGAATGCTTTGCTAACAGGACAGTTCTCTTTTGCTTTTTCTGCCAGAGCTTGGAATTCTGACTCCTCTATTGATGGCACTTTAGCGGTCAGTTCCAACTCGGAGCGTACGATCGCCCCATTTTCAAATACGATGGTTGCCACAGTTTGGAGTTCGTCGGGTACAAAAGCAGCCTCTGTTATAAAAGCACTCAATTGCATCGTAAATCATCCCGCATGTGCAGCGGCCAATAACTCCTCAGGGTTGGTACCAACACCATCTTCAAATCGTGTTGAAAATGAATATTGCGTGTGGTCCAATACTGTGCTGTCCGTAGACAAATTTCCTTTACCTTCTTTTAAATTCCCATTCCACAGGGCTGTTGCTTTTCTTCTCATGATTATTCTTTGTTTTGATATTTTATGATTGGCTCAATAGTGCCTTTTTTGAATATTTATATATACAACAAACGAAGCAATAAATAGTTGTGTTTATTCTGCCAAATCATGTCGCATTTTTTGTAAACAATACGTTAAAAAATATATTAAAACTAAACTCATGAACAAACTTTTGTATCTCATCATCGTTGTAACTGCATTTACGTCCTGCAAGACTCATCAAGCCGCTCATCAGACCTTGATCCAAGATTGTCCCGAAGAGAAAATTATCAACAAAATACCAGGTCCGCCAGTAAAAGGAGAGTCTGAAAAAATTTACTATATCTACCAGGGTAAGCGAGTTTCCCCTAAACAATTCGATCAGGAATGGCTCGAGAAGAATTGTGAGATTAAAGAGACAGTAGTTTACTAATTTATTTCAATAAATAAGCTTAAAGCTGTAATTTTGCCTAAAATTTTTTATAATGACAGTTTCTCTTCGGAAGGTCAATCAAAAGATTTTAGGCTATGTTTCTTTAACTTTCCTCGGTTATTTCACAATTGGCCTATCACTTGCGACCTTACCAATTTTTATTCATCAAATTTTAGGGTTTAATACAATAATTGCCGGATTGGTAATTAGTGTGCAGTACCTTGCTACATTTTTACTACGGGGTTATGCGGGAAAAATTGTGGATACGAAAGGTCCAAAAGTATCTGTACTACGCAGCATGATATTTTTTTGCTTTTCGGGTGTACTGCTTTTATTTGTTTTCCTATTTAAATCCCAACCGCTTTTAAGTCTAGCTTTACTCTTAATTACACGCCTATTTACTGGAATAGCTGAAGGGTTGGTCGGTGCAAGCCCAATTAACTGGGCCTTACTAGAGCTTGGGGATGAACATGCAGCCAAAGCAATTTCCTTCAATGGAATTGCAAGTTATGGAGCGCTTGCTCTAGGGGCGCCGCTTGGCGTATTGATGGTAAATCACATTCATTACGAATCTTTGGGTATCTTAACTCTTCTTGTAGGAATAATAGGCTTCCTCTATACACGATCGAAAAAACCTTATCAAATTGTCAAAAAAAGAACTGAAGCGATCAGTTTCAAAAGGGTTTTGCTTATAGTTTCCCCCTTTGGTGTATGTCTTGCTTTAGGTGGTCTCGGATTTGGTAGCATATCCACGTTCATGACACTCTATTATGAACATTTTAATTGGCAGAACGGTGCCGCCTGTTTAACGGTGTTTGGCATCTTTTTTATTCTAACGCGACTTATATTTAATAAGGTAATTGATCAATATGGTGGTTTAAAAGTGGCATTAGCAAGTCTTTTCGTTGAGGCACTGGGTCTTTTGGTTATTGCCGTAGCGATGGACCCAACTTGGACACTTGTGGGAGCCGCATTGACGGGTTTTGGCTTTTCTTTGGTATTTCCTGCCCTGGGGGTTGAAGCGATTAAAAGAGTAGACCAAAGTCAACAAGGATCCGCTCTAGCCGCCTACGGCTTGTTTATTGATATTTCCTTAGGTATTACCGGGCCCCTAATCGGCTTCGTTGCAAACAATATGGGGATGACTGCCATTTATCCCTTCAGTACGATTATTGTTTCAATTGGCTTCGCCGTCGTTGGAAATCTCCTTTACAACAGAAGAGAACGATTAGCTTAGTAGNNAAAAAAGAGCGACGAACCATTTTGAATTCATCGCTCTTTTTTTGTCTTAAATAAATTTATCCCTCGATACTTGGTACAGCGACAACTTCATTTGTGTCAGCGTTGTAATCAATGCCGTCAAAATTGAAACCGAATAGATTAAAAAACTCATTCCTGTAACCTTCGATATCAGAAATTTCTGACAAGTTCTCAGTGTTTGCTTTTTCCCAAAGTGCTTCGACTTCCGCTTGCACATCTTCACGCATTTCTAAATCATCTACGCGGATACGGCCTTTATCATCAAGTAAAACATTGCCATCTGTCGTATAAAGACGCTCAGCAAATAAACGTTGCATTTGCTCAATTGTACCTTCGTGGATTCCCTTCTCCTTCATCACTTTATACAGTAATGAAATGTATAATGGTACTACAGGGATAGCTGAGCTCGATTGAGTTACCAAAGCTTTATTTACAGATACGTACGCAACACCATCAAGATCCCTCAATATTGCATTAATTGCTGGTACAGTTCCCTCCAAATCATCTTTGGCGCGACCAATTGTTCCGTTACGATAAATTGGATAAGTCAATGCTGGACCAATATAAGAATACGCAACAGTCTTTGCGCCTTCTGCTAATACACCAGCCGCTTTTAACTCTTCGATCCAAAATTTCCAGTCTTCCCCTCCCATCACTGCTACAGTATTGGCAATGTCTTCATCATTCTCTACAGGTTGAATAGTAATGTCAGAGACAACACCTGTATGGAAATCAACTGTTTTATTTGTAAATGGCTCTTGTATAGGTTTCAAAACAGAGGCATGTGCAACTCCAGTTTTCGGGTGGGTANNTCGCTGCCAAGCTGTAGACCACCAAATCTACTTGACCCAAATCCTTTTTAATAAGATCGATGGTTTGTTTTTTCACTTCATCCGAAAAAGCATCACCATTGATACTTTTGGCATACAATCCCGCCTCATGAGCCGCTTGCTCAAAAGCCGCTGAATTATACCATCCAGCAGTCCCTGGCTTACCTTCTGCTGCAGGTTTTTCAAAAAATACACCGATTGTAGCAGCTCCAGAACCAAATGCTGCAGAAATCCGAGATGCAATACCAAATCCTGTAGACGCACCGATTACCAACACTTTCTTTGGACCATTCGCGATCTCACCCTTTGATTTCACGTATTCAATTTGATTTTTAATGTTTTGCGCAGCCCCTTGTGGATGCGAGGTTAAACAAATAAAACCTCTAGTTCTTGGTTGTATAATCATCTTGATGAATTT
>DKIT01000048.1 GCA_002454415.1 Sphingobacterium sp. UBA6711
TGGAACGAATCCTTTTACGAAGAGCCGGCATCACCAGAATTAATAGCATAAAAGATAGATTCTAAAATTGCCAATCCGGTATATAATTTGGGCGAATCCTCGCCGACAGCATTCGGTCGAATTGCCCTGGGGGACGGTAAATTTTTCCTTGTGTTTCTGGATTGCTTGGTCTTTCTTTGGGATTGCTGGCGTACTCGTTCGCTATTTCTTTGCTATTTCTTTGCCGTTTCTCTGCTTTTTCTTTGCTCTTTCTTTGCTATTCCTTTGCTGTTTCTTTGCTATTCCTTTGCTAGAGAGGTGATAAAATGCTAGTCAAACGGTAAAGAAAAGGTTAATAATAAGCAAAAAAAAGACCGATGAAGTATGCTACCGGGCCCCTACAAAATGCCCATATAAGCTTTTTTATTAGATTTAGTGCATTGATATAATCAATTACAAACCCTAAAATAACAATGGATTTTGAAGGCTCAATTAGCGGGAAATTCGTTGCTTAAATTTAGTGAATTTTCTTACGGAAAATAGCTTTCTTTTTTTGAAACAGCGTATGATAGCATCTTCCTGGAAAATTCCATCGATTAGAATAAAGGTGAAGCATAGAAATATTAAATATATTCATTCCTGAAAATGGAAAACAAAGGGATATCATAATATTGGCCACCTTTCTTTAGATGTTGTATTAAAATAGCTTCTTTTTTCAAGCCAATTTTTTCTAGAACCTTTCCCGATGCCGGATTATGTGGAAAATAAGTTGCAAAAATTTTATTGAATTTTAACTCTCTAAATCCAAAATAGACAATTGCTTTTGCGGCCTCAGTAACATACCCCTGATTCCAGTATGGAATAGCTATCCAGTATCCTATCTCGGCTTTGTCCGAGCCTTCATCGTGCAGCCCGATAGCCCCAATCAGTTTTTTATCTTTATTTCGGATAGCAAAAGTAAATCCCTGACGCTTGACAAATGCTTCTTCTGCTAGTTGGAGCCAGTATTCCGCATCTTCTTTCCGGTATGGGTACGGGATATTTGATGTAAAGTCCGAATATACTTTATCCTGGAGATATTCAACAATCTGTGGAATATCTGAACTGGTAATTGCATTGAGAATAAGTCGTTCTGTTTCGATTTGTGGGAAATTTTTCATCAGATTAAATATTATTTTCAATCAGTTTCGAGGTGGCCTTCGATAATAAGAAAATAAAAATTTTCAAAGCAATCCTGATAGACCTTTTGTTTAAATGATTTTAGATCTTCAAAGAGGCGTTCTTTGGTTAAAATTGTGTAACTAAGACGATCTCTTGGATGCTTTTTATTACGGAAATGCATGGCAGTGATCTTTAAACTATTCATATGATCAATTTGTATGTGGATTTACAAAAAAATAATTGAAGAATAAAGATGTTGTTTTAAATATCGTAAATTTTTTTTACAATTAAAAATAGCAGCTATCTCTTCGGTCTCTTACGCCATGATACAATATGGATTTCAACCATCATATTTGTCTTCATTATATGAAGAAAATTGAAAAATGTCTGTGATTATNNCTAAGATAAATTTTATAATTTTGCTGTTATAGATCAATCATGTTGTCAATTTTTAAAACGTAAAGCCATGTAATGCATTGTCGATATTTAGGAGGAAAAGTAATCAATGGGAATTATCCAATTTGATTATCCTATTCCTATGTCTTCAAATTTTTAGTATGGACTTAAATTTTAAAAAATGGATTCAACAAAATATGGTCGGACCTACCATTTCCCTTTTTCTCCGGGAACAAGCAGCGACGATCGTTTTAATCAGCATTATTGGAAGGATATACAATCCTTCCATCAACTGTTATATACAGAAAAATTGGACGGTGAAAATAATTGCCTTTCACGACGGGGTGTTTTTGCCCGGTCTCATGCGGCACCGACCACCTCGCCATGGACAGCTCAGCTACGGGAGCATTGGGCCAGATTAAAAAATGATCTGGATGATTTGGAGTTTTTTGGTGAAAACCTATATGCTGTGCATTCAATCGAATATCTGAAACTTGAGCACTACTATTATGTTTTCGCTGCTCGAATTAATGATCAATGGCTTTCGTGGGAAGAGGTTACTTTTTACGCTAGTTTATTTGATTTGCCCATGGTACCTGTTTTAAAACTTGAAACGGTAAAGGATTTGACAGAGCCGCAACTTCGGTTCTCTGTTGAAAATTTTGCTGAGAAGCCCTCAGTGTTTGGTTCAGTTGATCCGAAGACTGGTGAAACGTGTACAGTGGAAGGACTTGTGTGCAGGAATACCGATGCATATGCTGTCGGCAAATTTCAGCACAATGTTTTTAAATATGTTAGAAAGGGTCACGTGCAGACCGACGAACATTGGTCAAAATCCTGGCGACGCACAAAACTGATTTGGGAAGGGAGGAAGATATAATGGAATGGACAATATCGGTAGATAAGGATTGGTTGGCTTTAGAGAAGCAATTTTCTTGGGTCCGGGATATGGGACAGGTGCAGCAAGATGCTGTGCACCATGCTGAAGGGAATGTGGCGATTCATACACAGATGGTAATCCGCCAGCTTGAACAGCTTCCCGAATACCAGAAGCTGGATCGTCAAAAGCAAGAGTTGATCTGGGCTTCGGCATTGTTGCATGATGTAGAAAAGAGGTCAACCACAATTGTCGGTACAGATGGTCGTATCAGTTCGCCAAATCATGCCAAAAAGGGGGCGCGGACCACGCGCGAGATTTTATTTCGTGATGTGGAGACTCCTTTCGCCCTAAGGGAGGAAATCGTTTCTTTGGTACGCTACCATGGCTTGCCATTATGGCTTATGGAAAAAGCTGATCCTAGGAAGAGCGCCTTGGAGGCTTCGCTCTCTGTCAATATGAGTCAGCTTAAGCTGTTGGCTGAAGCAGATGCCAGAGGTCGGTATTGCCGCGATCTGGATGGACTACTCTACGCGTTGGATATGTTTGAACTGTATACCAAAGAGATTGGCTGCTGGCAGGCTGCCCCTTCCTTTTCGTCAGAAAATGCTCGATTTACCTATTTTAATAGAAAAGATAGCTACGTTGACTATGTGCCTTTTGACGCATTTAAATCTACGGTTACGATTCTTTCAGGTCTGCCAGGAATGGGTAAAGATTATCAGATTCTAAAAATGAATATAGATGTGCCCGTTATAAGCCTGGATGATATCAGGCGCAAATATGGCATTGATCCTACTGATAAAAGGAGAAACGGATGGGTTATACAGGAAGCAAAAGAACAGGCAAAAAAATATTTGCGCTGCGGGCAGGATTTTATCTGGAATGCAACCAATATAACTTCCCCGATGCGTCAGCAACTGATCGATCTTTTCATCAGCTATCAGGCCTATGTTAAATTGCTCTATGTTGAAAAGCCCTATAAGTTGTGGCGGACACAAAATAGAAATCGGGAATGTCCGTTACCGGATGCTGTCTTGGATAAAATGCTCCATAATTTGGAGGTCCCTCATTGNNAGCATAGATGTTGTTTAAGGGAAGGGTCTCTGGTTTTTCGGGTTGATTTTAGGAATGAAATGAATAAATACGAAATCTCCAAATTTTACGTTATCATATAAAGGATGTTTTCTGATATAACCGTGTTAGATACAGCAAATGCGAATCAGCCCATTGATCTTTAATCATGGGCTGATTTTTTTTGTAGGACCATTTTTTGTTTAGGCCATGCGCGATTCCTATTTATCGTTGCAATTTTTGATTTAATAGTGGTATAAGCTCCTGTTCCCTGATATTGATCACATCCATGTCGATCCATAGACGAGTTGGCTTTGTGGAAAGATTATGGTCGATAAAGCTTAAGAGATGTAGGAGACGGTTTGTCTTTTCCTTTCTTAGCAATGAAGAGTCTTTTAATTTTATAAAAATAGAAGTGGTACGATATAAACCAGTAACAAAGCAATCGATGTCGGTCCACGGGATCGGCTGTGGTTCTAATACGCTGTTGTTTAGAAGTGTATCATGATCTATCGTAAGGGCTGCTATGCCTTTTCGGCAGCGGTTTAGCTGTTGTATTCTGAGATAAAATACTCTTGTTGCAACGAGTACCCATACAGTCGAGGCCAGTTTAAAAATAAGATCTTTATACAACAAAGCGTAAAGCCCAATGACGGCGGCAAGAAAACAAAGTGCCATGCTTATGATAATATTTCCTTTGTTAAAATCAATTTTGATCATTAATGTTTCTTATTTAAGAGCGTAAATCTGCCAAAAACTAGAAGCATATCATTTTCTGCGAAACACACCTTTCTGCTTAGCAATTATTTCAGACTTGTTTTAGTAAATATAAGCAGTAAAACGGGTTGAATCGATTCAAATTTATTATTCGCAGCTGTTCAATGATTATTCGTATACATCAATATAATTTTAGTCCGTCTCTGGCGATTCAACTTGTTTGAAATCTGTTCCCGCTATCTAAAGAAGAGTTTTACCATGATATGCTTCGTAAATATCCCGGATTTGTACAACGGGTTCTGTAATATTTAATTGCTTCCTGATTGGGATTCACATCCGAATATTTAGTGAAATCCGGAAAAAAAAATAAACCTCTGAGATGACNNTAAAGATTAGTAACATTGATCCGAATCAGCAATGCGATAGGGGCGAATCTGTAGTTGGATATTTTGTTCTTTAGCATAGTTTTCAACTAATTTATTGAATTTTTCAATAGCTTTTTCCTCGGAAGCTGCGAAACAATGCAGCGTAAATTCTAAAGGTTTTTCCGATGTCTCAGGATCTATTTGTAGCTGTTCCACTTCTGAGAGAACAACAGCAAAAGAGGTTTTACATATCTCAACTTCTAGTTGTCGTTCTATCAGCTGCGATGAAATACTATAATAAAAATCACGATTCTGAATTTCATCTTGAAAAGGATCTAAATAGGTAGAAACAATAGATCTATAACCATATTTAGCCTCGNNGTGAAGTGATCAATATACTCTTGTGCTTTTTCGTATGTTGAGAAGACACCTTCCAGATTGGTGAACAAATCTGGATCTTCTTTTACTTCTTTTGAAACTACTGTATATACCTTAATGGGGGTGGTTGTCATATTTTAAATGCTACTTTTTGTACATTAAGTCCAGTTTTTCTGCAAAAAAACTAATTTAGAATTCTATCTTTTGAGCTGTTCTAAGATAAAATCGTCGTTTTAAAATAAAAAATTTCCTTTGTTAATTTGTAGCCTGTTCAGAGCAGGTGTTTGTGCTTTAAAGTTGTATAAAATATTCGTATTCTCCAAATTTTTTACTGCTTGTTTTTATTCCGTTTTCTAAAATATTTCAACCCATACAGCCAGACCTCCTCCACGATACACCGGTCGGCCAATTCCTCAAAGGAGGTGATTCGGCATGGCGCAATGCTGTACCATTTTGGAATAATGGCGGGATAAAAACACCTGATGGAAAAACAGGTACAAGTTTAATCCTAGCTTCGGCGGAGATGGATCTTTCGCTGGACTTGAATAAAAATTATGGACGAGGTATTGCCCGTGTGCGACCAACCTGGTATTTTACAAATCAGATTTGGAGGGAAAGTAAAGAAAACAATGATTTGCGCGGGATCTTTAATAGGGATAGTTGGAAACGGATGGAGGATTTGAAATATAACGAGCCTAATCTAAAAAAATGATGGCAATCCATGGTATGGGAAAAACCTAGTTAAACCTGTGGGAATGAGTGTTGAGGATTCCATCCGTCTATGGTTTTCCTGGCCACATTATAAAAGTATTTGTGTCGGATCCCCTACAATCAACTTGGGACGGGGGTGAAACTCCCTGGTATATTTATCGATCTGCCGAAGTTTATCTCTTGCTGGCGGAAAGTAATTACTGGAAAAATGATCTTGGACTGGCCACTTTGGCTATCAACGAGGTCAGGCAGTGCGCTGGTGCAGCACCTTTAACAGATGGAGATGTCAATATAGGCGAAATATTCGATGAGCGTACCCGTGAGTTGTATTATGAAGAGAATAGGCATATAGAACTCGTAAGGGTTGCTTTTTTTTATGCCAAAAAGAGAAAGCCTTGTGAAATTTTTGGTGGCCGTGTCTACGATCTCAATCGAATCAGTGTACATCATATATTATGGCCAGTACCAGCGAATGCTATTAATACAAATATTAAAGGAGTTATTAACCAAAATGTCGGTTATCCTGGGACGGAAAAAAATAAGACACCATTGCTCGTGGAGGATAAATAAGCGCTGTTTTCAAACGTTTTCGTAAATAAATCAAATCATTTGGTTCATTTCACTTATATTAATTAATATATTGTTATGCTAAGGCAAATAATGAATAACCAATGAGTAAATAAAATATGCTTAGCTTGAAATTGAAAAATAGCAGACATTGTTAATTTTTTGACGCGAGCGAACAGCATATTATTGAGTGAAAAACCAATGATGAATAAATAAACCCGGGCCAATAGGCTCAAGATGTAAATTTGCAATGAAAAGAAATACATTATTTAAATCTGTCTTGATGGCAGCGATGGTAGGCAATGTTGTATTGTCACATGCACAGGTAGATATGAGTAGCGAAAAAGGCTGGACAAACCTTTTTGATGGAAAAACACTTAATGGCTGGAAATCTGTAGGCGGTAAAGCCCCTTACGCTATCGAGGGGGATGCCATTGTAGGTCGAATGACTAAAGGTACTCCAAATTCATTCTTGATCACGGAAAAAGAATATGGTGATTTTATATTGGAATTGGATGTTAAGCTTGAAGGTAATCAGACAAATTCGGGTATTCAAACAAGAAGCCATCTCGATCATAAAGCTAACGATGGGCGCGGAAGAGTGTATGGAAGACAGGTTGAAATAGATCCTTCTGCACGTTCCTGGACAGGTGGGATTTATGACGAGGCGCGCCGCGGATGGATTTATCCGCTGGATTTAAATGAGAAGGCAAAAAAAGCATATAAAGCAGAAGAATTTAACCACATCAGAATTGAAGCAATTGGCGATGAATTGAGGACCTGGATTAATGATGTACCGGTATCTTATGTTGTTGATACCATTGATAAAACGGGTTTTATAGGCTTGCAGGTACATAGTATTCCATCTGAATTGGACGGGAAGAAGGTGTATTTCAAGAATATTAAAATCAAGACGACGGAGCTTAAGTCGAAAGGCTTTCCAAAAGACGTTTATATTGTTAACTTGAAACCGAATGAAGTAGTCGATGCCGAAAAGAAAAAAGGTATTAAACTCTTATTTGACGGTAAAAGCAATAAAGGCTGGCGCAGCATACATAGCGATAAGTTCCCCGACCGTGGTTGGGAAGTTAAGGATGGCCAAATGACCGTGCTAAAATCAGACGGGGGCGAATCAACTAATGGCGGTGATATCGTCACAAAAGATAAATATGCGGTGTTTGATCTCTCCTTTGAAGTTAAACTTAGTCCGGGAGCCAATAGTGGCGTGAAATATTTCGTGACCTTAAAAGAAAAATCAAAGGGATCGGCTATCGGCTTAGAATACCAAGTTTTGGACGATGCTTTACATCCAGATGCAAAACTGGGACGTGATGGAAATCGTACATTGGCATCTCTTTATGACCTCATGACATCTAATCGTGATGGGAGGGCACGTAGACCGATCGGCGAATGGAACAGAGGACGGGTGGTCGTTACTGCAGATAATAAAGTTGAACACTATTTAAATGGAATTAAGATGTTGAGTTATGAGCGGGGATCAAAGGAATTTAAAGATTTGGTTGCAATCAGTAAGTATAAGGATTGGGAAAACTTTGGTGAAGCAAAAGAAGGTTTTATCCTTTTGCAGGATCATGGTGACCAAGTTTCTTTTCGCAGTATAAAAATCAACACACCTAATTAAGTCAAGACTTTATGAATCATTATTTATCACGTAGGAGCTTTGTTAAGCAATCCGTTATAGCTGCGGGGGCGGTGATGTTGTCCAATAGCGTACTAGGGAAAGTGAACTTGGCCAAACCAAATGAACGTGTGAACCTGGCCTGTGTAGATTTGGGGAATAGAGCGGGAGAAATCATCAAGGAACTTTATAAAACTGGTCTTTGTAATATTGTTGCATTATGTGATGTCGATCTTGAAGCTAAACATACGCAAGAGATTTTGGGAATGTTTCCAGATGCTCCTAGATTTAAAGATTTTAGGGTGATGTTTGATAAAATAGGTAATCAGATCGATGCAGTGAGTGTTGGAACCCCTGATTTTTCCCATTTTGCAGTCACGATGTTAGCGTTGGATTTGGGTAAGCATGTCTACGTCGAAAAACCGATGGCCAGAACGTTTCTTGAGGTTGAATTAATGGCGAACAAAGCTAAAAAAAATCCTAAGCTTGCTACCCAAATGGGCAATCAAGGTCACTCAGAAGCAAACTATTTTCAGTTTAAGGCATGGAAAGAGGCTGGTATTATTAAAGATGTGACCCGCATAGATGCCCATATGAATATGCCGCGCAGGTGGCATGGCTGGGATGTCAACATGAAGGGGTTTCCTGCTGCTGAAGTAGTCCCTGATACTTTGGATTGGGATCTGTGGCAAATGCAGACCATAGGTCACTCTTATAATAAGGACTTTGTGAATGGTCAATGGCGCTGCTGGTATGACTTTGGAATGGGGGCTTTGGGGGATTGGGGAGCACATATATTGGATACTGCTCATGAGTTTTTNNGTTTTTAGATTTAGGATTGCCTACAGAAGTGAGCGCCGTGAAGCTCGATGGACATAATTCCTTCTTTTTTCCAATGTCGTCTACCTTGAAATTTCATTTCCCTAAAAGGAAGAAGATGCCAGCCGTGGATATCAACTGGTATGATGGATTAAATAATCTACCGCCTATACCTGAAGGGTATGGTGTATCAGGTTTGGATCCAAATATTCCAGCGCCTAGCACGGGAAAACTGGAGCCGGCTAAATTAAATCCTGGAAAGATTATCTACGGAAAAGATCTGATATTTAAAGGTGGCTCTCATGGGAGTACTTTACAGATTATTCCTGAAGCGAAAGCGAAAGAGATACAGTCTCGGCTTCCTGAAGTGTCCATATCACCTTCAAATCACTTTGCCAACTTCCTTAAAGGGTGTAAAGGGGAAGAAAAGACGCGATCTGCTTTTGAAATAGCCGGACCTTTAAGTCAGGTCTTTTGTCTCGGGGTCATTGCACAGCGCTTAAATAGCAAATTAGTATTGAATCCACAGACAAAGGAAATTGTCAATGACAAATTTGCCAATGCATTGTTAGCAGGACCTCCGCCAGCAAGAGGATGGGAGCAATATTATAAGATGTAGCCGGATCCGTATTTGAGCAGAAATAAATTGGGCAATGTTTTACATTGCCCAATTTATTTCTCAAAAGAAATCGCAAGTCATTGTTTTTTTGGGAAGGAATAGAGCGGTTAATCGTTCAGCATGGGCGAACTACTTCAAATTGAGACAAATTAGCTATATTTTGATCAGTCTTAAAGAAAGAATATGCGCTAAGGTAGATATCTTTATTTTTCAAAAATTCAATTCGTAAACCTTAACGACATGCGTAAAGTATTCCTACTCATTTTTGGAGTTGTTGCCTTTGTATTCAATGCCAATGGTCAGAACTCCTCGTCTCAATTGTTTCAGGCAACCCATAAGTATTTGAAAATCCCAATTAAAAATGGAGCGCCCAAGCGTCAAGTTGAGTTGTGGTTGAAAAACGATAGGCTTAGATGGTTTGATGCAGAATTGGCCGATAGTAGTTATGATTGGATAGCCTATCTCGATATCGAGCAATGGAAAGGACAAGAGTTAAAATTGATTGCAAAAGATTCACACAAAAATATCGGTGTACTTAATCCAATTATACAAAGTAATTCAGATAGCACTGCTGATATCTATTCCGAAGCGGGGAGAGGTCAATTTCATTTTTCGGCCAAACGTGGTTGGCTGAACGATCCAAATGGCCTGGTTTTTTTTAATGGTCAGTACCACCTTTTCTTTCAGCATAACCCTTATGGTACGAATTGGGGAAATATGCATTGGGGGCATGCTGTGTCAGCTGATTTGGTGCATTGGAAAGAACTGGGCGAAGCATTGTACCCTGAGGAGTCGGGTGTAATGTTTAGTGGAGGGGCTGTAATTGATAGCGCCAACAGTTCCGGTTTGGGTCGCGATGGATCGGAAAAACCAATGATTTTATTTTATACGGCTGCAGAAAAATCCTGGAAACAGGGATTGGCTTATAGTTTGGATGGTCGGAAATTTGAGAAATTGCAAAGCCATATTTTGGATAAAATCATAATCGGGAACAGGGATCCTAAGGTAATTTGGCATGAAGCATCTAAGCACTGGGTGCTTGTGTTGTATGTGGAAGAGCAAAATGAACAGCATACGATGCAGATATTTACATCAAAAGATATGAAAGTATGGGCATTTGCGAGTAAGATTGAAGGCGGAAAAGGAAATGACCGCTATTTATTTGAATGTCCAGAACTATTTGAATTGGCGGTCGACGGTAATCCGAAAAATAAAAAATGGGTTTTGACAGGTGCCAATAGTCAATATGCAATAGGTGAATTTGATGGTAAATCTTTTCGTCCAGAATTAGAACTTCAGTTTAGCCAATATGGCCGGGATTATTATGCAGCACAGACTTTCAGCAATGAACCGAGTGGACGCCGTGTTGAAATTGGATGGTGGCGCACACATACAAATCAAAATGCCTCAGCTTTCAATCAGTCGATGAGCATACCCATGGAACTAACATTAAAAAGAACGGAAAAAGGTATTCGTCTTTTTAGGGAACCGGTGACAGAGTTGAAAAAGTTGCGAAAAGAGAAACGTAGTATCGGAAAAACGAAAATCATAGCCAATATGCCAGACCTGTTTCAAGATTTTCGCGCTGAACTCGCTGAAATGAATTTGGTTATCGAGCCGCGAAATGCTAAGAATATTCAGATCAATGTGCGCGGATTGGCAATCCATTATAATGTGCTGACAGAGGAGCTCGTTGTTGATAATGTCCGCGCGCATGTGCCTTTACGACATCAAAAATTGTCACTCAAGTTATTTGTAGATCGGACGGGGCTAGAGCTTTTTGCGCAGCATGGCGAAATCTATATGCCTATAAACTATAATTTTGATCGAAATAATTTTGGGTATACCATTAAATCGGGAAACGGTGAAGCCATATTGGAAACCGCCGAACTTTATACCCTCCAGTCTATTTGGCCTAGATAAATGATTTGCACTTGCCGACATGATCCCATTAAAACAAAAAAGGTTTTCAAACGGGGANNATTATAAACCTAAATTATGATGCTACAAATTTATGTGTATTTTTTACACTATGCAAATTTATTTTAAAAATATTTGGAACTTTATTTAACAGTTCTTTGAAGTGCCTATTTTTGACTTCATCAAAATAAATCGACCGATTAATGTGTTAAATATTGAATGATATACATAAATTTATTATTTAAAAGATTGCTCGATTTATTTCCGTCATTTTCTCAAGCATAGCGGAATTTTGATATCCGACTTTTGCCATGGAAGAAATTCAGGCAGAAGTTTCGTCTTGTCGAGTACGAGTAAAAGAAAATAAGATACAAATATGGAAAAATTAGAAGTATGGATGCGAGGACCAATTGCTGGAATTCCCAATCTCCTCCAACCTATTGCTCATACTCTTTTACAAGTTGAGGAAGACATTTTAAAGTATACACAACAGCTATCTGCTGAACATCTTTGGGTTAAGCCATACGGAAATGCTAGTATAGGTTTTCATTTACAGCATATTAAAGGAGTAATCGATCGCATGTTTACCTACGCTGAAAATAAAGCTTTGACAACTGCGCAATTTGAATATCTCCATCAAGAGGGGATACCCCATGAAGACTTGAGTATTGAATCATTAATTAAAAACCTACAGCAACAAATTGAGCATTCCGTCGGTAAGCTAGCTTCAATTGATCCTAAAACATTGACACAAGAACGTTTTTTAGGAAGGAAACGCATTCCCACAACTTTAATGGGGTTGTTGTTCCATGCTGCCGAGCACGCTCAACGACATGTTGGCCAATTATTGGTCACAGTGCGCTGTATCAAATAAATTGATATCATTGTGTCCTCATCCTTAGGTGTTGTATTAAACCCGCTATTTTATCATTACGTCACTGTAGACAAAATTGTGAACATAAAAAAAGGTTTTCAAACGGNNAAAAAATTGAAAGTGTGTAAAAGATCAGTTTAGTATCTGCTATCCAATGAGTAGGTCATACCAGACACCAGCCTTATTCACTCAATGATAAAATATCTTGTTTTTGAGTTGATTAAAACTGTCATGTGTGATTTTCAGCGATTTTGAATTTCATGGGAATATTGGTTTTTCGTAAATATCTTTTGTATGTATTGCAATAAATGTTGAAATTACATTTAGGTTTTTTGATATACAGACGGAATTGCTGTAAATATTAATCTGATGTTGCTATTAAAATAATCCTAAACTATATGATTTAAAAGAGAAAAGAACATGGAGATATAATCCAAATAAAGTTATTTAGATGGAAAAGGTCAATATTAGGTCAGTGTTGATTAATTCATGAGAAGATTACCCCTGCTATTCCAAATAGATTTGTGATAAAGAAATATTAAATTATTAAGCTATGGCACAATTTAAGTGGGAAGGAATTTATCCTGCAATGTTATCACCATTTGACGAAAATGGGAATTTGGATTTTGATATGTTTGGTAAAAACATTGAAGCGCAGTTGGATGGTGGCGTTCACGGTCTGATTATCGCTGGATCTTTAGGTGAGGCAAGTGTATTGAGTACGGAAGAGAAATATGACCTATTGAAGTATGCCTTGAAAGTCGTTAATGGACGTGTACCTGTTTTGCTCAATATTGCAGAAAATACAACTGCAGATGCAATTAAAGTAGCGCAAACCAGTGAGGAATTGGGAGCTGATGGTTTGATGTTATTACCTCCAATGCGTTATAGGGCCGATGATAGAGAAGCGGTTGCTTATTTTCGGTCAGTTGCCCAAAGCACCCAGTTACCCATTCTAATCTACAATAATCCTGTCGATTATAGCACTTATGTTTCCCTTGATATGTTTGAAGAATTATTACTGGAACCAAATATCCAGGCGGTGAAAGAGTCTACACGCGATTTGACCAATATCACACGGTTGAAAAATCGTTTTGGTGATCGCTTGAAGATTTTAGCGGGAGTAGATACATTAGGTTTAGAATCGTTGATGTTGGGGGCAGATGGTTTAGTGGCCGGACTGGTTGACGCATTTCCAAGAGAAACCGTCGCCATGTACGATCTTGTAAAAGCTGGCGAGTACAGCAAAGCTGTAGAAATTTACCGTTGGTTTATGCCTTTATTGGAACTGGATATTCATCCCAAATTGGTTCAATATATTAAATTGGCTGCGACCGCCGAAGGAATTTCTACACCCTATACACGCGCACCAAGATTGCCATTGATCGGTGAGGAAGAACAACGTGTGAAAAAAATTATTGCAGATTCAATCGCAACGAGACCACAGTTATAGAAATGCTTCTGAACTTTCTGGATGAAGGTTCAGGAAATTTTCTTTTTAGGACCGGATAAAAATAAGCAATAAGGACCTTTTTATATTTAAAGCCGCAAGAAATGAAGATATAGGGAAGGTTTTTATTGATTTTTGAAGATAGATACTTACAATAAAAACAAAAGGAATGGATAGAAACGAAAATGAGATTGATTACGTCGTAAAACAGGCGGAGGCTGGATTTCAGTTTCTTCAAAAAACTGATGTAGTTGAAAGAGCACAATTGATGCATGCTATTGCCGCTGAAATTGAAGCATTGGGAGACATCCTGGTTGAAACGGCTCATCTGGAAACGGCTCTCCCGCTGGGAAGGCTGCAGGGCGAAAAAGCGAGAACGGTCAATCAATGGCGCCGATATGCCGATGCCGTGCAAACGGGTTTATACAGTGAAGCACGGATAGATCAGGATCCAAATGGCCAATTTGATTTACGGAAGTACAACAAAGGACTTGGTCCGGTGGTCGTCTTTGGCGCGAGCAATTTTCCTTTCGCCTTTTCAACCGCAGGCGGAGATACAGCGAGTGCCATCGGTGCCGGCTGTTCCGTTATCGTAAAGGCTCATCCCGCACATCTGAAAACCTCACAATTAATGGCCGACGCCATCGATCGGGCGATTTCAAAACAGGGAGCTCCAACTGGCGTTTTTAATCATGTGGTGTCGGATTCATTTGCTGCTGGACAGCAGTTGGTCAGCCATACCCTCGTAAAAGCGGTCGCATTTACAGGTTCATTCCGTGGTGGCAAAGCTTTATTTGATTTGGGCCAGTCAAGACCTGATCCTATTCCAGTATTTGCCGAAATGGGAAGCGTAAATCCAGTTTTTCTTTTACCGGACTACTTAGCTAGCCATCTGGAAAATTTTGCCAAGCAGTATATTGCGTCACTACTTTTAGGTGTTGGTCAATTTTGCACCAATCCGGGTGTTTTGGTAAGTGTCGGCGGCGAACAGCTGGATCGTCTTAAAGTGGCGCTGAAGAAAGAACTTCAAGCTGCCACGACCGGCAAAATGCTGCACGCAGGAATATTGGATGGCTATAACCGGTTAAAAGGAGAGATGGTTCAATACGATGGTGTCCGTATAGTGGAAGAAGGGCAGGATAATATGGCGCAAGATTTTGCGCAAGCCCTGCTTGCCGAAACTGACGCAAGCCGAGTTTTAGCTAATCCTAAGTTATTGGATGAAGTTTTTGGGCCTTTTGGGCTAATTATATCTTGCGCCGACCTCAACGAAATGAAAACCGTAATGGAGCAGCTCGAAGGGCAGATTACCATCACTTTTGCGGCATCGGCGCAGGATATCCGTGAATGCCCGGCGCTCTTTACAATAGCACAGGACAAATGCGGAAGGCTTTTGTTTCAGGGGATGCCAACTGGGGTTGAAGTACAGTATGCTATGCAGCATGGCGGACCTTATCCGGCAACCACAGATGCGCGTTTCACTTCTGTAGGGCCCGATGCGGTAAAGCGCTTTATTCGCCCCATTAGTTTTCAAAATTGGCCAAATGAATTTTTACCTAAAGAACTGCAGGACGGAAACCCATTACAAATTGACCGTTTGGTCAATCAACAATGGACGAAAGCATAATAGAAACCAGTGACCATATAAACCAGTGACCAGAAATGAAGAAGACTTTTTTTTGTATTGATTCGCATACCTGTGGTTGTCCCGTGCGATTGGTGGCAGGAGGAGCCCCATTATTACAGGGCAATTCCATGATGGAGCGCAGGTTGCATTTTATACGTGAGTACGATTGGATCCGTATGGGATTGATGTTTGAGCCAAGAGGGCATGACATGATGAGCGGCAGTATGCTTTATCCGCCCTTTGATCCACAAAATGATATTGGTGTCCTTTACATTGAAACCAGTGGCTGTCTGCCGATGTGTGGACATGGAACGATCGGTACCGTGACCATTGCCATTGAGGAGGGGCTCGTTCAACCTAAAATTCCCGGAAAATTAAGGTTGGAAACTCCGGCAGGACTTGTACATATCGACTATGTTCAAGAGGGGCCTAAGGTGAAAAGCGTAAAGCTTACCAACGTCAGGTCTTTTTTATATGCTGAAGCCTTAACGGTTGATTGCCCTGATCTAGGCAACATCAGCGTCGATGTTGCTTATGGCGGAAACTTCTACGGCATTATTGACCCGCAGACTAATTTTCAGGATATCAGTTCCTATTCAGCGAGCCAGCTTATTCACTATGGAAAAATAATCCGTCAGCTGCTGAACGAAAAATATTCTTTTGTTCATCCCGAAGATGCCAATATACATGGATTGACCCACATCCAATGGACAGGGAATCCTAAACTCCCCAATTCGTCGGGACGTAATGCGGTACTGGTTGGCGACAATGCCTTGGATCGTTCACCATGTGGTACCGGTACCTCAGCCCGTATGGCGCAGTGGTACGCAAAAAGGAAGCTTAAAAAAGGGACCGAATTTATACATGAAAGCTATATCGGTTCACAATTTACCGGTAAAATTGAGGCTGAAACAACCGTAGATGGTAAGCCTGCTATTGTGCCGTCCATCGAAGGCTGGGCGCGAATAACAGGCTATAATACCATTTTCTTGGATGATGAAGATCCTTATTTTGGTGGTTTTCAGGTGATTTAATATAGTTGAGGTGATTTAACAAATTAATAAGAGAAGAGCAACGTGAAAGAAAATAATAGAGGTACGGTAGTCGTCGTTGGAGCAGGAATTGCAGGACTTGCTTCTGCCTATTACCTGGTGAGAGACGGATGGGATGTGAAAATCCTGGAAAAAAATACCTTGGACAATAACTGTTCTTATGGCAATGCGGGCATGATTGTCCCCAGTCATTTTACGCCCTTGGCTGCCCCCGGTATTGTAGCGCAGGGGATAAAGTGGATGTTCAATAGTAAAAGCCCTTTTTATGTACGGCCTTCGCTAAATCCACGAATGATCAATTGGGGACTGAAGTTTTTAAAACATGCTAATCGCTCACACGTAGAACAGCATGCGACTGCAATACGTGATTTGAATCTCTACAGCAGCAGATTATATGATGAATTGGCGCAGGAGGAGGGGTTTGATTTTGAACTGAAGCAGAACGGTATCCTGATGATGTATAAATCCAAGGAAATGCAGCATGAAGAAATTGAATTGGCTCATCNNTGACTTGATGTCGATATTCTGGAGGGGAATGCCGTTCAAGAACTGGAGCCTAATCTGAAACTGGATGTTTTAGGTGCTATACTTTATCGTTGTGACGGAAAATTATACCCACCAAAGTTAATGCGGCAATTGATTCACTATTTGAAAGCAGCCGGTGTAGTTTTTTTCGAAGAAACTGAAGTCCATAAATTTATAACTACCGGAAATAAGGTGAAAGAGGCGATTAGCAATAAAGGAAGTTTTCAGGCGGATGCTTTTGTTTTGACTGGTGGTGCTTATTTGCCGCAGCTTACTTCAAAGTTGCATTTAAATACACCGCTTATGCCTGGAAAAGGATATTCGTTTATGTACCAGCCTGAGAAAGAGAACACATTGAATCATGCAGCATTGTTACTCGAGGCTCGTGTTGCTGTAACACCCATGAATGGCCAGATCAGATTCAGTGGAACGATGGAATTGGGACCTGCAAATGACCGGATTTATGAAAACCGTGTCCGCGGAATTGTAGAATCTATTCCTAAATATTATCCAGAATTGAGGGTCGATTACCCAAGCGAAAAAATATGGTATGGTTACAGACCCTGCTCGCCTGATGGATTGCCTTATCTGGGAAGATTGAAAAAATTTGATAATGTCCTGGTTGCCGGTGGGGGGGGCATGATGGGCTTGAGCTTGGGCCCTGCCTATGGGAAAGTTGTTGCGGATTTATTGGCAGGACAGAAAATAGAGTCTGAAATCGCTGGTTTTAGGCCGGATCGTTTCGACTGATAAAATTAGGATATAAACCAACACCCGAATTATGAATCGTTCTTTTTCTTTTAAAGCTCCCAAAACATTGTTTTATGGGCTGCTCTTTCTATTCCCCGTCTCCACACAAGCACATAAGATGAAATTATACCACCATACAACCCCTATAGAACCTTATATTGTGCAATATGGGCATGATGTTGAGGCGATCAACTATTTTTATGGGCCTATGCCCAAAGGCTGGGGCAATCAGCGGGCTGCTGCTTCACCCGAACAGTTGGCACGTCTTCAGCGTTTGGATAACGAATATTTGAACAAGCTGGACAAGTTTCCTTACGGAGAACTCGAAATAGCTGGACAGGTAGATTTTATCTTGCTGAAGCGCAAACTAAAAAGTGATCTCCTTTCATTGAAAGAAGATGAGTCAAATTACAACCGCTTATCCCTGTATTTACCTTTCGCACAGCGAATATTTACACTTGAAAAGGAACGTCGTAGGGGCAAGCGTTTGGCCGGAGAGGATGTCGCGAAAGAGCTGACGCTGGTTGCCGGTGAAATCGATCGGTCAATAGCCGCGTTGCCGGAAAAGTCCAATATTCCTGATGCAGATGTGAACTTTCTGGTTGCCCTAGTAAATTCGTTGGACTTAAGGATCACCAGTACCTTCGATTTTTATAATGGATATGACCCAGAATTTACCTGGTGGGTACCCTCCATATTTCAACAGGTGAAAAGCAAGCTGTCGGATTACAAGGAGAAATTATCCGCAAAAAGCGACCGGAAAGTTTTTGATGATGGTAGCCAGATCGCAGGTGTGCCAATTGGCGAAAAAGAGATAAACCGAAGGCTCAAAGCAGAAATGATCAGTTATACAGCTACCGACCTTTTAAAATTAGCTGATCAAGAGTTTGAATGGTGTGAGGCAGAGTTATTGAAAGCGAGCCGTGAAATGGGCTTCGGCGATGACTGGCGGGCAGCGCAGGAAAAGGTTAAAAACTCCTATGTACCCATTGGCGAACAGCCAGAGCTGATTATGAGATTGTATAATGATGCGCAGCAATTTATCGAACAAAATAAACTCATGGATATTCCTGAGCTGGCAGACGAAACTTGGGGCATGATCATGATGACACCTGAACGGCAGCGGGTCAATCCCTTTTTTACAGGCGGACGGGAAATTAGTATATCCTATCCGACAAACAGCATGGATCAGCAGGCAAAATTGATGAGTATGCGTGGCAATAATCCTTATTTTTCCCGTGGTACAGTCCAACATGAATTGATTCCAGGTCATCACCTGCAATATTTTATGAATAGGCGTTACAAGCCTTACCGCGAAGAGGCATTTAACACGCCATTCTGGACGGAAGGATGGACATTGTACTGGGAATTGCTGCTGTATAGCAAGGGATTTGCAAAAACTCCAGAGGAGCGGATCGGGATGTTATTTTGGCGCATGCACCGCTGTGCGCGAATAACCTTTAGTATCAAATTTCATTTAGGGGAGTGGACGCCCCAACAATGCATCGATTATTTGGTAAACAGGGTGGGATTTGAGTCGGCTAATGCGCACGGTGAAGTGAAGAGATCGTTTGAAGGTTCTTATGATCCCTTATACCAGTTGGCCTATCTCGTAGGCGGCTTGCAATTGATGCGCATCAAAGAGGAGGTGGTCGATCAAGGGAAAATGTCATTTGCGGAATTCCATGACCGGGTGATCAAAGAAAATTATCTACCGATGGAAATNNCAAACTGGAAGTTTTATCATTTTAATAACTAGATGTTTATGAGTGAGTCGAAACAAACATTTCAAAAGTCTCTCGGGTTACTGGACGCCACTATGCTTGTGGTAGGAAGTATGATCGGGTCCGGGATTTTTATCGTATCTGCGGATATCGCACGTAACACGGGTTCTGCGGGCTGGATGATGGTCGTTTGGTTGATCTGTGGATTTATGACTTTAACAGCAGCATTGAGTTATGGTGAATTGAGTGCGATGTTTCCAAAGGCAGGAGGGCAGTACATCTACCTTCGGGAGGCTTATGGTCCGGTATTGAGTTTTGTATTTGGATGGACATTTTTTGCTGTAATACAAACAGCGACAATCGCCGCTGTCGGCGTTGCTTTTGCAAAATTTACAGCCTATCTCTTCCCTTTTATGGATGAAGATGTTTATTTGCTTGAATGGTCAGATTATCGGGTATCGGCAGCGCAGCTGCTGGCAATTGCTGTCATTATTGTATTGACCTATATTAATTCAAGGGGTGTGAATAGCGGAAAACGCGTACAGACATCCATCACATTGATCAAGATTGGGAGTTTGCTGCTCTTATTGCTCTTCGGTTTCCTCGCGTTGAAACATGAAGTTTGGGCTTGGAACTGGGACAATATTTCACTTTGGTCAATGCGCCGTTTAAATACGGATGGAACCTACACATCTTATGATGGGTTTTCAGCAATGGGTGCTTTTTCTGCGGCTATGGTTGGTGCCCTCTTTAGTAGCGATTCCTGGCACTCATCTTCCGCAGTAGCTGGCGAAATTAAGAATCCGCAGCGTAATATCGGTTTGAGCCTTGCATTAGGGACTTTACTGGTTACCGTAATCTATCTTCTGACTAATTTGATGTACACCGGGATATTGCCTTTGGAAGCTATGGTCAACGCACCAAAAGATCGGGTAGCCATGAGTGTTGCGCAAGAGGTTTTTGGCCCTTTTGGAATTACTATTATCGCTATTATGATCATGATTAGCACCTTTGGCTGTAATAATGGGATTATTCTTGCAGGAGCGAGGGTGTATTATTCGATGGCCAAAGATGGTTTGTTTTTTAAAAGGGCGGGTAAGCTCAATGCGCATGCGGTACCTGCCTGGGCACTCTGGATACAATGTGTTGCCGCGTCAATATGGTGCTTAAGCGGAAAATATGGTGACTTATTGGATATGATTACCTGTGTNNCCCTATCTATTATTTAATCAATCCTAAACAAAGAAAACATGAAGTTTCTTAGTACAGCAGTTTTGTTGTTGTCTGCACAGTTTCTGTTTGGTCAAGGAACTTTGGCAGATTATACACGTGCACAAAACTTAAAAAAACAATTGACCAACAAAATTGAAAATCTACCGGGCCAGTTTTATTGGAATGAAAAGGGGGATCTCTTTTGGTACGATCGAAATACCTTGCAGGGAAAAGAGTATGTTTTGGTCAATCCCCAAACAAAAACAAAAGAACAGCTGTTTGATCTGACGAAAGTGTTTTCGTTAGTGGATGAAAAACTGGGACGAAAAGTCGAAAATCGTGTTATTTCAAATGATCAGATAAAATTGGTGGATNNTTTTAAATGAGGCGCGACAAATTACGTTTGATGGCAATCCAGCAAATTATTACAGTAACGATATTCAATGGGCACCGGATAGCCGGAAGCTGGCTACGGTAAAAACTCAAAAAATAGAGATCAGGCAGCTGACGCTTATCGAATCTTCTCCTAAAGATCAGCTGCAGCCTAAAATTCAGACACGCGATTACGTGAAGCCCGGAGATGAGCTGGCACAAAAACTACCCATCTTATATGATCTTGAAAAAGACCGCTTGTCAGTGTTTGATGCCGCGCTCATACCGAATCAATTTTACCTTTCGGATCTTTCCTGGCGCGATGACAGCAGAGCATTTACCTTCGAGTATAATAAACGGGGACATCAGGTCTATGGCGTCATGCAAATGGATGCGAATAGCGGTACCTCGAGCTATCTGATTCACGAACAGAATAAAACTTTTATTGATTATAGCGGTAAGAAATATCGGGAGGATCTGGCCGATGGAAAGGAAATAGTGTGGACCTCCGAGCGTGATGGATGGAACCACCTGTATCTTTACGATGGAATTACCGGGAAAGTAAAGAACCAGATAACGAAAGGAAACTGGGTTGTTCGGAAAGTTGTGCATGTTGACGCTGACAAACGAACAGTTATTTTTGAAGGCAGCGGAATGAATGCCGCAGAAGATCCCTATTTGGTCCACTATTATGCGATCGGTTTAGACGGAAAGGGCTTAAAACTGCTGACCGAAGAAAATGCAAATCATCAAGCTTTTTTCAATAAAGACTATTCGCAGTTTGTGGATACCTATTCCCGGGTCGATCAGCCGCCAATTTCAATATTGCGCGACAACAATGGTCGTCTTATCATGGAGCTGGAGAAAACAAACAGTAATCTACTAGAAACGGTAGGCTGGCGTGCTCCGGAAGTCTTTAAAGCCAAGGGACGTGATGGCTCGACGGATATCTGGGGTATTATTATTCGGCCGACGAATTTTGATCCAGCTAAAAGTTACCCTGTCATCGAATACATTTATGCGGGACCGCATAGTTCTTTCGTACCCAAATCATTTTACAGTAACCCGAGCGGGATGTATGAATTAGCAGAATTGGGCTTTATCGTGGTACAGATCGATGGAATGGGGACCTCAAATCGTTCAAAGGCTTTCCATGATGTCTGTTGGAAAAATCTGAAAGATGCGGGTTTCCCCGATCGGATAGCCTGGATGCAGGCTGCTTCAAAGCAATACAAATACATGGATATCGGTAGGGTAGGGATCTATGGTACGTCGGCTGGCGGTCAAAGCTCGACGGGAGCGCTGCNNNNGTGGATAAAATATGGTGGAACGAGCAATGGATGGGCTGGCCTGTAGGTCCTGAATATGCGGCTAGCTCTAATATTGAAAATGCCGCTAAACTGGAAGGAAATCTTTTATTGATTGTTGGGGAACTTGATGATAATGTGGATCCTTCATCTACTTTTCAATTGGTTGATGCCTTGATCAAAGCACGTAAGAATCATGATTTTATCATGGTTCCTGGTATGGGGCATTCTTCCGGGGGAGATTATGGTGAGCGAAAAAGAAGAG
>DKIT01000031.1 GCA_002454415.1 Sphingobacterium sp. UBA6711
CCGATAGATGCCAAGAAAGCAAAAGTAACCGGCAAAGTTATCTTCAATTTCATAAAACTATTCCATTTTTTTATTTAAATTAAAGCCGTGTTTTAGAGCTAGTTGCTCATAAGACATACCAGGATCCTCGTTAATTCCATCATAGATTTCCTTCCTCAGTTCCGGACTTTCTCTTAAATCAGAGTCCTTAAAATAGCATTCCATAAGATCATCCTCATCTTCTATCAAATCTTTTCTACCCGCATAGTCTAAGGTAGCTACTATCTCCCAATATCCACTTCCAAACGACGGATATACACCACTTTGATCACGAAAAACCTCATCGAAAGAAGTAGGAATAGATACCTCCCCTACGCAAAAATAAATTTTTCCATCTACAAATCTTAATACTTCAGGAAACGTTATATATCCTACAGACACTGGAATCAGCATGTTTGTAAGTTCCCATTCCTCTCCATCCGAAATCGTATCAACGGGTATAAAACTGCTCTTAACAGCTACATTTTTCAGATAGCTTACATCGAATTCCTTGGAAACAATTCCAAATGTTTCTATTAGAACGCATTTTTTAAATACATCAAAATAATTTTTTAGGTCTTTATTTTTGCTTTTATCCAAAAAATCATCAACATCGAATAAAATTCGTCCATATATTTTCTCATTAGCAGAGACATTTACAGAAAATATACTTCCAGGCTCAATACTTTTGGTCATAGTTCGTTTATTTTACAAGTATTATTTAATTTTTATTTTAATCTAATTTTGGCTCGGTGATTTCCTTTCTTCCCTGCCATAGGTCTTCTGATCTGTTCTTTCTGCAATGTTCTTTCTAAAACGACATTTAATACGAAAACTCACCCCAACTGCCAACTTCCGAACATTTAAGGGCCGACTTTGGTAATTCCTATCTAGCTAGAATATTTATGAATTGTAGATTTTATTCTTAAAAAACTGAAAATACATCAAAGATCTTAAATACCTCTAATATAAAATATCCAACAATATCCATATAATGTATTGCTGATACGAATATACTTCCAGCTACCTTATATTTTAACAGACAATTGATAAACGGGGCTATCTAATTACAATTCGCAACAATTTCAAAAACTATTAGCCGGCTAAATAGTATAAAATGCCTATGAAATAAGCCTCAGAATTAGCAGAATATATGGTCATACATATGTGTCTTCGAAGTGGAAATACATGTTGCAAATAATTTCAATAAGGAATATTATCTTTCCTTAATTTTAAAACAACATATTGAATTTGAGGCAAGAGAAGTAAAACAACAATGACGAAAATCACACCCGTCAACATCCAGTCGTAATAATCCCTAGTAGCACGGGCCAATACTTGTTGGCTGATCATTTGATTGAAATAGCCCGTTGAAACTACTTTAGAGGTATAAATATCGCTGCCGGCATTCATATATTGGTTTTGTATATCAAGTAAAGTAAGTGATAATCGCGGATTTGTTTCCGTGAGTGCTTCCCGAATCTTTTCCCGAGCCCCGGATTTTGTAAATAATTGAAGTTCATTGTTAAATGCCAGACTTGCGCTAAAACCTATAAACCTCGCTAATATGCCAACAAGCGAGGCATTGATCGCAATTTTCGGTGGTATCGATGAAGCGGTAAACGAAACAATAGGAACAAATAGGACACCTGTTGCCACACCGTAAATAAACATCGGTAGAATAAAATGGATTGTTTCTCCCGTTACAGAAACAAATACTATCATATAAGCATAATAAATCGCCATTATCACAAAACCGGCAATAATCATCCTGATCAAGTTACACTCCATCAACACAAATCGGGAAGTGACAAACATACTCAGGATCGTTCCAGTAATTACAGCCATCCATATCGGAACAGTATGCAATGGGTCATTTCCTAAAATCACTTCCACATAACCATAGGCTAGTCCGGTACTTCCTTTGAAAATGTAGAAGGTAACAAGTAGGAATAATCCAAAAACAAAATTCTTTGCCTTAAAGACTTGTAAATTAATCAATGGTCTTTTTAGTTTTGATTCTCTGCTAAGAAAGAGGAAAAGAATAACTAAAGCACTTAAACTAAGCCTCAAAATTAATGGATTATCGAACCATCCCAATTGCCGTCCATAGACAAAAATGAACCCTAATATCAAGACGAAAGCCACATAAAACAGATAGCCTATCCAATCCACCTGATATAAGGGTATCTTTTTGGTAAACCTGGCANNCGACAATAAATCCATAGAATAGCCAGTTAAAATCAAAGAAATGAATGACCACACTTGTATACATGGAATAGAAAGGTACAGCGATTTGTATACTGCCATAAAGAAGACTGTACGCAATCACACGGGCACGTACAGATTGTAATCTTGGAAAAATGAGCTGTAATACGATTCCTGACATCAATGCACAGGTGATACCCTGCAAAAACTGGCAAATAACAAACAATGTCCAATCTTTGAAATAAAAACAGATTACGGAACATATTACATTAATGGCAAGGGCTATCAGTAGATATTTTCTGGGTGCAAAATATTTTACTATACGAAAATCAAGTGCCAAAAAGGCCACCGTTGAACCATAGGTAACAACCATACCATATTGTACATCGGTAGGTTGTATGCCGTAAAAGCCCATCGTCGCGATCGGACTGCCGTAAAAAGCAAAACTGAACAGACAGGTCATCAAAATGGCAAATATGACGGCTCTCGCCACCCATTCAGATACCCAGGATTTGAAAATCGGTATTTTATGTGCTTGCATCATTAATCTTTCAAAATGTAAACATTGGCATTCATTCCAGCAGAGAGGTTCGCTAATTTTTCAGGTGTATCGGTAAGTTTAATCCTGACAGGAATACGCTGGATGATTTTGACAAAATTACCTGTAGCATTATCTGGCGGAAGCAATGAATAACGAGACCCTGTGGTTGGCGAAAGTGATTCGATAGTACCCGTGAATTTTTCATTCGGGAAAGCATCAAACTCAATGGTCACCGATTTCCCTATTTTGAAATTACCAGTTTGTGTTTCTTTAAAATTTGCAATCACCCACTTTTCCTCGGCTTTGTTCAACAAAAAGGCCAATGTCTGCCCAGCTTGTATCAGTTGGCCTTCCTGAATGGTATGTTTACCAATTTGCCCGTGAGAAGGCGCAGTGATAACCGTATATCGAATATCCAATTCCTGTCTTTGAAGAAGTGTTTCTTTCATTTTTATCTCTGCCTGTATAGCATTATGTTGAGCTCTAAAATCATTCAGCTTAGATTCCGCTACTTGTAGAGATCCTTTAACTTGATCATAATCTGACTTTGCAATGGATAAAGAAGCACTGATATGATCGAATTTTTGTTGTGTGGTGGATTCATCCGCCAGTAGATTTTTATAGCGGTCAAATTCTTTTTCCTGTTGGTTCAATCTCGCTCTAGCACCTGCCAATTGTGCCTTGATGACTTCAATACTCTTAAGTTGCGTATCTTCATTTGCAGCCAGTATGGGTAATTTAGCATGTGAACTCAAAAGTTCTGCTGATGCAGCATCCTTTTTCAGCGCATACTCGTCCAATTCAATAACAACAAGTGTATCACCTTTTTTTACCAGCTGATTGTCCTTGTAATATATTTTGCTGATATAGCCACCTACTTTTGCGTTTATAGGCGACAAGTAAGCATCTACCTGTGCATCATTAGTCTGTTCGTAGCGATATCCTTTGAAGAAATAGACAGCTCCCCAAATAACGATCCCCGCGAATAATGTAATTCCCAACCATGTGGTTAGGCTGACAATAAGTTTATCTGTTTTATTTTTATTCATCATATTTGTATTAAAGAATTCCTACGATTGCCAATAGTTTGATATGGGTTACTTTTGCGTTTGCTTGTGCTGTTGTCAGATTGAATTTTGCTTCCAATAAAGCATTTTCGGCTTCCAAAAGATCGGTCAGTAATGATTCCTGATTTAAGTAACTGCTTCTGATAACACGAACTGTTTCAGAGGTTTTGATGATATTTTTCGCTGCCGTCTCTACGCTCTCGAAAGCCTGCTGCTGCTGTAAATAAACTTCTTTTACCTGAAAGGAGATTTCGTCCTTCTTCATTTCTGCTTTTTCTTTAGACTGACTGGCTGCAACTAGCGCACGAGCAATTGTGTGTTTGCATTTGTACAGATTATCTACAGCATACTGTAGTTTAATTCCCGTCTGGCCAAATCCCCATAAGTCATTTGAATACGGATAAAAGGAAATCTGCGGATAGTTGTAATTATAGTTAGAATACAAAGAAACTTTGGGCAATAGCGTCGCTTTCACTTGTTTTACGTTTAGTTCGCTCCATTTGATGTCACTACCAGCCATTTTATACGCCGGAGATTTGTTAAACGCGATGTCTATATAATCATTGTAGTCACCATCTTTGATAGCGTTTAATTCAATTATATCTTGGTATTTGATTGCCAGCTCCGTATCATTTTCACGTCCCATCAGTATATTGAGACGCTGTTTAGCTATTTCAATCTTTTTTGTAACATCGGAAAGACTAAGTTCCAGTTGAGACAATTTCACAGAGGTCCTTAGTACATCACTCTTTAATACGGTACCGTTTCTATGAAGACTTTCTATCAATCTCAATTGCTTTTTTTCTGCTTCAATCTCAGCATGAAGAAAGTCATAGAAATGCAAAAATTTGTATAAATCAAAATAGGCAAGTGCTGCATTATATTTTACACTATGCTTTTGCAGATCAACTTCATATTGTTTTCGCATCTCTTCTTCCTTTTTCATGTCAATGTTTCTTTTGTCTTTACCACCATTATAAAGATTGACATTCAAGTTGTAGCAGACTCCATACCCATATCCTTTTACAGCCACATTCTGTGGAGACGGGAACAATCCATTGTCGTAAATCAGAAATTTGGAATTGAGTTTGACATCTCCAACTAAAGAAAGTTCTGGTAATAAGCGGTCTTTGGCTTCCAATATTTCTATTTTACTTTGCTGATGATTTAGGTCAGATAGTTTAAGCTCTCGATTATTCGTTTCAGCAACTTTCCATATTTCTTCCAAGCTTAAGGGCTGGACTTTTTGTGTAGGCTGAGCGTAAATAATGGGGGCAAATAACAGCAACAATATGCCCAAAACCGGAACTGTTTTATATTGTTTCATTAGTTTTGTTTTTATAAATGAGTGATTTCTTTCTATTTTTGAACCATTGTCTTAGCATCTTTTTCAACTCATCAAAAGCAAAGCTTAAATCTATCATTGGCATCAAGGGACTAGAATAGATACATGCCAGCCAGTATATGTTGGCTTTATCAATTCCATCGT
>DKIT01000061.1 GCA_002454415.1 Sphingobacterium sp. UBA6711
CAGTCAAATGTAGCAACTTCAAAAGGCTTTAATCAAGTGGATGGTTAAAGATACAGATAAAGGAGATGTCATAATAAAGAATCTCGAAAATTATTTGGTGGATGAAATGGATGACGGCGGAATGGGAAGTTTGCATGTAGTTGGTAATGAGGATAGGATTTTTGGAAGAGAATTGGCTAAAGGTGACTTTAGTGATATTGATGGGATGCCCGTTTTTATTTCAGTTGACTTAGATACTAATGATGATTTTTATGAACTGGATGTATTTAAGGCTGATTTCTCAGCTCTTAAAAATTTTCCAGATGTTCCAAACAAATCATAAAAAAAAAGCTGCCAAATCTTTAGCGGATTGGGCGTTGATTTGGCCTTTTTACGTCAAAAGGGCCTGATTCTCATCAGACCCTTTATCTTAGCGTTTAATTGTACAGTAATTTTTATGTTTCCTATCGTTTCCTCATCCAATGTTTCTAAAGACAATTGGATTTTCACTGTACGACGCCAATTTTTATGTTGAGCCTTTCCTTCGAAAGGTAGCTTGCAGCCGCTTTGTACGGTAAGAACAGCAATCAATTTGAAATAGTTTTATTGGAGTGATTTTTTTTAATACTTTTAGCTGAGTTCAATGAAAGAATAAAATGAAACGTATCAATCTAAAAGCGAGAATCAGACGGAATATGTTGGATACGTTATCCGGAGAAAATTATAGAGATGAGAATAGTAATATTATACAATATCTAAATAATTTTGGTGCAGATGTTCTGGTTGGGATCGAACGAGAGGACGGCGTTTATACGCTAATTGGCACAGACACGATTTATTACATGACCTCTTTAATGGTACAAGAAAAAATTTCCATTAAAGACTTCTTGTATATTTTACAGGAAACCGCGATGACAAATGGAAAAATGTCGACATATGAGTTTATCAAAATTAACAAAAATTCGAGTGTTTGGGTAATGAATGCTCAAGTTATGAGTGCTTTATGGAACACTATGCTAATTCTGTGCTAGTGCTGCAATACATTCCTCGCGTATTTTCCATAGCTCATCCAATGTATATGGGGTCTTATTGATCTCGATCCAGCGAGACAAGAATCCCTTATGAAATTCAACTTTATGGTCAGTGATTTGATTCGGGCTGATTTCGATTTCTTCTAAAAGGGCTAGCTCAAATTCGACCACGTTCAAAAGGCGAAAAGCTGAACTGTGCAGTAAGCACAGACATCATAGAAGAATCAGCTGACTATATGGTGGCTAAAGTAACCTTGAAATTTGAAAACTTTACCAAGACTGATCTAGTTACTTTGGAGCGTGTGGGCAATGACTGGAAAGTATGCAAATCGATCAATTCTAGTAAATAAAGGTGATTTCAAATCAATATATCACGTTATGACACCACATCGATTGATGTGGTGTTTTTTCTGATAATAAGATTTTCGTTTGATTGCTCATTTTTTTAGATTTTCATGTATTTGAGAAATAAACCTTTGTACATTGAGCAGCGTTTTGTAGAAATAATTCAGCTTATTAAAGAATCTCAATCTTAAGCTATTAAGGCAGTTAATACGGAATTAATGAACTTTTATTGGCGTATTGGAAAGTATATTAGCTCGCGGATTGAAACTTCCGAATGGGGACAGTCGGTCGTCAAAGAATTGGCTTTTTTTTATTACTCGAGTATAAGACAAGACTTTTTGCTTAATTTTAAGTATTCACGATCGTGACGAGTTTTTTATGAAGTGAATTTAGCCTCTAGAATATATTAATTATGACCGAAAATATTATTATCAATGTAGCATTCAATAAGGAGTGATAATTGTAGAAAGACTGTATCTTCTGAGGTGAGATTAGGTAATCAAAAAAGGTCGACAGATGAAATTAAATTATAAACTAGCTATGCACTTTAAGCTTTTATTTGATAAATCTATGAGCTTTTGGCCAAACCGGGTTTCAATAGAAGATGGTCAGTTTATGGAAAATGGTGTGCTTTTTAAAACTCTATCGGACGAATGGGACGCTGTTGAAAAAAAAACAGTTGATTTGGGTGAATGGATGTCACTCATGACCTGGGTATTGTTTGCTGAATTTCATAGTCAGGCAATTTTAAACTACAAAAACGGCATATATCTTCTTTGTAAAGAAGATATCAATAAGGATAATGTTAAAAATAGATTGTTGGAGAATTTAAAATCTCCCGATTATCTAGATATGTATGAAGAATTCATAAAAGATAACTTAGGTTGATTTCGCTAAAATTACACGGCCACTGACATCGGCGGCCCAAATTGAATTTGGAAAGGAAAAAGTTAGAGAAACAAAATTAGCTAGTAGAATGTGAAAGATCGATATGAAAAATGGACTATTAATATAGACCTTCCCCAAGATTTATTTTTTTATAAGATGTATGTAGAATACAGCGAAATAATTATTCTTCTAAAGAACTTGGTTGACCATGCTCAAATTCTTGAAATTAAATTTGAGTATTTTTTCTCTTATAAAGTCACCATCGACTTGGCCCTAATGAAGATGGTTAATGAGAATGACGATTTTCGAGGTTTCGCCCGATCGACATGTTCAGGCTATTTGGATTCTGTTATTGAAGGCAGCTATGATATTCTAAAAAGAAAAAATATAGAACATTTTGTTATCTGTAATCTAGAAAATGTAATTGAAGTGCTTTCGGATGAGCCTGCTACATTTCGCTGGTTAAGTGAGGACGAGGTGCAAAATGTAGTAAGTTAGCCTGTTAATAAGATAGAAAGGAACAAAATTGAGGTATCAATAATTATGAACAATTTTATAAAATGGAATTCGGTATCAGTCGGGTACTAATTTTTTGCTTTGTAGCGGTTCAAGTTCTAAAGGGAGATCATTATTTCTATGAATAAATATTATGTGTGTCATGAGAATCCCTACTTAAAATCTATAGGGACCAGATTTTGTATTCTCGTCTTTAAGCAGGATCGCTCCAGCTATATTACTTAAACCAACCCATATAAGAGTATTTCCATTATAATCTATGGGGAATATTGGAACGAAAATATTTACTGTTATAGTGAATAAGGTTATTAAAGATGGGGAAATTAGCACCCACCCTAAAGCTCTATTAGTAATCATTATTATAAATTCCGTTTATTTATTAAATTATGCAGTAAGAATAAAATTCAATTCATTTGATTTTTAATTGTTCAATTTAATAAATTATGGCGAAGAGTTGAAAAATATCTAGATATATTTTAGCTTTGACTTGCTTTTCTATAAACGGTTTAATTGCTAAGCCTTCACAACACAATCTCTCTACATATGAAGAAAACTAAATTAACAGGGGTCTGTTTGTCAATGTTGTAAAATATAAAATCTTGATTTTAGCAATTATGAAAATCTGTTATTTGGGGATGAGCCTAAATAACTTTTATAGGGGGCTTGTTCGTACTTGCTTCGTATAGCCTTCGGATCAGGTCGGGTAGGGNNGCCATTCACCGAGTTTTCCTGAGCGTTGGTCTAAAGCCCGTAGGCTAAGGACGTATTGTGTTGTAGTTTTGAGTCAACAAATAAGAACAACAGAACTAACACAATAAAAAAGACATTATGAGAACACTAGTAAAAACATTCGCAGCAGCAGCTTTAATCGCAGTATCAACTTTCGCAATGGCAGCTGAGGGACCTGGAGCAAAATCGGCAAAAACAAACGTTAACTTATCAACAGCAGATTTTGCTTTGGATCACTATGTTGCGGTCACAACCGAAGGAGAATCAGCAGGCGTAGAGCAATTATTCTCGGAAGATTTCAAGCAAAAGATCCAAGCTTCCAATGCACAAAATCATAGCCGTAATGCCGTAGTTAAACTATTGAAAAAGCAAAAAGGTGAGAAGTTGAATTGTGCAGTTAGCACAGACATCTTAGAAGAATCAACGGACTATATGATCGCTAAAGTAACGTTAAAATTTGAAAACTTCACAAAAACAGATCAAGTTACTTTGGAGCGTGTGGGGAATGACTGGAAAGTTTCCAAATCGATTAATTCGTATAAATAGGATCCAATAGCTGGTGGTTTGCCAGTCATAAAAGACAAACCCCTAGTGAATCATATGTTTATTAAAGCCACGTCGTGAGATGTGGCTTTTTTACGTCAAAAGGGCCTGAATTTTCATCAGACCCTTTCTCTTAGCNNTTTGTTTCGTCATCCAATGTTTAAAAAGACAATTGGATTTTCACTGTACGACGCCAATTTTATGTTGAGCCTTTCTTAAGAAAGGTAGCTTGCAGCCGCTTTGTACGGTAAGAACAGCAATCAATTTGAAATAGTTTTATTGGAGTGATTTTTTTATACTTTTAGCTGAGTTCAATGAAAGAATAAAATGAAACGTATCAATCTAAAAGCGAGAATCAAACGGAATATGTTGGATACGTTATCCGGAGAAAATTATAGAGATGAGAATAGTGATATTATACAATATCTAAATAA
>DKIT01000214.1 GCA_002454415.1 Sphingobacterium sp. UBA6711
TTGACAAGGAAAATACGGACGGAAAGATTATACTGATGGATGCTTCCAAGTTGGGGACAAAAGTCAAGGTGGATGGGAAAAACCAAAAAACCGTACTTAGCACAGATGAAATTAGCACGATTATTGATACTTTTAACTCTGCTAACCCAGTAGATAATTTCTGTGTTGTGGTAGATTATACCGATATTGAAGCCGAAAAGTTGTCATTTTCAGCAGGACAGTATTTCGATGTGAAAATCGAATGTGTGGAATTGACACAAGAAGAATTCTCAAAGAAAATGTCTGGTTTTACGAGTAGGCTAGAAAACCTGTTTGGCGAAGGACGAGAATTGGAATATGAAATAAAGAAGCAGTTGCGGCAGGTGAAATATGAGCACTGAACTAACTCCGCATAAAATGGGCGATTTTCTAAGGGTGAAACATGGCTTTCCTTTCTTAGGAGAATTTTTTTCGACTAGTGGGAAATACATTGTGCTAACGCCAGGAAATTTCTATGAAAGTGGAGGTTTCAAGCGAACTTTTGGTAAGGAAAAATACTATATCTCTGATTTTCTAAAAGAATATCTGTGTTCTGAAGGTGATCTTATAGTGGCAATGACTGAACAAGCAGAAGGATTACTTGGAAGCACAGCTATTATTCCTGAAAATGGTATATACCTGCACAATCAACGAATCGGTCTTATCTCTTGGGACGTGGATGTCGTTGACAAGCATTATCTGTATTACTTGTTCATGACTCGGTCTGTGCGAAAGCAAATCCGCGATACAGCATCTGGAACGAAAGTCAAACATACATCTCCCGAACGTATATATGATGTTGATGTTTTTGTGCCAGATATAACTGTGCAGCAAAACAACGCTGCTTTGTTGTGGATGCTTGACAAAAAAATTCAACTCAATAACTGCATTATTGCTGAACTGGAAACGATGGCTAAAACCATCTATGATTATTGGTTCGTGCAGTTCGATTTTCCTGATGAGAATGGCAGACCATATCGTTCGTCGGGTGGCGAGATGGGATGGAACGAGCAGTTGAAAAGGGAGATACCCATAGGGTGGAAAATTGAAAGTATTGTCTCTCTATTCGATGTTTGCTATGGTTATCCGTTCGACACGAAACAATTTGTTGATGAGCCAAATCACCAGCCTGTGGTGAGAATTAGGGACATTTTAGATAGTGATACATCAGCATATACAACTGAAAGTGTTGATAATAAATATTGGCTTTGTTCAAAAGACCTAATAATAGGTATGGACGGTAACTTTCACATGAACTTTTGGCACTCAACGCCAGCATTGCTAAATCAACGGTGTGTTCGTATAAGGGGGAATGGTAAGCATTCTGCCTTACAAGCATATTTTTCTGCGGCTCCTTACATTAAAGCAAGAGAACAAAATGTAAATCGTACAACTGTTGGGCATTTAAGTGCAGACGATATTAAGGCATTACATGTGCTTACGCCGCCTAAAGAATTGCAGAACAAGGCAACAGAAATGTTTGAATCTTTTCTTGAAAAAATATGCGCTGCCAAAAAAGAAAATATCGAGCTCGCAAAATTTCGAAACTGGCTTTTGCCCATGCTCATGAATGGGCAGGTTAGGGTGGAGTAAGTTTTGGGAGGAGAAAATATGCCGGACAAAAAAGTAAAATCTCCCTACGAGTTATTAAGAAGTAAAGCTATTCTCGCATCATTGCCGAACATCATGCCAGACTTATTGTAAACTCGGCTATGGCGATGGCTGAGTTCGTTTTGTCCATCGGCCACAATGTCAAATAGGAACTAGTCATCCTAGATACGCTTTGTTGACTTGATGTATATAGAAACGATTTGCTTGTAAAAATGAGCATAAACTCCTACGATTAAGACGTTTGATCTAAGTGTGATAGCGAACAAGTTCAGATTATAATAATTAACAGATCAGAATAGAGGAAAATATGGGATATCTAAGTGAACTAGAAAATTTTTTTAATCATATTAAAAATAACAGTGCAAGGAGTTTAAGTCACAATAAACTAATCGAGAATTTTCTTCAATATATGTCCCATGAGTATGGGTATAACGAAGATTATTTTCGTGAGCAGTTTGATAAGAAAAGTGCTGACTATAATGATTCTGATGAATTTATTTACAAATATTATATGGGGCTTACTAGAGATTTACGAAGAGAATATGAAAAGGTAGAGACTGAAGCAAAAGAACGTATCGAATTATATAAAAAGAATGTAAGCGAGCTACATAATAAGGTAGAATCTATTTCGTTAAGCGAAAAATACACAAGAGAAAAGTACATATTTATTCTGAGTATAAATGAAAAGTTGTTGCAAAAAGCAAAGGAAGCCCGAAAAAAAGAAGAAGTTTTCAGGAGGGCTTTAAGGAATTGTCGTGAGAACCTAAATTGGTTCTATGATAATGAGTTTAGCGATATTCAGCAATATGATTATATCGATTGGAAATCAAAAATAAATTTTTTAGAAGCAAGTGTTCGGCAAAACGAAGAACTTACAAAACTAAAACATTCTAATCATGAAGAATATCTAACCTTGTTCAAAAGTTATATTGATGAGCACAATATTCTGGAGAAACTTTTGAATATAGTATCGAACAATTACTATTTAAAAAATAGGAAAGAGATTGTAAAGGAAGCTGTCAATCTGTTTGCAACCGAGAATTATATTTCATTTGTTTATCTGCTTGTCCCTCAAATTGAAGGATTGTTTGATGTCTATAAAACCGTATTAGGAATAAATAATGATGAAGAATCTAATGGTCTTGTAGAAAAATTGAATACAATTTATAATCATCAAAGACTTTGGGGATATGTATACTATGCTTTTGACTTTCCGGTATTGCGTAATGATATTGCCCATGGAAATATGGTGAATATTACCTCTGAAATTGCATTCGATACACTCATGGACATATTTTATTTGTTTCACGAAATAGAAGATGCGGATATGGAATACAAACTCATTTTGGATTTTTTAAACACTTTTTCATGCAAACCAGTTGATGGTGATAACAGTGCCTATGTTCTAGGGTGTTTTAGCAACAGTACTAAGAGTGAAGAAAATTTAGAATGGCTAAAGAAATGTTTTGACGGAGACTATGATAGTATTCTAAAGAGGTACAATTGCATGGATACATTTAATAAACTAAAAGAATATTTTATGTCTAACCAATTTCGCATTTCAATATATGACTATGAGCCTCTTGAAATCACTGATACGGTTGAAATGAAAGAAAAGAAATTCAATTGTGTGAGAATCAATAGAGAAGTGGAGAAATATGTTCCTCTTTTAAACCTTTTGGAGAACTACATACAATTTCCGTCAAAGTGGATATCAGACGTTAAGCAAAGGATTCGTGAAATCGACCTAAAAGTTGATGAGAGAAATCAATTTATTTCCACAAGGTACAGTTCAAGAGCGAATTAGATAAGCTGATAGCGATAGATCAAGGTTGATCCAGTCATGCGTAATGATAAAAAGGAGGCATTCCTAACATAAACGCATGTTTTATGGGGTTCTATTTCAGGTATTAGTGACGGTCTCTTCCTCTCCGCCATATAAAAAAAGCTTCTAGCAATTTTGCTAGAAGCTTTTTTATTGCCGGAAAACAGCTTCCGGCAAAAGGTTGGCAACAAAAGAACCGCAGCTTATATTTGAGCGTGCGGCTAAGAAGCGCTTTCGCGCTAAAGGATCGATTGCGTGGGAGTATTTTTTTGCTGTTTACTGTGTTTTTTAAACTCAGCTCCCCATATTTCAAGTTCTTTTAGAACAGGCAAAAGTTTCAAGCCCATTTCAGTTAATGAATATTCTACTCGCGGTGGAACCTCTGGGTACACTTTTCTATTAATGAGATGGAAACTCTCTAACCTACGGAGGTCTTTAGTTAAAGTGGCTTGTGTTAATTCTGGCATTTGACGATTCAACTCTCCAAAGCGAAGCATTCCTGTACTTAAATTGTGTAGTATCCGGAGAGCCCATTTCCCTCCTATTATTTTCTGCGCAATTGCAATTGGGCAGTCTTCAAGGTCGAAGCTAGTTATACTTCTTCACCTCCATACTATCATTTAAGATAGTACCTACTAAATATAATCCTACTTGATATATTTATTGTAACATTATAATATTTACGTGTAAATGAGACCCAGGGGTATGAGCATTAAAGTGATACCAAAAGCATTATTAAAAGAAAGGTGATAATCGTGATTACATCAAGGGATTTCTGTAAGGTGCAAAAACTGG
>DKIT01000176.1:0-12070 GCA_002454415.1 Sphingobacterium sp. UBA6711
TCTGCAACTTCATACAACTTTGTCCTACCAGCCTTCATGAGAATCCCGAGTGCATCGCCAGGTTTTGCAGCCATAGCCCAAGCAGATGCCGGCCCTTCATCACCATGGGCAACAAAATCAATCCATATTTCATTTCGATCAAGATCAATACCACGATGTGTGTAAGTCCTTATCGTTGGTCGAACCCCTTCATCCATGGCTTTCCACTGTCCTTTTTCATAATCAAATTCCGGAAAATAAACGCGATCTACGTTTGTCGGCGGGATTAAAATCTTATTATTGACTCCAATAGTCGTATCAGCAATTTGACTCACACCATCACCCGTCAAGAATACACGAATATAATGTGGCGTTAGATATTCTTTTCTACTTACAGTCAGGGCGACCTGTATTACTTTCATTNNTTTTACCATGATTTTCTCTATTTATGCACTTATTTGATCAAAAGATTCTTATTAAGAACCTTTCTAAACAAAGATAAATATTCAACTTTTAACGAATACCATTTATAGGTCAATAAATCTTCCGCAAAAAGGAATAAAAAGTCCGTAAATGAGAAAAAAAACTTAAATCAACTAAACAGTATTTTTTAGCTTACTGGGTGGGATTCCAAATTTACGTTTAAAAGCATCGGAAAAATGCCGCTGATTCTTATAACCAACTAAATCTGACACTTCCCCGATCGTTTTTTCTTCATGGAGAATTAACTTTTTAGCATGCTCCATTTTTGCATCATGCCAAAAACCAAACACCGTTGTCCCAAAGAGTTCTTTAAAGCCCTTTTTCAAAGTAAATTCATTAGTACCAACAGAATGTGCTAAACTGACAAGCGTATTATTCGCTTCCATATTTTGTAGTAAATACTCGCGTACCGCATATATCTTATCGATATCCGCCTTTTTTAACGACACTGCCACACCATCATCTTCCTGAAACTGTTCCAATTGAAGCAGCAAAAGCTCCATAATCTTTGCTTCCAGGTAAATTTTCTTAAAAACTCCCTTTCGTTGGCAGTTGATTATACCATTGATAATTTCGTACATCTCGTGTGTAATTCGCCTATGTACATTGGTCAATAAACCTGATTTACCACGATCAATGGCATTACGAAAATCAGCGAAGAATTTTGAGTCGACTGGCAAAAATTTTTTAAAAAATTCGGGAGATAAGTTTATTTCACATAACTCAAACTCCTGGTTGCCCCACTCCATCTGACCACACATCGAATTTCCATAGATGATGTTATGCTGATAGGTCTCAAAATTTACGGCAGAGGGCATCATTTCACCACTCGCCTGACTGCTACCCTTTAAAGCAAAGTGCATTTCTACTGTTTCAAAATCACTTTCAAAACGAAACCGCATTCGCTCAAATAAATGTACATGACCATACCCGATATGAACGCCGTCAAAGAAAATCTCCTTATAAAAGCCCCTCCCGAAAGACTTGTCTAAAGGTGTTTTTGACTCATAAATCCCTGTATCTACGGAGAAGCAAGTATTGGGATAGCTTCGCTCTAGCAATAAAGTGGGTGAATCAATTTCGTATAGTTTTAGTGCCATTTTTCCCTTTCTATGCTAGGTTCCAAATATTTCCTATCATTTACGCCAAGCAATATTTCCAATGAAGATATTCCTTTCTACGGACATTCTACTCCTTGGTACGTACTCCGAGAAAGCATAATTCCCGCTATCTTTGGCTAAAGTAAAAAATTATTTAGAATCATTCTTAGTTATTTAAAAATAATCCATCATGCATACAAATAAAACACAAGATATCCAATCGAACCGCCCGGACAGAATTGACGAAAATAACGGGAGCTTAATAGCTGACTTTAGACAGGGCGAGCAATACATAGACGATAATACCGACAACACGATACGTGTAAATGATAGTATTTATAATAATATAAAAGCCGCCAATCCAAATGCGACTAAACACGACATTATCTTGGCAGCTGAAAAAGCTCAGGTTTTGGATTTTGCCTGGGAGCTTCCAAAAGGACTGGATACTTTGATAAATTATAACAAACAGCTATCGGTTGAACAGCAACAGCAAATTCAGCTGGCGCGTGAATTTTTAAAAACATTATCCTAACATGCCGACTACTAACCCATGCTATAAGCGTTATACATGTTAATAGCATGGGATTGTAGTGGAAACGAGATTTACCGTAACCAACCCGCCACGAGATCCTTATGTTGCTCGACCCATTGTCTTGCAGTGGCAGCTTTATCCTTACTACCCTCCATCTCTGCTAACAAGTCGGCCATCGTTGATTCTTCAAAGTGAACCTTGGAGAAGAACCGAGCTAATTCAGCCTGCTCAACATGAAAGTTTCCCCGTGCAAAAATTTTAATTTGTTCGGCATCCCCCAGTGTCTTTTTAGGATCTTCCAAAAACTTCAATTTCATTTTGGCAAACATCCAATGTGGTTGCCAACCGGCTACAACAATCCATCGCTTTGCCTTGATAGCGTTTTGCAATTCCGTAATCATTGCTACGGTAGAAGAATTTATATGCTTGTAGTCTAACCCGTAATCTAAAATAACCTGATCTACAGCCCTTGTGATGCCGGCTCCTTTTTCAATACCAATGATTTGTCCGTTAAACTCCTTCCGATGTGTTTTCAAGTCTTCAATTCGGTCAATCGATACGTAATCCGGTACAACCAGACCATTTCTCGCATGCCTATAACTTGTCCCAAGCTCTTCCAGATTGGAAAATTTAGCCACCTTACTTCCATGGGTCAATGGCAGCCAGACATCCATGTATAGATCCGTATCGCCATTATTCATGGAAGCTAAAATCATATCTGGCGTAGCCCGCTGGATAACGACATGATATCCCTTTTCCTCCATAATTACTTTTGCAACATGCGTCATTGCGACCCCCTCGGCCCAACCATCGACCATGCCGATGTGAATAATGTTTTTATTCCGATTTGTATTGCAGCCCACGAGCATGAACACCATCAGACAAAATACCATACTTTTTATTTTTTTCATACTATGCTTTCTTTTTTACAAAGCCCTGCGTGATCCGATCCAAAATAATGGCTAAAATCACAACGGATAATCCACTTTCAAAACCAAGACCAATATCCAAATTGTTGATACCTTCAAGCACTTTTTCTCCCAGACCACCGGCAGCGATCATTCCGGCAATAACGACCATCGATAAGGATAATAATATTGTTTGGTTGATTCCCGCGAGAATCGTTTTTGTCGCCAGTGGCAGTTCAACTTTAAACAAGATTTGACTGTTTGTCGCTCCAAAAGAACGGGCGGCTTCCACAATATCCTTTGGCACTGCATCAATTCCTAAGGTCGTCAAACGAACTGCTGGGGGCATGGCGAATATAATTGTCGCAAAAGCTCCAGGCACCTTCCCAATACTAAAAAATAATACCGCGGGAATCAGATAAACAAAGGCTGGCATAGTTTGCATCAAATCGAGTATCGGACGGATTATTTTAGCCGCTACCTTATTTTTTGCAGCCCATACCCCCAGCGGAACAGAAATAACCAAGGCAGTTATTGTAGCCACTAATACCAATGCCAAGGTTTCCATCGTCGCTATCCAAAACCCCATCAAATAGATCAATGTCAATCCTAAAATTGTCGTTAATGCAACTCCCTTTCCAGATTTCCACCAAGCCAATGCTGTAAACAAGGCAATGATAACAAAAAAAGGAATTCCTGTTAATACCCATTCCAACCCAATAATAGAAGCATTTCCGGTGTTTTTTATAAAATTGAAAAATGGTTCTAAATGATCTGTCAGCCAATTGACTGCTACAGCTATATATTGTCCTATATCTATTACTTTGTTCATTTCTACTGATTATTTGCTTTCTCTTTTAATTCAATAATTTCTTCTTCGTTATACTTTGTTGCCTCTATGATCAACGAGGTTTGCGTTACGATGCCCAATAAACGATTGTGTTCATTCACGACAGCAATAGGGGAGCGAATTTCAGATATCAGTGGCAACATCTCTTCAACCGTCACATCTTTTGAAACGGTTGGGACATTAGCATGAATAATCGACTCAACTGTAGCTTCCCTCCGTTTCGCCGATTGAATGACTTCATTCATATGGACAAAGCCAAGAAAAGTATCATGGACATCTACTACAGGTAGAATTTCAATTCCTGTAGCTCTCATTTTACGCAAAGCACCCTCAGGGCCATCCTTTTTAAACCGTACGACAGTTGGCTTCTCAAACATCAACGAACCTGCAGAAATAATGGACTTACGATCTACTTTTTCAACAAAGGCTTTTACATATTCACTCGCTGGGTTGGTCAGGATATCTTCCGCAGTACCGATCTGTTCGATCACACCATCTTTCATTATAGCAATACGGTCTCCCAATTTGATAGCTTCATCCAAATCATGGGTAATAAAAACGATCGTTTTTTGCAAACTATCCTGCAGTTCGAGCAACTGATCTTGCATTTCTGTTTTAATCAAAGGATCCAATGCAGAAAATGCCTCATCCATGAGTAGTACCTCGGGGTCATTTGCAAGGGCACGAGCCAATCGAACCCGCTGTTGCATACCACCGGAAAGTTGAGAGGGCAGCTGTTGCTCGAAACCGTTCAGTCCCACGACATCGAGTGCTTTTTGAGCTTTAGATTCACGTTCTTCTCGAGCTTCACCCCTTAACTCCAAACCAAAAGCTGCATTACTTAACACGGTATGATGTGGCAAGAGACCAAACTTTTGAAAAACCATGCTCATCTCTGTTCTACGTACTGCAAGAAGATCTTTATTATTTTTTCCTGTGATATCCTCCCCATTGATAAATACTTTTCCCGATGTGGGTTCGTTCAAGCGGTTGAGACAACGTAGCAAAGTAGATTTCCCACTTCCTGAGAGTCCCATAATAACAAAAAATTCGCCTTCAAAAATCTCAAAATTAGCTTTGTTGATTCCAATTGTACAATCGGTCTTCGCCAATATCTCTTTTTTTGACAAGCCCTCGTTAAGTAATTTTAAAGCTTGCTTCTTCTGATTGCCAAAAACAAGAACCAAGTCTTCAACTTTTACTTTTACTTTTCTAGTTTTATCCATTCTTTAATATTTTTAAACCTAAATAAACCATAAGGACATAAGTAATCCACTAAAGCGATATGCCTACGTTTTTTTTCTTTAAATATTTTAAATAAATATCCCTACAGTTGAGTTCGTCTGACCGAAATCCATCTATTAAGTTCAGTCAACTTATTAACTAACATACTTTACTCTCGGTTCGATAAGAGCAATGATGAAAAAGAAACTAATCTTTTAAAGACGAGCTGCATTATATAAACGCATCTCCAAAAATATACTTCCAAGAAGTACAACGAACAACCTAGACCATGCAAATTAGAGCATGGACCATAGCGGAATATACTCACGCCATTTCGTCTTACGACGCTACAAAGGTACGAAAAATAAATTAAAAGCCTTTTTACTGACGTAAACCACTAAAAAACAACCAATTAAAAAAACATATTTAAAAACTCATTATTATAATCTCAACTGTCATCCCACCTCGATAAATAACTTTAAAAGGTTCATCTAAGCAAGCCCTCTTACGACTAATTACCTTAACAGGAATTTTAAACTAACGGAGCAACAGAGCGCTATCCCCAGAGCTCAAAAGTAATTTAGAAAGCAATTAGTCAATCGAATATGATTAAAATAGGGTAGCTATAGCGATAGCTATTACAAATATTTCATTTTCAATGTATAATAAATGCATTTATTCATTATCTTTATGCTATTGAAACAAAACACAACTTCAGCCATGTTTATCGGCGCCGTCAAATGGTTCGACAATAACAAAGGATTTGGTACTCTTGCGTTACCTTCCGGAGAAGAACTCTTTGTGCATATACGCAGGTTTAAAGTTCCTCCAGAACATGTCATACAACCTGGAGAAGTCATTGTTGGCGATAAGAAACCTGATCCTAAAAGGAGCGGTTACGTAGCCCATAACTGCAGGATACTCAAGAGACCCGAAGATTGGAAATTCGTCGTCTCACTCCTTCAAAAAGAACATTCCGTACTCCTTCCCGACAGCCATGGCCGAGAACAAAAGCACAACTTAACCTCATTAACAGCAAGACAACTCTTACGAACCCAACCCAAAGAGCAACTACTGGCCATGATAACTACCAATTTTGATATTCATTTCAACAGCTCTATTTTTATCCCCTATGCTGAATTAATTGATAAAAGCGTCGCTGGTGTTTTTGAGAAAGAGACTGCCTGCGATTTGCTTTCCAAAATATTCGAGTATTTTGGAAAACATGTCTCTCATCAAATTCTATTTCGTGTATGGAAAGAAAAGGTGTTTAGATACATCGGTTATCCAGCAGAAGGTGACTACGAAATACCCGAAGTCGTGTTTAATTTAAATGCAACAGAAATCGATTGGGAAGACCTTGACAGAATTAGCACCTACAGTTTTGGAAAGTCTTTTTGTGCTGATTTTGTCAACGCTCTATTTGATGATTTGGAAACGATGGATAAACAGGATATTGAACCTCTCTTACCCTACCTTGAATTCTTGGAAAATGAAGATTCTATAGAAAAAATACAAGCAATTATGCAATAAGACAAGACAGGAATTGACATAGTATATTGATCCTAATTATGAAGGAGTCAAATTAAAATCCTTCGTAGATCTCTAGCGATATCATACGAAGGATAAATTCATAACTGCGGTATTATTTACACAGCTAAATTACAGGTTAAGCACGGTTGATCCGCATCCCACCATCCAAGACAAAATCTGCTCCCGTAATGTAAGAAGCAGAGTCACCACTCAAATAAACAACCATCTTAGCTACATCTTCCGCTGTGCCAATTTTTTTGAGCGGCGAATCGGCCGCCAATTTATCCCAGATATGCTCAACAGTTTGCAGATCATAATTTCTATTCAGGACACCCGTCCTGGTCGGGCCAGGACTGACGGTATTTACACGGATTTTACGATCGGCTAATTCCATCGCAGCCGTTTTAGCAATTGAATTAATAGCGGCTTTGCTCGCCTGATAAATAGAACTCTGCGGCATATTTAATGTAGCGACATTGGAGGAAAGGATAACGACAGATCCCCCGTCTCTGAGCAATGGAATAAACCTGCTCAATGTGAAATATGCCCCCTTTAAATTGATGTCCATCACATCATCAAAGTTCTCTTCAGACGCCTCGCCGATCAATCCACTTGCACCGGTGATACCCGCATTGATAAATAATACATCGATTTTCCCGAACTGAAATTTTATTTTCTGGGCAAGATCTTCAATATCGAGTAAGGATGCCTGGTCGGCAACAAAGGCTGTTGCCCCTATATCACTAGCAGTTTGCTCAATCGCCTGCTTTCTTCGTCCTGTAATAATGACCCGTGCACCCTGATTGATAAACTCCTGAGCGGTTGCCAAACCAATTCCACTACTTCCGCCTGTAACCAAGACGACTTTGTTTTCTAAGTTTCTCATTTCTTTATTTTTTTTTCAAATATATGATGCATTTGATATACATTTGTTACCAGTATCACAGAGTATATCAAGTATTAATATGGAACGAGATCAAGTAGAAGAATTAAGGGCTTTACAAGACACCCTTTATTTTATTGGTGGTAAATGGCGTATTCCCGTCATCAATTCATTATGCAACGGCAATAAAAGATTTAGGGAGATTGAACGCAGTATTCCAGGAATTACCACGCGTATGTTATCTAAAGAACTGAAAGATATGGAATTAAACAAATTGGTTAACCGAATAGTTTTTCCTGANNAGAGCCCATAGAAAGGTGATCATCGAAGAAACTGTAGAATAGATTTTATCTATTCTACAGTTTTAGATCTAAGAACAAATAGATTCACTTTCTCTCCATGGGTTCCAATAAGTCAAATGCCAAGAGTATATGATATTTTTAACATATATCCTTTGCATTTCTTCCTATACTTTCGGCAGGTAATACCCATTATCATAGACTTTGCTCAAATATTTATCGGCATCCTTATCGTTAAAAAGCCGTTTTTGCTTATCCCAGAACAATTTCTTTTTGGTACGATAAGCAATATTTCCCATCTGAGAAAATATCGCTATATGCGCACCTGCCTCAATAGGCGCATGCAAACCTTCAGCAGACTTCTTTCTAACGGCTTCAACAAAATTAATCATATGCATATCCTCNNCCAACCCTCACGATTGACTACCAATGTACCATTGTTGCCAATAAATGAAACACCATGGGTCTTTTGATAAGGTCCCAAATCTGTACCTGTAGCCTGCTCCCATTGAACATTAAATCCATCAAACTCATATACTGTTGTCAAACTATCAGGTGTTTCAGCCGCATCATCTGGATAGGCAAATTTCCCACCGGAAGCCATGACAGATATCGGATCCGTCACCTTCATCCCAATTAAAGCGTAGTCCAACATATGAACGCCCCAATCAGTCATCAAGCCGCCAGCATAATCCCAGTACCACCTAAAATTGAAATGAAAGCGATTCGGGTTGAATGCTCGTTTTGGAGCAGGCCCCAACCATTTATCATAGTGTACACCAGCTGGGACTGGAGCATCCGGCTCTACCGGTATACTCTTCATCCAGCCTTGGTAGGCCCAAGCTTTGACTAAACGTATTTTCCCTAACTTTCCGCTGTGTACAAAATTCATCGCATCTCTGAAATGTTGCTGACTACGTTGCCATTGCCCCACCTGTACAACACGCTTATGTTTATTTGCTGCCGCAACCATGATTTCACATTCTCGTATGGAATTGCCAATTGGTTTTTCCACATACACATCTTTACCGGCAGCAACAGCATCAACCATCTGCATACAGTGCCAGTGATCTGGCGTGGCGACAATCACGACGTCAACATCACTTGCGCTAAGAAGGTCTTGATAATTTATATAGGTCTTTACATTAATATCGCGCTTTTTTAATTCCATAGCCCGATTTTTCAATACATTTTCGTCTACATCACAAAGCGCGGTACATACGACACCCGGTACCTTCAGGATCGCGTTCAGATTGGACCATCCCATACCTTTGGTACCGATCAATCCAACGCGAACTATATTTTCTTGAAAACCGAATACCTATGAATTTGTCAAAAGTGCAGCTGCAGCCAGGAGACTCGAATTTTTAATAAATTCTTTTCTTTTCATTCTTGAGTTTGGTTTATATTGATATTAAGCACCAGATGAGCAATGATAAAAAGACACCTAGTGACATCACTAATATAACATTTAGAATTTAGTATCAAGAATATAGCTATAAAGAAAATAGCATACATCGTACACTATAAATACGGTAGATAATATTTATATTTGTTAAAATGATGATCAGAATATGAACCAAAGAAGTTGTCTTTCTCCCCCAATAAAATAACGAAATTTAAGTCCAATGACTGAAGGAATTCGACTGTATGACCAGACGATTCCGGGAATGTTGTTATTTTTTGAACCCAATTTCTACACGTTAGGAAGACAATTTTCAATGAAAAAATCATATTTAATCCTACATATAGCTGTATTACTCGCCGGCTTTACTGGTGTTTTTGGAAAGCTCATTACGCTCAATCAGATACCACTTGTATGGTTTCGGGTATTACTTTCAACGCTCATCTTATTTGTCGTTCTCAAATTATTCAAAATTGAACGATTAAAATCAACTAAAGACTCCATTAAAATTGCACGGGTTGGACTATTAATTACCGTCCACTGGATATTTTTCTACGGAAGCATCAAATTTTCCAATATTTCCATTGGAGTGGTATGTTACTGTCTAACCAGTTTCTTCACAGCAATATTAGAACCTTTAATCAACAAAAAAAGATTTAGTCTCGTCCAGTTGCTGTTGAGCACGTTGACGTTAATCGGCATAAGTTTGATCTTTCATTTTGATACCACTTACCAACTCGGTATTATCCTCGGTGTAGTATCCACCATTTTCGCCGCATTATATACTATCTACAATGAGCGATTAGTCAAACAATACGACAGTAAGCTACTCAATTACTATCAAATGCTTAGTGGCACGGTCGCACTGGGATTAGCATTACCCTTGTTTTATTACCTATTCCCCGAGGAACGTTTTATCCCAAATATCTCTGATGTAGTATATTTGGTCTTTTTGGCCTTATTTTGTACAGTGGGCTTATATGTCCTCTTTGCCGAATCCTTAAAGAAGCTTTCTGCATTTACAGTCAATCTGAGCTTCAACCTTGAACCTATCTATTCCATAATAATTGCCTTTTTATTTTTTAACGAGGGTAAACAAGTGAATGGTTCCTTCTATATCGGACTGGCATTCGTACTCATTTCCGTTCTACTCCAAACAATGCTCTCCCTAAGAAAAAAAGCCTAAGCTCATCATTCACCACTCAAAAGTTTTTCTTTTTTGAAGCGCACTTATATAAATTAAATTATAGAATATCCCAATTTAAATTATTTTAATAATAAATATTAGCCTTATAACTTTGTGCTATCACTAGTTCAAATAGTAGTAAGAGGGATTTTACACCGGTTTAATGGCACTAGTTGACGAATGAGTTAATAATGAAATACAATAACAAGCATAAAAATCTAAAGAATGGAATATAGACAATTAGGAAAAACAGATTTAACACTGTCAACAATCGCTTATGGAGCTTTCGCTATTGGGGGAAGCATGTGGGGTGGAAATGAGAAAAAAGATTCGATTGATTCTGTGAAAGCATCTATTGATCATGGCGTCACCACTTTAGATACAGCACCATTTTATGGTTTTGGTTTAAGTGAAGAAATGATCGGAAAAGCTATTCAAGGTTATGATCGGACCAACATACAATTATTGACCAAATTCGGCTTGATATGGGACGGTAGCAACCAGGGCAAGGGCGAATTTTTCTTTAATGCAGAAGAAGGAAATAAAACGATTCCCGTTTATAAATATTCTTCGAAAACCAGTGTAATTAGAGAGGTAGAAAATAGCCTTAAACGTTTACGTACTGACTACGTCGATCTATTGCAAATCCACTGGCCAGATAGCACGACAGCTATTTCAGAAACCATGGAAGCGTTGGATATTCTTTTGCAACAAGGAAAAATCCGTGCTGCCGGTGTCAGCAATTATGGTGTTGAACAAGTAGCCGAAGCTCGAAGAACCATCGATATTGCAAGCAATCAAGTTGGTTACAGCATGCTGAACCGAGGTATCGAGCAACATCTTGTTCCTTATGCACAGATGAATGACCTAGGTATCCTTGTTTACAGCCCGATGGAGCGAGGTTTATTAACTGGAAAATATTTCAATAAAGGTAGGCTAAAGGAAGACGATCATCGGAATGGCTATTTCCAACAATTTGATCTCAGCAAGGTGAAAGCCTTTTTGGATACCATTAGTCCTATAGCAGAAAACAAAGGCGTTACACTATCACAATTAGTATTGCGTTGGACTAGCCTACAACCTGCAATTACCGTAGTATTGGCTGGTGCACGAAATGCAGATCAAGCAATAGCAAATGCGCAAGCCATTGATATCGTACTAACGACCGAAGAAATGGCTTTGATTAATCTTGCATTGACAAAAATTTAACCTGTAAACACAAAAAAACAATCAGCCTAGCAAGACTGCATCATATACACCATCGTTAGGCTGATTGTTATCTTATTTTCGAGAATTCATCGATAATACGCATCAAAACAAGAGCTTCTTCGATTGACGAAGGATTCGGTGCCCGATCCATAAAATAGTCTACCGTTTGCGAAATCATCGGTAATTGAATATTTTCGGGATGATCAAATACGAGCTCTTTCTCTCCCGCAGCTGTATTGACGACAACTGAATTTCCAAAAATAGAGAACGTAATACGACCGAGGCTTCCTACAATTTCACAACTGTCTGCCTGATTTTCTCTGGCAACATTAAAACTCCAACTGCCAGTAAATACAAGCTGGTTTTTGAACAAAATGGTCCCCGTGGTATGATCAGCAACAGTATTATCATCGTCTTGAATTACGCTAAAACCATGATATGAAACCGGCATTCCAAAAAAATAGAGCATCAAATCG
>DKIT01000176.1:12086-24224 GCA_002454415.1 Sphingobacterium sp. UBA6711
GACGCTCTTCCGATCTAGTGCTGAAATAGCATATTCCAGATGTGAAGATGGCGGTGTAGCGACATAAACAGCGTTTAATTCACTATTGTTCAACAAATCATCTGCATTTGAATACCATAACGGGACTTGATGCCGATGGGCATAATCCGCTGCTTTCTCCGAATCCCTTCGCATCACAGCCAACAATCGGCTATTCTCCACGATATTAAATGCCGGTCCACTCTTTTTTTCAGTGACATCACCACAACCGATGATCCCCCAAACAATTTTATGATTATCCATAGTATATGCAATTTACTGTTATACGCCTCAAACAGCCATTTATAAAAAACATCATTCCCCTGTCTTGTTTGTTCCTGCGACCGAAGAGGCTCTGCAGAACTTCCTGCGGAACGACAACGAAGGGATTAATGCTTATAATTTCCAGTTTAGCGCTAAAGGTTAACATCTGTGCGCAATTTCATTTGATTTTTAGATCACTTAAGAATTTCTTCAATGTTCAATAATTCATCAGCACCAAAGCTCAGATTATCCAATGCCTGAAGTGAATCAATCAATTGATCCCTATTTCTTGCTCCTACTAAAACAGAGCTTACCCTGGTATCTTTCAACAACCAGGCTATAGCCATCTGCGCCAATGTTTGTCCCCTCTGCTGAGCAAGATCATTCAATTGAACTAGTTTGCTGACGAGTAAGGGCGTAATCGTTTCGCTTTTCAAGAAATGTTCTTTCGAGGCACGCGAATCTGCAGGTATACCAGTCAAATATTTATTTGTCAAAAGGCCCTGTGCCAGTGGCGAAAATGCGATCGCACCGATTCCCTCTTCCCCAAGCACATCCAAAAGCCCTTCCTCCGGGGTACGTACCAACATGGAGTATTTAGGCTGATGAATAAGACATGGTGTACCCATCGACCGTAACATAGCTGCGGCTTTCTTCGCAAGATCGGGCGGATAATTTGATAAGCCAACATACAACGCCCTACCCTGTTGAACAATATCCCTTAGGGTCGACATCGTCTCCTCAAGTGCTGTATTCGGATCCGGTCGATGGTGGTAAAAGATGTCCACATAATCAAGTCGCATCCGCTTTAGACTTTGATGTAAACTAGCGATCAAGTATTTACGACTGCCCCAATCTCCATAAGGCCCTGGCCACATCGTGTAACCCGCCTTTGTAGAAATTAAAAGTTCATCTCGATAACCGACAAAATCGGTGGCAAGAATTTCACCGAAATTTTGCTCCGCACTCCCCGGTGGCGGCCCATAGTTATTTGCAAGGTCAAAATGTGTAATCCCACGATCAAAGGCTGTCAATAGCGTATCGCGGAATACCACTTTCATATCGGTTGCTCCAAAATTTTGCCAAAGCCCGAGTGAGATAGCAGGCAACAGAATACCACTTGTTCCACAAGGTCGGTAGGGCATGGTTTGATATCGGTCTGGATTGAATGTCACGTTACATAGTTTATAGTCGCAAAATACAAAACTATTTCCAACAGTCCGGTGTATTTACGCCTTTCTCACCATACAATTTATTCCTTTCACAACGCACAAGCTACGGTGTGTCAAATATTTTTATATTTTTGATGTTATCCAGATAAAGACAATACGAATTAAACGCTCGAAAACATGCTCGGTAAATTTTTTAGAAAATTTTATTTACATATTGTCATTTGGGCCATACTTTTGCTGTTGCCTTTCATCAACTACCTGTATCAACCAGACAAAATCGTAGATTTCAAGCCTTATTCTGGACTTTCTCACCTAGCCAATATCTTATTTTTGGCTACGCATTTTTATTTGCATTGTTACATTGTAGCTCCGGCCTATTTCTTTGGACGCAGAAAGGTTTTTATACTTTTAATCGCTCTTGGATTCACGACCTATGTTGCACTCAATTATCTAATTGTTTATTTTAATCCAGATGGCGAACTGGCGCATTTAACCAAAGAAAATATCCTTTTTGTCCGTTTGGTCATTGGTCCAGGGATTATTTACTCACTTTGCATGATTACTTCCTCCATGATCTTTCTATACGGCGAACAGGCTAGGCAAAAAGAACTCAACAAACAGATAGCTCTGGAAAAAACAACCGCAGAACTGACCATATTAAAACTCCAGATCAGCCCCCATTTTCTATTCAATACACTCAATAATATTCGGTGGTTGATTCGCAAGCAATCCCCTGATTCCGAAGGTACCATCGTCAAATTATCGGAAATACTGCGTTACATACTCTACGAAGCGCATGGTCCAAAAGTCGAACTCTTTAAGGAAATTGACCACATGCGCAATTTTATTGCTTTGCAAACCCTTCGTCTTCCCGTGAAAGGAAATATCGAACTTGACATAGAAAGCACCCTTAAAAACAGATTGGTTCCTCCTTTACTGTTTATACATTTCGTAGAAAACGCGTTTAAATATGGCGTCGATAGCAAAACACCACCCCAAATACAATTTCTATTCAAAGAGACAAAGGATGGTATTGAATTTGTATCCCGCAACAAAATACTACGGCATACCGAACCACGGCCTAATGAAGGAATAGGACTTACCAACGTCCGAAGAAGACTACAATTATTGTATCCCAATCGCCATGATCTGCGCATAAACACCACCGATGCTGGAGATTTTGCAGTGACTCTCAAACTAATGACCGATGAAGATTAAATGTATACTGATTGACGATGAGCCATTCGCGCTCAATATTTTAGAAGATGACTTACTAGATTTTGAACAAATTGAAATCCTGGATAAATTTAATGATTCAGCAGAAGCGGCGGAANNATGCAGTGGATTTGATCTTCTTGGATATCGAAATGCCCGGCCAATTAGGCACACAGTTTATTCGGGAACTTACCCATCGCCCATTAATCATCTTCACCACGGCCTATCATCAATATGCGGTCGAAGGATTCGAATTAAACGCCGTCGATTACCTACTCAAACCCATTTCCAAAGAACGACTCGCTACTGCCGTACGAAAAGTGGAGGAAATCATGTCAATTCGCATCAAGCAAACAAGCGAACAAGAACATATTGTAGTCAATGTAGAATATAAAAAAACGAAAATCTTTCTCCATGAGATCAGTTACATCGAAGGATTAAAAGACTATGTAAAAATATATTTAGTCGATCGGGATTCACCACTTCTTACACGTAGTAATCTACGCGGAATGGAAAAAATACTACCCATCACGGAATTCTTACGAATACATAATTCCTTCATCGTCAATAAAAAACGAATTGAACAAGCATCTCAGTCGAGACTTATTTTACCAGAGACCGCGCTCCCTGTCGGTAAAAAATACATCAAAAACATCGAAAAGTTTATCTAGCCTGTTTAGTTGCAAAAGAGCATTTGCAACGCTCCATTCGTCTACACAATCCTCATTTCGGTCTACAGATGGTTGCATAGCTAAAAAATCCTTTTCAAATTTGTGGACTATCGGGCAGCCTAATCAGCACAGCAGATAGTATAGCAAAGAGAAAATGAAAAAAATTATAGCAATAGCGCTAATGGCAACTGCGGTTGCTTCCGTACACGCTCAAGCCCCTACAGGTGCTCCCGCTGCTTTCGCGATGTCCGAAGGCCAGCTCTCGGGCCAGATTGTGGACAATAATGGAAAACCTATTTCACAAGCTTCAGTGAATTTATTGAAGGTTATCAAGGATCAAGCTACAGGTAAAGAAAGAGACATACTCGTAAAAAGCACAAGTTCGTCCGAAAATGGTAAATTCAACTTTTCCGCAGTTTCAACCAAGGACAAATGGAAGCTAAAAATTAGCTCTGTCGGATATGTAGCGATAGATCTTGCGTTAGACTATAACGATAGTAAAACAACAACAAAAGAACTCGGCGCAATCACTTTAGAAAACGATAACCGTAAGGNNAAATGGACATCGACAAAAAGGTCTTCAACGTAGAGAAAAATATCGTCGCAGCTGGCGGTACGGCGATCGATGTACTCCGCAACATGCCTTCTGTACAAGTAGATATCGACGGTAACGTAAAACTGAGAAATGCCGCACCTACAATTTTTGTCGACGGCAAACCTACCACCTTGACCCCAGATCAGATACCTGCAGATGTAATTGACAAAATCGAGATTATCACAAATCCATCCGCTAAATATGACGCCTCAGGTAGTATGGCCGGTATCTTGAATATTATTCTCAAAAAAAATAAGAAAACTGGCTATAATGGTATGGTCACCTTGGGCGGGGACCGCTTTGGCGGGACCAACTTTATGGGTAGTCTAAATCTACGTCAGAATAAATTCAATATCTCACTGACGGGAATGAATATGCGTATGCGTACCAATACCGATGGCGATAGTCACCGTACCAGTATAATTAACGGTATAGAGTCTAGCGTGAACCAAGATATAGAAGGCAAAACAAAAGGGATGATCACCTTTGGGCGCCTGGGGGTAGATTACGATTTAAGTCCCAAAACAACCTTATCCGTTGCGGGTGTATTAGTACAAGGAAAATTTAAGCCCAATGAAAATTCATCAATTTCCACTACTTCTGAAAGCAGCCTCTCACTAAGTGACCGGATTTCGGAATCTGAAAGAAGCTTCAAACCGCGGGGATTGCAGGCTGGTCTTGTCCAAAAATTCAAAACCGAAGGCGAAGAGTTGTCTGTCGATTTTAATTATTTTGGCGGCTCCAACACATCAAATGGTTTATATACGACCAATTATCTAAATGCTGACCGAGTGCCAGTTGGAACACAGATTCAAAAAAACATTGGCTCTGGGGATAATAAGTTCATGACTGTCCAGGCAGACTATGTCAAACCGTTCAAAAATGGCATGAAACTCGAAACTGGTGTGCGTGCACAGATAAATAAACTTACCAATCTTAACAACAATTCTTTAAAAGCTGTTGGTGACACTGATTTTGAAAACATCACAGCAGCTTCAGCAAATTACAATAATAAAAACACGGTTTACGCTGCCTACGCCTCCTTGGGCGGGAATCTAAAAGATTGGGTCTCTTATAAAGTGGGCCTACGCGCAGAAAGTTCAACCTATGACGGAGAACTCATGAATACAAATGAGAAGTTCCATAACCGTTACCCCCTCAGCTTATTTCCATCTTTATTCTTAAGCAAAAAGCTAACGGAAAAAGATCAGATACAAATGAGCGTAACCCGACGTGTCAACCGACCCAATTTTTTTCAGCTGATTCCGTTTGTCGACTACACCGACAGTCTGAATATCACTCGTGGTAATCCGGATCTCGTTCCAGAATTCACTACTTCCGGTGAACTTTCTTACAGCCGTACACATGGAAAAGGCACTTTTTTGGCCACGGTCTATTATAAATCCACAAACAATTTGATTACACGTTATCTGACACAAGAACTCAATCCCGTGACGGATAAAATGGATTTTATAAATACCTATATCAATGCCAATTCCAGCAAGAATTATGGTGCGGAATTTACTTATACCAATAATTTAAAGAAATGGTGGGATCTAACAGCAGACCTCAACTTCTACAATTCAAAAATTGAAGTTGATGACAAGACCCCTTCAGAAGGTATGTGGACCGTATTCGGAAAACTCAATAATACATTCAATTTGCAGAAAAATTGGAATTTACAGCTCGCTTTTGAATATCAAGGCAAAACAAACATGCCGGTTACGCAGAACCAGACATTTGGTCCTCCGATGAACCAAGCACAGAGTTCTTCACAAGGGTATATCAAACCATTTTACGGTATCGACTTTGCAATTAAGAAAAGCTTCCTGAAAAATCAAGCAGCTTCTGCCACTTTGGCAATCAATGATATTTTTAGAACACGTGGCAATACCATCGTTTCTTCAGGTGAGGGATTTTCTCAGACATACTATCGCCTTTCCAATCCTCAATTGATTAAATTGAATCTCTCTTATCGTTTTGGAAAAATGGATATGAATATGTTCAAGAAAAACAAAAACCAAAATTCAATGGAAGGCATCCAAATGCAATAGCATGTAGAACTTAGCAATCAAAGCGGGTATTTTTTGTAGAAATACCCGCTTTTTTATTTGACAGCATCAAGGCACTAGACAACCGTGTTGACCATATTTTTCTTTTCAAGTATTGGAACAATTTCCAATAGATCATCAATTACATAATCAGGATAAGCCGAATTAAGTTGTGTTAAATCATGAGCACCTGTTGTAATGCCAATGCTCAAAGCACAGCCCGCTTGTTGTCCCTCTTGAATATCTATAATTGAATCTCCTATTTTCACAACAAAAGACGGATCAACAATCTCAAATTTCTGCATCGCTAAATTAATCATATCCGGATAGGGTCTATTTCGAGAAACATCCGACGCTGTGATTAAAGCATCTACATCTTTTCCCACTTGCCAGTTAAGTTTTTCTAAGAGTGATTCAGCCGTCTTACGATCATAGCCAGTGTTCAGCACACGTAGGATATTCTTTTCTTNNTCCCCGCCATATCAAATACAACCATCTTGATTGATTCACTCATATTTTACTATCTAAAAGTTTAGTAAAAATAAAAACTTGTTAAATAAAACTAAACAAAAACAATGTTAATTTATTGCTACGCTTTGGTTAAGGATGTCATCAATTCATTCCTAATTTGGCTCAGCGATTTTGAGCTGTTACCAACATCAAAAGACTAGATATTTCAAAGGACTATAACTTCCAATTCGATAGCACGGAATTTATTATAAAACAATTATTTATTTTAAAAATAGTAACATGTATTTCAATAATAAATATTAACTTAAGAACTATAAATTTTTATTATGTATAGTCTAATAGAGAACAGTGAAGAGATCTGGTCAAAAGTAAAAAAATCCAACAAATCCATTTTTATAGCAATTTACCATTCAGCAGATCGCAGTTACGTTCAATATGGAGGGACAATATCCCAAGAGTTTTAAAAATAGAAATATGTTATGATCAAATTAACAATGTTCAAGGGTGGAAATATAATAAATAGTGGTGACCATTTCCGTGATGCTGGAATTCTATACAGAAAATTATATGTAAAACAATACGAAACTCAAATCTCGACAAACGATGAGTTTATTATTACTTTATCCGAAACAAAAAAAGGAGTACATGTAATTGACTGTCAAAAATATAAGATGACTGGCCGACAGATACATCTTGTTCTTCCTGGCCAGTCGAGTCATTTCAATTTTTTGGAATACACTACTGCCTTTCAAATCAAAATGACCCAGAAAAATTTTGAAAAATTACGTCTCTCCCTTCCCTTTGACAGTAGACTTTATAAAGATTATCCTGTGTTCGGCCTTTCAGAAAAAGAATTTCAGAAGCTTAATCATGAAGTCGAAAAAATTGGTAGTGAACTGAGTCGGTACCAGCCATTTTTACCAATCATAGACTCACGCACAGGTACGACCTTTCATGAAGTTATTCGCTTGCTCACTAATAGAATCAGTAATTTAGAGGATTACACCTTACCAGTAGTACTCAACAGATTTCTAAACCTAATAGAAATGTACTACAAACAGGAACATGCCGTTGCATTTTACTCTTCGGCTTTAAATGTTACTAAAAATTATCTCGCAGGCCTTTCACAACAGTACTTGCAAACCACCTCGCGTGACCTCATCAACAATCGCATCTTAAAAGAAGCACAACATTTGCTCAGTTTAAAGTCCAGCTCGATCAAAGCAACTATGCTTGAATTAGGCTTTGAAGACAAGTCTACATTTTCCCATTTCTTTAAGAGACACCTAAAAATGTCCCCAACAGCATATCGCAATATAAAGATTGAACGATAAAAAATAAGGTCTATTCTACTTTTTTATTATTCGTGTAAGACCAAAATCGCTTTAACTGATCGATTCAAAACTTCATTCACCGTACTGTTAGCGAATAAACGGTAGATCATATTATGGTTGCGTTTGACTAGACACAAAATATCCGTCTGGTTCTTTTCAACGAAATCAATGATAGTGTGCGAAGGACGCGTATCATCCTCGTCGACATAATTAAAATTAATATCAACATTAGGCAGCAATTGTCGCATTTTTTTCTCGCCGTTTCGGACTAACTTATCATCCATTTCTCTTTCTGATATGTGTAGGATTTCCAATTTTTTAGGCTCAGAAAGCTTCAAAATTCGATTTAAAGCTTTTACATCCCGAACAGATAATTTAGTGGTCTTATAATCCGTTGCCAAGGTGATCACGGTAGTGGCGGATAAATTACTTTCGGGAGGTACAATTAACGTCGGGATACGCAATTTGGTTACCGCCATACTCGCGTTACTCCCCACAATCTCTTTGATACCCGTTGCCCCGGTAATTCCCATCACTAGAAAAGAAACATCCGTATATTCAACATATTTAGTAACGACATTTCGTAAATAGCCAACCTCAACAACTGTTCTCACTCTTAAACCATTATAATTGTTTTCTTGGATTACCTGATTGGTCCATTCTTGTAAGGCGTGTCGCTTTCGTGCATAATAGTCTTCGATGAAGATCGCGTTGTAAGTACTGTTGTTAATTCCTTCTGTAGGATGAATTGCATGTACAACAGCAACTTCCATGTTGAGGCGGGAAGCCAGAGATAATGCATACCGCAATGCGTGACTTGCATTGACCGAAAAATCTGAGGCAACAAGAATCTGTTTCATATTCTTAGTTTTAATATAAATCAATCAGGAGCAATAGCATAAAATCAGTCAGATCGCTATTTTCTAAATAAAAAGATGGAAGAATACAAATAATAATAATGCCAGACCAATCGATACAGGCAATGTCAATATCCAAGCCAATCCTATATTTTTAAGCGTTCCTTTATTCAGGTTGCTCTTTCCACCGGAAGCAACCATCGATCCCGCAATGCCACTTGAAAGTACATGCGTCGTGCTAACCGGCAGCCCTAAGACGGTACTGATACCAATAGTCGACGCAGCGACGATCTCACTCGAAGCTCCCTGCGCATAACTTAAATGTTCATTACCGATCTTTTCACCAATCGTTACTACAATTCGCTTCCAGCCGATCATTGTTCCCAAGCCTAAAGCAACTGAAATAGTCAATATGACCCAAATTGGGGCAAAATCGGTGAGTTTTGTCAATCCCCCAAGTTTACGATTTAACGCCATACGATGTTCGGCACTGATACTAATCTGCTTATTATCAGTCAATCCTTTTATCGATTTAATTAAATTTTCAACTTCCTTTCTAAATTTAAAGGTTCCAGCTTTATCTGTCACACTCTTATCTAAAAGATGCACCTTGACTTGCTCAATGTCACCATTAAGCTGCGTGAATAATGTGGCTTGAGATGTATTATTTACGGCTATTGATTGCAATAAAGTTTCCATTTGATCTAAGTTCTTAATTACCATCGCATCGGGAACTGCATGATTTATTGCAAATCGAGCGGGTAAAAAGGCAATTAGAATCAACATAAAAAGACCTACTCCTTTTTGACCATCGTTACTACCATGAAAGAAGCTAACCAAGGTACAAGTCAAAATCAAAATGCCTCGGACAAAAACCGGTGGCCGATCATCTTCACCTTGAGGAATATGAAATAACGCTTTATAACGGATCACATGTTTTAAAAAAAGCATCAATAAGACCGCAAGACCAAAGCCTATAAGTGGTGACAAAATCAAAGAAAGACCTATTTCTTCGGCTTTATGCCAGTTGACACTACCTCCGTAATACCAGGTAAATCCAAGTCCAGCACCAATTAAGGAGCCTATTAGGGTATGTGAACTCGAACAAGGAATACCAAAATACCAAGTTCCTAGATTCCAAATAATCGCAGCCAATAAAACGNNACAAGCGCCCACCGAAACTGGGAGCGCCATCAAGGTATCCAGCGGAACCAATTTTAAAATCCCCATGGCCACCGCTATTCCACCAGCAAAAACGCCGAGGAAATTCCAAAGACCAGACCAAGGAATAGCGAGCGCTGGTTTCAGTGCCTTGGTATAGATTACTGTGGCAACAGCATTAGCCGTATCGTGAAAACCATTGACAAATTCAAAGGCCACAACGGCAAATAAACAAAGCGCAAAAACAATAAGAAGTCCAGTACTAAGATCGGTTTCACCCAAGAAGGGGATCATGTTGCAGAAAATTTGCATATTTTTCTTTCGTAAAATTTAAGCTTGCCCCGCTAAGGTGGTTTAATTGAAACCCTACGGAAACAATCGTTTCATTCGAATCAAAAATAATCCCCTCATATTAACTTTGAATGAACAGAACATTACTTTACATAACAGAAAAGAAAAATTTAAAATTCTGTTAACTGAGGCATTTTATCGGGTATAATAAGATCGTGGAAGTGTTTTTTTACTGGAAGGGTAAAATACTGACAAATCCATCAATTGAGATTGAATAGCTTACAGCAAGAATAGTATCGTTTACCGATCCAAAACCGTTCTTCGCCGAAAAACGCCAGTGATACAAAGTCAAATTCAGTAAATTGGATCAAAATAAATTTAATAGTCAAATAATCATGCCTAAAGTGTATCAATTACTGGAATCCACAAGACACAGCTCAAAATCGAAACGTATTACAGCCGGCAGACTGCTCTTTTTTTTCGTAATTTCAGCTGCACTCCTCTCAAATCAAACAAAAGCGCAAACTTCGAACTCAGCGACAAAAGATATCGTATTTAAAAGTGAAGGTATTAAGTTAGCCGGATCCATCTTTCATGCCAAGCAGCCTCATGCGGCTATTGTACTCGTACACGGGTCTGGACAAGAAAAAAGGATGACGGAACTTGCATCATCCTTAGCTCAACAGGGAATTTCCGTGTTGACCTATGACAAGCGTGGAGTAGGAAAATCAGGAGGAACATATGCCGGCCCGGAAGTAGGAACGAACAATATTGACTCCGCCAACCTCAGCTTATTGGCTAAGGACGTTCAAGCCGCCACGGAAATATTGCGGCAGGAAATTAGCTACCTTCATATACCGATTGGTCTACTCGGATTCAGCCAGGCAGGCTGGATTATCCCTTTGGCGACCGATAAAAAAAATACAGTCGATTTCTTCGTCTTGTTTAGCGGAGCTGTTGTACCCACACGGGAGCAACTCCGATTTCAGTTTTTCACCAATGGCGACAACAATTTCTGGGACAAACATACAGAAAGGGAAGCTCGACAACATATTATGAATGATCCCGACAGGTATCAATTTGTAACGACAGATCCACAGAAATCGCTCGGTACACAATCGGTGCCAGGACTATGGCTTTTTGGAGCCAAAGACATTCAAATACCAGTGGGGCTATCTTTGGAACATCTTAATGCGTTGAAAGTACAAGGAAAACCTTACGACTATTGTTTATTTCCCGACTTAGGTCATAATACTTCCTTATCTGCATCCAACGAACCAACTGCTATCGCACTGCAATGGATTAAAAATAGAAGTCTACAAAAAGCTGTATTACGAAAATAACGTTCACGTTTTTATTCCTGTTCTTCCCGAACAAGAAAATCATAAGTATACCAAAATTTTAGATCGCCGTAGCTCGTCAAATTACCGAGGGTATAACTAATCGGGTAATCAAAGGTATTTTGCTGGAGCTCAAGTTCCTTTTTATAGTCATTCACAAGATTTTTAATGCCATTCACTCCAGTCTCTCGTCTTATAAAGCTTGTTTTACGCCCACCTCGCAAGTAGACCAATATATCCGATCCAGCTAGGATAGANNAATAGATCCGATCCAGCTAGGATAGATTCATCTGTTTTGGTCAAGATTTGATTATAAAGCAGTTTCTCCAAAGTATTTTTTAAATCACTACGCGAGTAATCGGTCTCACCCATGATAATAGAATGGGTCCCGTAGTTCACAGATGAAACATAAAAAGGGTTAATACCCACTTTTTTCAAATTAGCAATATTCTTTTTATCAAAAGCCCGTGCAAAGTCCTCGAGATCTGTATTTAGACTGAATGCGATATGTTCGCGTCGCAACAATATACTGTTAGCCCTTTTGACCGTAGTGGAGTCGTGATGGACAACGAGTTTAAGCACACTATCTACATCTGGACTATTGTTTAGATGATAACGTATCGCTCTATAGTCAAAAAATGCACCTACCGAAGATTGTCCAAAGACAGATTGTTCGCTCTTACTTTTCTTCGCAAAAG
>DKIT01000181.1:0-37854 GCA_002454415.1 Sphingobacterium sp. UBA6711
ATGTGAATACTTTTTTACCTACTGCAAGTGTGCTGCTTATTGTTAAAGCCGACGCAGTCGGCTGTGTAAATCTGACTAAGCTCCTTCCAGAAGATATCAAGATCATAGGGGACTCTGTCTCTATTAAACTGCCTTCCCCGGAGATCTGTTATATAAAGATAGACCATGAGGCATCGAAAGTCTATGATACAAAAATGGCTTTCCTAAGGGAAGCTGAATTAGTTGACGAAGCTTATAAAGCTGCAGAAAAAGCTGTTGCTGATGACGTGAAAAAATCAGATATCCTGCAACAAACCAAAGCCAATGCATCCACAGTCTTTAAACCGCTCTTACAGGGCTTAGGATTTACGAAAATCAATCTCACTTTCCAATAAAATCCCAAAATAAATAGGAAAAGCTAGACAAAACATTTGTCTAGCTTCCTACAATAAATCCTTCTCCAACTATCTCACGACAGGTGAATACCTATTCATAATGCTATTATCAATTGCTTAACAACAGTCAAATNNATCGTAATCGTTTTATTTATTTGAAGATGTATCGGGCTGTGGCGTAGGCGGAATTTCCCCGCGTGATTCTGACGATGTAGTATCTCGATATTGTATGGTCGTGGTATCGTTTGGTACCGAGTCGCGCATCAGTTCTTTTGACTTTTGATCGTCAGTTTTACCACCATTACACGCGTAAACAATTAAACAAATAATAAACGCCGTTATCAATCTTGCTATAGTATTCATATCCATAATATTTTTGTATTTATATGCTATTACCACATGAACAATCGTGTTAGCAAAAGCGTTTAAATTTTTAAACTTTATATTTTTTATAATCTAGGGCAAATTCATATTACCCGCCACTTGATTAACATTAATAATAAAAACTTTTTGCGATCAATTACTGTTCCTTTATGTAAAAAGGAAATAAGTTCATTAAACTGATTGATATGATTCAAGTTATGCTTGTAGATGATCACCATTTAGTAAGAAATGGTTTTCGACTAATTTTAGAAACACAGGATGATATCGCTGTTTTAGCTGACGTTGAAAGCGCGGAGAATGCATTGAATTTTTTGGAAAGCAATCATAACCTAGATATCATTCTCACAGATATTAATATGGCGGAAATGGGTGGGATTGAATTCATAGGAATTATTAAAGTAAGATATCCAAACGTAAAAATTCTTGCCCTAACGATGGAAAGTGATATGGATATTGCGTCGGAAGTCCTCACTGTAGGTGGGGACGGCTACTTAACAAAAGATAGCAGTTTCGAAGAAGTGCTTTTCGGTATCCGACAAGTAGCTAAAGGGGAAAAATATATCAACGGTTCGCTGGGTTTTGCTTGTCTTTATGACTACAAAAAACACACGAACAATATTCATGATAAGCGTTACATGCTATCGAAATATGATATTACAGAAAGAGAGTTATCCGTTTTAGAACTTATTGCAGAAGGATATACCAATGGTGAAATTGCTGATCGTATTTTTTTAAGCAAACGTACAGTGGAAGGACATAGGCAAAAGCTGATTGAGAAAACAAAAACAAAAAACACAGCAGGGCTAGTGCGGTTTGGATTTCATAACATGCTTTTACATTAACTATAAGAAAATTAAACAGATAAACTATGGCAACAAAAAACGAAAATCGGGTGACTGGTACAGAAATGGAGAAAAAGAAAAAAGTTAAATTGGGTATCGATGGGGAAGTGGTCAGGGATGTGGATGATAAAGATCGGGGTGATGCCGAAGCTGGAATCGATCCACAAGCTGAACAACTAAATGACATGCCAAATGATCCAACCGACCGACCAAGGGAGAAAAATAAATAAGAAAGACCCGCTATAGCTTAGCGGGTCTTTTCATTTCATGTACCTGACGAGACATTTTTATTTTTTACCCTGTTTGTCGATGGCCTTGATCAATTCATCTTTCGTCATATCGTGACGGCCGGTGATCTCCAATTTTTTTGCCATCTCCAATAGTTCAGTCTTTGTTTTTTCGGAAGCTCCAATCTGAGGCTTTTTTGTCTCATTAGAACTTTTTCCAGTTTTTTGGTCTGAACTTTTTCCTTTGTTAGTGCTGTTGCGTTGAGACTGCCCTTTAACGGCGGCCTGCGTTGTACCTTTTGCTGTGCTCATAGTTGTCTGATTTATTTTGTTATTATCTATTGAACAATATAGGCCAACTAAAGGTTGATTGTTTTTATACCCTATTCGCCAGTAGTATTACGTTTTATACTTTATTCCGAACCGCGGAAAAAACTTTAATGATCGCTTGATTGAAAGCAGGCAAATCGTCTGGTGTACGACTTGTTATAAGACCATCATCAATGACGACCTCGCTATCTTCCCATTTTGCACCCGCATTAATTAGGTCAACTTGGATCGCTGTGACAGATGTTATTTTTTTATCACGCACCAAATCTGCATTAATTAATAATTGAGGACCGTGGCAGATCGCGGCAATGGGTTTGTTCCGTTCCCAAAAAGCATTTATCAGCGCGATCGCTGATTTATTTGTTCTTAATTTGTCTGGACTTAACACCCCTCCAGGTAACAATAAACCATCGTATTTATTTTCTTCTACATTTTTGAGTACCACATCCACTGGATAATCCTTTGACCATTCATCGCCATCCTTGGAACGTACTTTTCCTGAAGCCGGAGAAATAATGTCGGTTTTAGCGCCGGCATATTCTAATGCTTCTTTCGGGCTGCTCAATTCGATCTCTTCGAAACCGTCAGCGACGAGTATTGCAATTCGTTTATTCTTTAATTTTTCCATACATTTTTGAATTTTTATATTCATTAATTATTTATTAGTATGAACGGATCTCCGTCAGTTAAGGGTTGCACATTAAACTTTAATGATCCTCAGGCCGAAATTTACTTGTCTGCCCGCTACATATATGGGTACTAATAGGACGTTTTGATTATATGGATCGGTTTATTCCTTCAGTCAGTTAAATGTCGATCAGTGCAAAGCAGGTGTCATTGCCATGATGTGCTTTCAGTACCGGGACTGCTACATTATAAATCGGGACTCCAGTAGGAGAGAGCGCTTTAAATTTTCCGGCGTGTGCATGTCCATGAAAAGCTGCACTGACCTTCCTACGTTGTAGCGGCTCGACCAAATGCGTGGATCCCAAAAATGGATAGATCTGTTCGGGCTCGCCATATACAGTTTCAGCAATGGGTGCATAATGAAGCAGGGCTACCTTTTTAATGTCCGCATGCTCTTGTTCCAAACGTGCCAATGCACGATCCAACAGTAGCGATTCATTGACCGCTTCCTGGACAAAACTCTTCATCCCGTCTTCGCCAAACATGGAAAGCATATATCGGTCAAATCCACCGCCGAAACCTTTGACTCCCGCAAAGCCAATGTTTTCAATAACGGTAGCTTCCCCGTCTAATACAGTTATTTTATTGTCAGTAAGAATTTGCCGGAATTGTTTCTGTCTACCTTTTTCATAATCGTGATTTCCCAATACAGCGAGGACAGGAATGGTAANNATCTCCAGTGTCAGTCAGGTCACCACAAAGCAATAATACTTTTGCCTTGTGGGAGATATCTTCAAACTTGGATTTCCATTTTCCGTGCTGACTAGCGTTCATATGGATATCGCCCAAAGCGGCTATTGTCGTTTTCTTATTCATATTAAACAGTTTTTATAGTATACGATTTATAGTCCCATTCCTTAATATCTATCTCATATTGTGTTTGGTCAATCAACGGTCCAAGGCAAACCTTTTCCATGCATGGGGGAAGTTCATATTGATCCTTCGCGCGCACAATAAGTTCATTAAAAAGGTCCGTTGGAATAATGTCCCGATAATCATGCGGATAGGTAAATTGAAAAATAAGCATTTGCGCAAGTAGTAGATGCCAATGCTGGTCCATTCGCATCAATAAATGGTTCCAGTCAAGTTTTTTACCGTATCGCAGCCAAATATGATTAATGTCCGCACTGTCATGCCGTTCCCTGTTTTGCACGTATAGCTTACACCAGACAAGTTCTTCCGGTGGGATATATCTGACTGTAGTATCAAATAAAATTCCTTCCGGGCCACGGTCAAACCAGTCTTTTTCAACTGTACAATTGTGGTTGACACTGTCAAAAATGATATCGATAAAGTAGGGAGCTTTATGAATTTTGGCAAGCCAGCGTACATCGGTTAGTTCAGTCTGATAACCCTTAGTAGCAAAATGTTTCAAAATCTTAGGATATTCGCTGCTTTTGCAAAAGATATCCAAATCTTTGGTTGGTCTAATAATACCTGTATAATGAAACATAGCTAATGCTCCACCAACCATATATTGACTTTTGCTCTCTTCAAGTAGCCTAAGTGTGTCCTGAAAAAAGGTAAGACATTCTTCAGGTATATTATCAAGATGAATCATATTTCGTTCTTTTTTTTCTATATAGACAGTAAAGTAATTGGACTAGTTTGTTGAAGAACAGTGAAAACGTATTACTCACATAGCTGCTAAGTAAAAGTACTTGAATTGAAAATCAATGCAACTTGTAGGCTCTCCATGTATGTTCTGCAAGTAATTACTTGTTCGCTGTACGGTGTCCAATTGAGTAATTGAAAGCAGGTATATAAAAGTTTTAAAATGCAAGGAATGGATAGTTTACTTGGATCGGGTGAGGATCTTTCTGTGATTCAAATGGGATTTCGGGCATTCATCATGTTTATGGTAGCCCTGTTTTTAGTTCGTTTAGGTGGTATACGTATTCTTGGCAGAAAATCAGGCGTTGATTTTGTCATCATTATTATGCTTGGTTCTGTATTAGCTAGAGGGATTGTGGGCGCTTCGCCCTTTTTATCCACTGTATCTGCCGGATTTGTTATGATTATAATCAATAAAATTTTATCACAGGTGTCTGTAAGGCTTCCATACTTGGGTAGTTTGGTAAAAGGTAGGCCTGCTGTTTTATACAAGAATGGGAAGATACGGTGGGATCAGATGGATCGGCTCGGCGTAAGCCGTACAGACTTGCTGACAAGTCTGCGTTTAGAGACAAATAGTATGCATTTGGATGAGGTAGATGTTGCCTTTATGGAACCGAATGGAAGGCGTAGCTTTATTTTAAAGGATAAATTGTTAGTCTGACCGGATTAATGTATTGTGAATTATGGAAACGAAGAAAACATATTCTTTTTTTTACCGAAATGGTCTAAGCTTGGTGTTCCTCGGTCTATTTATTGTTTCCCTGGGCATGCAATGTTTTACCGGATGGAAGGTGCACAACGAAGAACTACTAAAAGCGAATCTTCCAACTTTGGGGTTCATGCAGTACTTCAGTACAGGACACTTTATTTCCGCTACATTTGAAAATTTTGAAAGTGAATTCTTACAAATGGCGATGTATGTGATGTTAACCGTGGGCCTGCGTCAATGGGGGGCAGCGGAATCGAAGAAATTGGGCGAGGCCGAAGATGTTGACCGAGAGCCTCAGCCGGGTCCTAACGCACCTTACCCGGTTAGAAAAGGTGGTTGGTTGCTAAAATTTTATCAATCTTCTTTATCTATTTCTTTTGCTTTACTTTTTTTTGCGAGCTGGGCGATACATTTTTATGGAAGCTGGAAAAAACATAATACTGAACAATCCTTTGATGGTATGCCAATGGATACTGCTGGAGCCTACTTTGTGATGCCAGAGTTTTGGTTTGAGACTTTTCAAAACTGGCAGAGTGAGTTCCTTTCGGTATTGGCTATTGTGTTTTTTACCATATTTCTACGTCAGAAGGGATCACCTGAGTCCAAGCCTGTAGATGCACCTCACAGCAAAACCGGAAAAAGTTAAANNAATGATGAAAACAAGATTCATACTTATCGCGATACTCCCTGTTCTTTTAGTCTCCTGTCTGGGTGTAACACAAGAGGAAGAGGTCAGTGAAAAAATCGATACCGCTGGCGTTCAGAATGGCCTTCCACTGGACAATATTCACCGGAGCCGGGGAAAAGACACGACACACAATACGGTTAATAAAGGTATTCCTCTTGATAATTTGGATCGAGATAAAAGGGAAGAGTGACGCATTTTGTGACAAACTTTATCTTCTTTGGCACTGTTCAATGAAGACATCCCTAGCCTGCTAATCCTGATTAGAACAGAGGTTAAACATAAAAATGAAATATGATAAAGAATATAAAGTTTATTATTAGCGCTATACTGAAGCTAAGTTGGATACTCCAACTTAGCCTTTTTTTTAACGTTGCATCCGCCCAAAAAATAGAATCCGCCATAGCCGAAGTGGATTCGTCAAATATTCTTGATTCATTGCCCGATAATCCCTTGGCGACAGCAAGGACGTTTCTCGACAGATACCGTAGCCAAGTTGATCGTTATTATACCACATTCGACAGTATCAAACGAAGTGTTGCATGGCAGCGGGAAGAGAAGAACGGTATATTGACAAAAGAGGTCCAAAGCAATATCCAGAAGATGAAGCCCGCTATTATTACGTTAAGAGAACAGGTGACTTTGCTGCAGAGACAGACAGTTCCAGCGGACTCCACAGCAACAGCATGGAAAGCTGTTCAGGATAGTGTAGCCTCCTTAGGTCGGGATATTGATGCGCTAATTTTGGATATTGGAGACCTGAGCACCAAAACGCAACAACAGGGGCAAGTTATGCAAACGCAGCATACCACAACATTTTGGTACCGTTGGAAGAGTATTATGCGCAAGAATTTGGAGCAGGATGGTTTTTCACAACGTTATTACGACAGCGCCTGGGATGGTAGGATTCTCCTCATTATAGTGAGCCTCGTGTATTTTTATTGGCTTTACCAAATGCGAAAGCGCGCGGTGGGTGCCGAAGAACAGCTACCCTTACATCGAAACCAACCTTGGTGGATTCCCATTCTTAAATTTGCAGTCTTTTTTCTCCTACTTCTGCCGTTGACGTCTTTTAGAATCCCTGTGTTGGTAATTGAGTTAAGCTATTTGCTAATTTTTGGTTTTTTATATCTTCTGATAAGGCCAGATTTGTCGGATAGCAAAATCAAAACGATGTCATTTGTGTTTGTATATTATATAACCTTACTGATTGTTCATCTATTTTTGGATGCAGATTGGATATCTCGGGCTGCAGCCATAGCTATCAATTTGGCGGGTATTCGTTTAGTTTGGGCACTGGGACGAAAAACTGAAGAGAAAATTCCTTTTGATCACATGGGACCTTTTGCCCGTTGGTCACTCATTGTTATCAGCATATTTGCTGTAATTTTTAATATTTTGGGCTATTTAAATCTAGCACGCACATGTAGCATAGCCATGGGAGTAGGTTTGCTTCAGGCTTTATCCTTACGTGCTTTTCGGGATATGTTGACGCATGATATGCTCAATTCATATGACCATGTTAATGAAGATCATTTTATCAATCGATTTGATAAGAAAAAGATGATTGCTGCACTCCAACGTGTCATCCGGCTTTTTGCCGTGTTTTTGGTATTTATCATTGGGGCCAATACCTTACATGTGACAAGTGAAGTAAGACGGCTAGCAGATCGATTCCTACATAGCAACCATACAATTGGAAGTATAACATATACGTACGGAGATGTACTTTTGGCTTTTGTAGTTATTTGGATGGCAAACTGGATCCAGAAAAACCTAAAAGATTTGCTTGATCAACCTGATGCAAAAATAAACCAACGTAGGACGGCACTTTTGCCCCTGGTGCGCGTCATTATTTTTATCGCTGGTTTTTTGATAGGAATCCGTATCCTTGGTTTGGGTGTTGATAAACTTACGGTGATCGTAGGGGCATTGAGTGTTGGTATAGGCCTAGGTTTACAAAATATTATCAACAATTTTGTGTCTGGTGTAATTTTGGTATTTGAGCGTCCCTTCAAAGTGGGGGACTATGTCGAGCTTGCTGACAAAAAAGGGCAGGTCATGCAGGTCGGTATACGATCCAGTACGTTACTGACTGACCAAGGCGCCCAAGTAATCATTCCGAACGGTGACTTACTGTCTGGGCGTTTGGTCAATTGGACGTTTGAAGAATCTGACATTCGCTTGAATTTGCAGCTTACCATCGTTAGTGCGCGCAGTATTGAAGACTGGAAAAAATGGCTACAAAAGACAATATTAGAATTTGAGGAAATCGATCGCGGTCTGCCCATGAAAGTACTTACTAAAGACATCACCGCAGATGCTTATGTTATATCCATTCAGGTTGGTATCCAAAATGTTCAGCAAATTGAACGTTTTCGGAGCAAATTTCTGGAACAAGTTAAAGCAGAAGCACTGCTTCATGATTCGAAGGTTGCTTCAGCTTAACATCCATTTATTTTTTTGGCCGGTAGTAAGCCCAACCTTCTAAGTGCTCTAGGTGATTTACATCGCGCAAATCGACCACTGTATGAAGTCCAATTTCAGAGGAAAGCAAGCTTTTTTCATCTAAATTGTGGATGGGATAGAAGATTGCATGCCGGTTGGGTAAGTCTACGTTTGACTGAAGATAAGTGTACCCATCGGCCTGTAGATTATCAACGAGAGTATCTGTAATGGCCAGCAGATCTCGCATCATTCGAGCTATCCATAGGATTTCGGCGTCAACATGATTTCGGTAATGTTCTTTCGTAAAATCGAGAATTACCTGTTGTCCCTCTGCGTCCATTCCCTCTCGGATCATTGCAAGCCCGATACTGCGAGCTTCTTCTTGGTAATAATCGTTTCCATAGTAAAACCTTAATTCCCCAGCTAAGGGACTAGCCTCAATTTTGGCGCGCAAGGCCATCTGTCTGTTAAGGAGCTCATGTATATAATCAAATGTCTCTTGCATAGCTTCGTATTAATAAGAGGACAAAGTGTATATACGCTTTGTCCTCATTGATGGAAAATATGGAGTAAATATGAAGTTATTTTAATATCGGTTTGGGTACTTTGTTTTTTGCAACCGGGCTTGGTGTCCCTGGTCTAGGTGGCAGGCTATTTATTGATCCCGTAGCCGGTTTTATATTTTTGATTTGATCAAGATGCTTTTCGAAAGCAGGAATCTTATCGGTAGCAAATTTTCGAAGATCTGCATCTGTAGTTGCTGTTCCAGTACTCGTATCTTTAAATAGGGCAAGGGCCTCCTCATGAGTTTTCGTCATAATATCGGCGTAAACGCGATCGAAATTTGCAGGATCCACATTGTTTAATTGATCAATCATCGCACCAAATTTTTGATTGTCAGGTGTACTCAATTGCCAATTTTTACTTTTTACCAAGGTAGATAACTCATTGCCAGCAGCAGTATGCTCCTCATTGATCATCTGCGCATATTGTTTAATATTGGCATCCTGCGATTTCGCTAACGCAATGCTTGCCGCTTGCAGTTCAAAATTATTGCTGGCGGTGGCTTTGCTTGCAAAGTCCAAATCTCCCGTTTGTGTTTTTGTAGTATCTTGCGCATGACTGACCACAGTCCAAGCGATAAAGGCGATACATAAGCCTACGATTTTAAACACGATTTTCATAATGTGTATGTTTTAATGTGAACGATTTTCTCTCTTTCGTGTGCGGCTGCTTCGGTTTCTAAATATGAACACAATAATAGTTGCCGCTATGATAAATACAAGTCCGATGATAATTGATGTAAACATAAGTCACTGTTTGTTTCTAACTTTTATTGTCAGAACAGCTGGCAATAAATTAGCGTTTGGTAAAGCTGAATTTTAAGTATTTAAAGCAAAATACGCTATGGATACGTAAACGAAACGTATTAATCGCTTCAAATTGGCCCCCCTGGTTTCTACGAGATAGACGCAAATTCTATGAGATAATGTAAAGAAAAATCAAACTATTTAGCAATGATGACTGTTGTTGGTAAGCAATCGATTTCTTAACTAAACTAAAAACGAAAAAACAGAAAGCTATGACACAGTTACTTTTGGTAGACGACCATACATTGGTGCGTTCAGGTTTCCAATTAATTTTAGAAGCGCAAGAAGATATAACTGTAATCGCAGAGGCAAAAAATGGCGAAAAGGCCTTGGATTATCTGATGACTGCACCGCATCCCGACTTAATTTTGAGCGATATGCATATGGACGGGATGGATGGCCTTCAGTTTATAACGACAGTGAAAAAACTTTATCCCGGGATAAATATTATTGTATTATCCATGGATGACAGTATACAGACGGTTTCTCAAGCACTACAGTCAGGCGCGGATGGTTATTTGCTGAAGAGCTCACATTTGGAGGAAATTTTGTTCGCAATTCAACATGTGCAACGTGGTGATAAATATATCAGCTCTTCTCTAGGTGTAAACATAATCAATAATGTCAGACATCTTTTACTTCCTGAATATAACAAAAAAGAAATGATGAAATTATACGATATTTCCGAACGTGAGCTTTCTGTACTAGAGCTGATTTCTGAAGGCTATACCAATGCTGAAATAGCCGAAAAAATTTATCTTAGTAAACGTACAGTAGAAGGTTATCGGCAGTTGCTTATTGAGAAAGCAAAGGTACCTAATACCGCTGGACTTGTTCGATTCGGTTTCCAAAATAAACTTCTTTCTTAACCGGTATTATTTTTTTAAAAGATAAATAAACAAATGGGATATTCCATATTATCCCATTTGTTAGAAAGATAGAAAAAGATATCTAGATGGTCGTTTAGTCTAGGTCTGAGGGGCGTGTTGGAGACTCATTACTATCTTCTTCAATTTCCGGGAACCCATTCTCGTCTTCTATTTCTATTTCGGGGCCTAGATCATTGCTGTCCGGTATTTCCGGCGATTCGTCTGGTTCGTTTTCTGGCAGTTCTTCTTCTGGGCTATTGGGCATCTCATTTGGAAGATTCNNGATTCTCGGGATCTCCTTGTCCTACGATTGTAAAGGCAAAGATGGATATACTTTGATGCTGCTTTGGAATTTTTTGAGTGCTGTTCATTATTTTCTATTATTATATTCAATAAACCTTGATGAGAGAAATAGAGTTAATCCATTTACTATGCAGTATATTTTGATTTATACTTGAAATTAGAAGGAAATTGACGAATTTTTGTTTTGTTTCTTCTTTAACATAACATAGTTAAATAATCTGCAATAATGGTTTTACTTGCATACTGACGACCGACGTACGGAGGGGCTGCGATACGATAAAAGCAATAGAGCGGGCGATATCTTCGGCATACAGCATTTCCAATGCAGCAATCTTTTCACGTTGTTCTGCAGGTGAAAAAGGTTGCATATCGGTACCTACAGCTCCGGGCTCAATGAGAGAAACCTGAATGCCTTTTGGATTAAGTTCCTTCCTTAAGGATTCCGTGAAGGCTTGAATACCACCTTTTGAACATACATAAACAGAACTTTGGGCTTCCCGGGCATCAGCGCTCATGGAGCCAACATTAACGATATGTCCCGACCCTTTGGGTTCCATGCGTTCTAATGCTGCTTTAGTGCATGCCAAATAGGCCAGAATATTGGCCCGCAGTAAGTAAGCTTGATCGGAATAAGATCCTTCTTTAACCGATTGATAGGCAATAGCTGCATTGTTAACCAATATATCCAGCTGATCATACATACTATCAAACCGATCAAAAAGCTTTTGTATTCCTTCCTCTGTCGCTAGATCTACGACCACTCCCTCCAAACTCCCGGTAGTATTTAGTGTATTAAAATCGCGTAAAGTATCGTCCAATTGATGTTGGTGATGGCCACAGATAAAAATATGATTTCCCATTGAAGCAAGTAGCAAGGCAGTTGCACGGCCAATGCCAGTCGTTCCGCCTGTAATTAATATATTTTTATTCTTTATCCATTCAGGAATGACAGAATTGATATAAGCGCTCGAATTGGTTTCCATAATTTTTTAATTAAGTGAATCTAAAAATCTTGTTTTTTTAGGGGAACAGTGCGTCAAATATATTCGTTTGAACTTGCCTTTGAAGACGTATTTCTTTCTTTTTTTGCGTATTTACACTCAAAACGATTATGAAATGCTTTGGTTCTTATTTTAATAAATGAGCATTGGAAATACGTAGGTTGACGATCTCTTTAAGGAAATAATTAAATACACGATATGATGACACGTGATGGATTTAACCGAAGCTTCTGGCAAAGTAAAGAAGATATCAAGTTTTCAACAGATTCCGACGATTTGGCTTTTGACACCATTATCGTTGGCGCTGGTATTACAGGTATAACCTTAGCAAAGGAGCTACAAAACAGGGGAGTTAAATGTCTATTATTGGATAAAAAAAATCCTGGGTTCGGAACGACGGGTGGTACCACAGCACATATCAACAATTTTTATGATGCAGCTTATTTTGAGATTATAAATAATTTCGGAAAAGAGGCAGCGAAAGAGTTGCTCGCAAGTACACGCGAAACCATAGACTATATTAAAAGAAATATTTTGAGATATGGCATAAATTGTGACTTTTCGAGCTGTGATTTTTTCTTGTATAGTGCTGAAGAAGGCCAAGATGATCAACTGGAGCAAATTTATGCTGCTCATCAGGAACTGGGATTGGCAACTTATGAAGTGGATGAAATTCCATTCAATATACCTTTTCGAAAAGCAATTCAAATTGAAGGCCAGTCTCAGTTTCATCCAACCAATTATATCAAAGGCCTCCTCGAAGCATATATTATGGAAGGTGGCGCGCTAGTTACCCATAAGGTTATCTCTGATTATTCGAATGAAAACGGCAAAATCATGTTACAAACGAGCGATCAACGAATTTATACTGCAAATAATTTGGTTTGGGCTACACATATTCCGCCGGGCAAAAATAGGTTTGACTTTTTATTGGCACCTTATCGAAGTTATGTGTTTACATTAAAGCTTCGGGATGATTCAGATATATTGGCACAAGCAGCTGATTTGTATGACCCTTAATACTATTTTAGATACCATCGGTCTGAGAGCGGCTATTTTTTAATCGTAGGTGGTTTTGATCATAAGACTGGAAACGAACAGGACACACAGAAACATTTCGATGACCTTAAGAAATGGATTGACGAGCATTTTGAATACGACGAACTTGTTGCAAACTGGTCATCCCAATATTACGTATCAGCAGATGGATTACCCTACATAGGGCAAATGCCAAATGAAGGTAATGTTTACATGGCGACTGGCTATGGAGGAAATGGGATGACCTTTGGTTCAATGGCTTCTTTGATTATTCCAAACCTGATTGCGGGGAATGAAACTACGCTTTCCAATTTACTGTCCCCCAGTCGTATCAAACCATTAGCAAGTGTTAAGAGTGTATTTTCGGAAGGAACAAACGCAATCAAGCATTTCGTTACGGATAAGCTATCATTAGAGAAAATTAACGAGCTCGAAAACATGCCCCTAGAGGAGGGTAGAATTGTCAAATATAAGGGGCAAGCATTGGCTATCTATAGAAACAACGATGGTTCATTTAACTGCTTAAATTCTGTTTGCCCACACATGGGATGTACAGTAGCTTGGAATCCATCCGAGCGTTCATGGGATTGTCCCTGCCATGGCTCTCGATTCGATGTTGACGGCAACATGCTGAACGGTCCAGCGACAACAGGACTTTCCAAACTTGACATTGACTAGTTTTAAATGATGTAGACTTTACTGCCGTAGCAGCATTTTGTATTTACTGGGTGTGACACCTTTGATAGATTTAAAAATCTTATTAAAATTTGAAAGACTATTAAATCCACAAGCATATGCAATGTTTGTGATTTGCTGATTATTTTCAGCGATGAGTCTACATGATTCACTGATCCGAACTTCATTGACAAATTGAACGAATGTTTTTTGGGTTCGGGATTTAAAATAACGACAGAAAGAATGTTTCGACATATTTGATATTTCAGCAACTTGATCAAGCTGTATCCCTCGCGTGTAATTGTCGAAAACAAATTTAAAAATGTAATCAATTTTANNAACGAAGGTCAATTCGTCTGAAGCAAAGCTTCCAACACTATCTCCAATGATTCTTTTTCCTTCGCTCTGAACAATATAGGTCATCTGGCAGGCATTATGGAAATGGAATTCTGTGGAGAAGGCGGGGCGGCGGATGACTTTGGTGGCATATGTTGCAACCTCTGCACCTTCCATAATTTTTGCAAAAACGGGTTTCATCGAATTGGTTATTGTGTCATACGTTAATGAGGAGGCAATATAGCTTATTTTGACATTGAAATAAAACTATTTTGTAAATAAGGTTAATATAGTGAATAAAAAGAGCAATCCAGCAGTAGTGCTACCTATGTGAACATTGTAATTTAGTGGCTATATAAAAATCAATAGATAGCATAAAACCTGAAGGGGGGCGAATAGGAAAAAATATAGCTGTAAATAGCGATAAATACACCTAAATCTCAAAAATAAAAAATTAAAATCTACATGGAAAAATTAGTTGATATCCAGGATCGAAGATTTCCTTTGACTACCGGTGCTGGCAGTGATGCGGTACATAAAGATCCGATCTATTCTTATGCTGTGACACGCCTAATAGATGAAAAAGGAAGAGTCGGAACTGGTCTGGCTTTTACGATCGGTGCAGGAAATGAGTTGGTTTGTAGGGCTGCTGCATTTTATGCTGAGCGTCTCAAAGGTATTCCTATTGAAGATATTATGGCCAATTTCGGGCAACTTTTTAATAAGCTTAGCAATGAACAACAGTTTCGTTGGCTCGGTCCACATAAAGGCGTAGTGCACTTAGCATTGGCTTCGGTCACAAATGCCTGTTTTGACCTTTGGGCTAAAACGAGAGGTTTGCCACTCTGGAAATTGTTAATAGACCTATCTGCGGAAGAGATCGTCAATACATTAGATCAATCTTATTTGGAGGATGAACTGACCAGAAAGGAAGCAATAGCGCTCTTGAGGTCTAATATGGAAACGCGAAATGATAGACTAGGGATTCTTAAGCAGGGTTATGCAGGGTATGATACCTCTGTAGGATGGTTTAATTATTCCGATGACCAGGTCCGACAAAATTGTATACGCGCTATCGAGCAAGGATTTACAGCAATGAAACTCAAAGTTGGTAGTGAAGATCCTTCGCGCGATATTCGTCGTGCCCATATCGTCCGAGAGGTTGCCGGAGATCAGGCAAAAGTTATGTTAGACGCAAACCAACAATGGACTTTACCACAGGCTTTATCGATATGTCAGGAACTTAAGACTATGAACCCATATTGGGTGGAGGAGCCTACTCATCCTGATGATGTCTTAGGACACAAGACTTTGGCTGATGTCATTGCTCCGATAAAGGTGGCAATGGGCGAACATGTACCAAATCGCATTGTCTTCAAAAATTATCTTCAGCTAGGTGCAGCAGGATTTGTGCAGGTAGATGCGGTTCGCGTAGGTGGGGTGAGTGAATTCATCACTATAAGCTTACTCTGTCGCAAGTATAATATTCCTGTCGTACCACATGTTGGCGATATGGGGCAACTCCATCAACATCTTGTTCTGTTTAATCATATCAACATGGGCCATGAAGCATTATTTTTAGAACATATCCCACATTTAAAATCATATTTTTTACACCCAGTGTCAATAGAAGACGGTGTGTATCGCACACCCATGGAAGTAGGTAGTAGTTGTGATTTGTTATAGGAAAAACTATGTTAGAAAATTTAGATCTTGGGATCGCAATCGTCTATATCGCATTGATTTTGATAGTCGGTATTTTAGCAGGTGTCGGTGCACGTGCGAAGAAAATGGAAACAAATGCTGAAGGCTATTTTTTGGCTGGGAAAACCCTGAGATGGCCAGCGATTGGATTAGCGTTGTTTGCAACCAATATTTCCACCGTTCATCTGGTTAGTTTAGCACAAAGTGGTTTCGATACAGGATTGCTCAATGGTAATTTCGAATGGATGGCGGCCTTTACCTTAATTTTATTAGCTTTGTTTTTTGTGCCTTTTTATCTGAAATCTGGTGTCGCTACCTTACCCGATTTTTTAGAAAGACGGTACGATCGATCAAGCAGAGATTGGTTGACATTTATTTCTATTATATCGGCTATCGTGATTCACATCGGCTTCTCCATGTTGGCTGGCGGTATCGTACTGAGAACCTTATTTGGATTTAATATGTATCTCAGTATTGCTGTAATATCTATAATTACAGGTGTTTATACAATTTTAGGCGGCTTGAGGGCGGTTGTAGTCACAGAGTCTATTCAGACGATCGTGCTGCTGGCAGGCGCGCTTATCATCAGCTACGCTGCATTCGATAAAATGGGCGGTTGGCTTCCTATGAAATCCGTTTTGACAGCGCATGCCGAATTGGATCGCTTATCTATGCTTCGCGACNNCGCGGTGCTATTTGGTTATCCAATCTTAGGTATTTGGTATTGGTGTGCTGATCAGACCATTGTACAGCGTGTGTTGGGTGCAAAGGATGAAAATCATGGTCGTGTAGGCGCTCTCTTCTGCGGTTTCCGTAAAATTTTACCTGTTTTCATCTTTGTACTTCCAGGTTTATTTGCCTACACTTTGTTTAAAACAGGGCAGCTAGATCTGAGTAGCTTGGGCTTAGATGCGACAGGTCATGTGAATTCGAAGGGGATTTATACCCTGATGATAACACAACTTCTACCTGCCGGTTTGATCGGAGTTTTGGTTGCCGCGCTGTTATCCGGCTTAATGAGCCAAATTTCTGGTGCGTTGAATTCGATTTCAACTATGGTCAGCTATGATATCTTTAAGAGAAGAAAACCAGCTGCCACAGATAAGCAGTTGATTCGGGTAGGAAAAATAGCTGCTATTTGCGCTATGGTGTTTTCTCTAGCACTTCTGCCACTGTTGGATAAATATGAAAGTATTTTTAATGGGATTAATGATGTGATTGCGCATATTTCACCTCCAATTACCTGTGTATTTGTCCTCGGAGTATTTTGGAAAGGTGCATCTGCAGTTTCGGCAAAATTAACGTTGTGGATTGGATCGTTGCTAGGGGTACTCGTGTTTGTAGTGAATAAACTCGTACCAGATTCGTGGATCGGACAAACACCATTTATGGTGATGGCATTTTATTTATTTGTAGTTTGTTTGGCTTTACAGGTTATATCGTCTTATCTCTACCCTATGAAACATACAAAACAAAGTGAAGGCTTGTATTGGCGAAACCCACTTGATCCACTGCGGGGAGCTGCTTGGCCAGGGATTGGAAACTATCGCATTTTATCGGCTTTACTTTTATGCATCGTTACGAGGTTATATGTAATTTTCAGGTGATTTTTCCTCCCATACTCGTATCTATACTATCAAATTAAACCATAATATAACGTGAATAGCTTAGAAAATAAAGTAATATTGGTTACCGGCGGTACTGCTGGTATCGGATTGGAATGTGTCAAAGCCTATGTAAAGGCGGGAGCAACAGTGGCTTTTATTGGTGTTGATGAAGAATCTGTAGCTACAACAAAAGCTTTGATTGGGGGAGTTCACCTTGGAATATGTGCTGATATTACACAAGCGGCCGAAGTGAAGCTTGCAATTGGAGAGATCATTGCCGTTTTTGGACGGCTTGATGCCATTCATAATAATGCAGGTTTGGCCAGTCCATCAAAACCATTACACGAAACAACAGATGATGAGTGGTCGCAGATCCTTGATACCAACATAAAAAGTATCCTATTGACAACCCGATATGGCTACCCATTTCTAAAAGATACCGGCGGATGCATTTTAAACACAAGTAGTCTGGTGGGGGATATCGGACAAGAAAATCATGCGGCTTATGCTGCTACAAAAGGAGCAGTTAATGCACTTACCAAATCGATGGCAATTGACTATGCAGCGGTTGGGATCCGTGTTAATTCGGTTATGCCGGCTGCAGTAATGACGCCTATGCTAAAAAAATGGACGCAGGAGCAACCGAACCTAGGCCGGGTGCTTGATTTTTTGCAAGATATCCACTTATTAGGATATTGCCCAGAAGGCGATGTCATTGCAGATACTTGTGTATTTCTACTTTCAAACAGTGCGCGGTTCATAACAGGAGTGAACCTACCCGTTAGTGGGGGGGCAGAGCTAGGGTATCGTCGGAATGTATAGAGATTACTGTTAAGGCTACTGAATAAGGTGGATTGAAATGCGTAAATTATTTTTATATTAAACATAATTATTTTGCATTTAAAAAGCAATTTTTCTAAGTTTGACTCGCGGTATAAAAAGCTGCAACAATAAATACATCAATCATGAGCCAAAAGTTTACGTATAATTCAAGTTTTCCTTCCGTTGAAGATTTAAAAAATAAAGCAAAAAAAAGAGTGCCTCGATTTGCATTTGACTACCTGGAAGGTGGGGCAAACGAGGAGTTAAATTTAGCAAGAAATGAAAATGACTTTGATAACATTCTGTTAAAACCGCAATACTTACAGGCAAGTGAGGAAATAGATCTTTCGGTTGAACTTTTTGGTCGACGTTATAGCGCGCCATTTGGGGTGTCTCCGATTGGTTTGCAAGGTTTAATGTGGCCGAACGCTCCAGAGATTTTAGCAAAAGCAGCTGCGAATAATGATATTCCTTATATCTTAAGTACCGTATCCACAAGTAGTATTGAAAGAATTGCTGAAGTATCGCAAGGAAAAGCTTGGTTTCAACTTTATCACCCGACTGAGAATAGATTACGTGATGATATTATTAGACGTCTACAAGCCGTTGAATGTCCGGTATTGGTCGTTTTGGTGGATGTGCCAGCGTTTGGACTTCGTTATCGAGAAATAAAGAGCGGTCTTTCTATGCCACCAAAAATGAATATTGCGAATATTCTGCAAACATTTGCTTGTCCTACGTGGGGAATAGAAACTTTAAGGCACGGAATCCCTTCTTTTGCCACATTGAAGCCTTATATGGAAAAGGGACTTGACTTGGCACAATTGGGGCAATTTATGAATAAAACCTTTACAGGTAAGGTCGACGTAGAAAAAATTAAAGCTATCCGCGATCTCTGGAAAGGACCATTAGTGTTGAAGGGTATTGCTACCGATGAAGATATGCAGGCATCTATTGCGCTAGGGGTAGATGGCGTAATTGTGTCCAATCACGGTGGAAGGCAGCTGGATGCAAGCGAGTCGTCAATCAATTCATTAATTCGTCTGGCGGGTAACGCAGAGTACAAAAAGAAAATAAAAATTATGTTAGACGGCGGAATACGTTCTGGAGTGGATTTGGCTCGGGCACATGCTGTAGGATCTGATTTCAATTTTATGGGGCGACCTTTTATGTATGGAGTTGGCGCTTTGGGAAATCAAGGGGGAGAGAACACGATAAATATGTTCAAAGCACATTTATTCCAGGTTATGAAGCAGCTGAGTCTTTCGAAAATTGAAGATCTTCCAAAACGTTTGCAAGAAATATGATAAGATAGAAATAAAAAGAAAACCACCTCCAATAGAAGGTGGTTTTCTTTTATTATTATTCATATATAATTTACCGCTCTAAATAGTATTTGCCATGCCTTTTTATAGCGTATTGGGGAACAGTTTCAGGACAGTATAAGTTGATATCAAAATTATTTTTATACATTTGTTTATCCATGAGGTTAATCGTTTTCATATTGACAGTTTATATAATGGGGCTTTCATTTGCGCCCTGCAGTGATGCCAATAATCGCTGTGTACAAACGACTATGGAAACTGAATTAAATCAACCACATAGCCACAGTGATGATGACGGTGATGCTTGTTCTATTTTTTGCTACTGTAACTGTTGCAGTGGAAATATAACTGCGTTTGAATATCAAATACCTCGAATTGATGGCATTCCGATTTCTATCTATTTTGATAATCGCCTCCCTGTTTTAAATACGACCCTTGTTTCCAATTATTTTGGCAGTATTTGGCAGCCGCCAAAAGTCAGTGCTTAATCTTTTAACATTTTAATTTTAAATCAAATTTGCGGAGGATGCATCGTGTTCTCTTCATTTTGAATTTGAAATAATGTTGCGGCATCTTTTCTGTCGCAAGAAAATAAGCTATTCTAAATAGCTATTGTTTAAGCATTAATCAAGTATATTTTGTTAGATCATATCATAAAATTTAGCATCAAGAACAAGATCATTATTGGCTTAATGACCCTGTTACTTATTATTTGGGGAGCATGGAGCGCAACAAAATTGCCCATCGATGCTGTTCCCGATATTACCAACAACCAGGTTCAGATTTTTACCGCTTGTCCAACCTTGGCGGGGCAGGAAGTCGAACAATTGGTTACTTTTCCTATAGAACAAAGTATTGCAACGGTTCCAAAAGTAGAGGAAATCAGAAGTATCTCAAGATTTGGACTTTCAGTCATCACGGTTGTTTTTGAGGAAGATGTCGATATCTATTTTGCACGACAGCTGATCGGAGAGCGTTTGAAAGAAGCTGTAGACCAAATTCCACAAGGTATAGGTAAACCTGAGTTAGCGCCTGTCAGTACCGGGTTGGGCGAAGTTTATCAATATATCATCCATCCCAAGAAAGGTAGTGAGAGTAAGTATAACGCTAAAGATCTGCGAACAATGCAGGATTGGATTGTTGCTCGTCAACTTTATGGTACTCCTGGGATAGCTGAGGTAAATAGCTTCGGCGGTGAGTTGAAACAATATGAAGTTGCGGTAGATCCAAATAGGCTTAAGGCAATGAATATCAGTATACCTGAACTATTTAGTGCCTTAGAGAAAAATAATCAAAATACCGGCGGCGCTTACATTGATAAGAAACCCAATGCCTATTTTATTCGCGGGATCGGATTGGCAACATCGCTGGAAGATGTAAAGAATATCGCTATAAAGAAATCTGGTGCTGTGCCGATTTATGTTAAGGATGTGGCCGATGTACGCTTCGGTCACGCGGTTCGTTATGGCGCGTTGACCTATAATGGTGAAGTTGACGCTGTAGGTGGTGTCGTGATGATGCTGAAAGGCGAAAATAGTAATGAAGTCGTCAATCGTGTTAAAGAAAAATTACCTACAATTCAACAATCGCTACCTGAGGATGTGGTCATTGAACCCTATTTGGACCGAACCGATCTCGTGGGACGTGCCATTGGCACGGTGGAAAAAAATCTCATCGAAGGGGCACTTATCGTGATTTTTGTGTTGGTGCTATTCCTCGGTAATTTACGTGCTGGTCTTATCGTTGCATCAGCGATTCCGTTAGCGTTACTATTTGCTTTGGGATTGATGAATGTATTTGGTGTGAGTGCCAATTTAATGAGTTTAGGTGCAATCGATTTTGGTTTGATTGTGGATGGTGCCGTCATTGTAGTGGAGGCGACCCTCCATCATTTAGGCTTACGTAAATCAACAGAGAAATTAACACAAGCGGAAATGGATCATGAGGTCTTTGAATCCGCATCCAAGATCCNNAGAGATTATTATCCTCATTGTTTATATACCGATCTTAACGCTCGTGGGCGTGGAAGGAAAAATGTTTCGTCCAATGGCACAAACCGTTGGATTTGCGATCTTGGGTGCATTGATTCTTTCACTAACGTATATTCCAATGATGTGTGCTTTGTTTTTGCCGAAAAAGCTCAATGAAAAGAAGACTTTTAGTGACCGCATGATTGAGGGCCTGCAACGTATTTATGCACCTCTGCTGCAAAAAGCGATTCGATTTAAATATGTAATTGTGAGTTTGACGGTTGTAATATTTGCTATTTCCATCTTCCTTTTCAAAAATATGGGTGGAGAATTTATTCCGCAACTACAAGAAGGCGACTATGCTTTCCATTGTATATTACCGCAAGGAAGTTCCCTGTCGCAAAGTATCGAGACTTCTATGCAAGCCTCCAGTATTATCAAAAGTTTTGATGAGGTTAAGATGGTTGTTGGTAAAACCGGTGCTGCTGAAGTACCTACAGATCCAATGCCCCCTGAAGCAACAGATATTATGGTTGTTCTGGAACCACAAAAAGAGTGGAAGTCGGNNTCCAAATGCGGTTCAATGAACTGATGACAGGTATACGTCAGGACGTTGCTGTTAAGATTTTTGGTGAAAATATTGATTCATTGGCGGCTTACGCTAATATCGTTGCGACGCAGATTCAATCCGTTGATGGTGCCACATCGCCACAAGTTGAACGGGTGTCGGGTTTACCGCAGATCAATATCGTTTATGATCGAACTCGAATTGCCAATTACGGATTGACTATTCAAGATGTAAATGATGTTGTTAGTACAGCTTTTGCGGGTAGAAGTACGGGGCAAATCTACGAAAATGAACGTCGTTTTGACTTAGTTGTTAGGCTCGATACAACGCACAGAAATAGTATTGATGATGTGCGCAACCTGATGATTCCTACAGATATGGGTATACAAATTCCGCTGTCGCAAGTCGCCGCAATAGATTATAAGTTAGGACCCGCCCAAATTAGTCGGGAAGCTGGAAAAAGAAGGATAGTGATCGGTTTTAATGTCTCGGGAAGAGATGTGCAAACCGTAGTAAAAGAGATCCAACAGCAATTGGCAACAAATATTAAATTACCCGCAGGTTATTATTTTACTTATGGTGGACAGTTTGAAAACTTGCAAAAAGCAAGTGCACGGTTGATGATTGCCGTTCCCGTCTCCTTATTGCTTATTTTTATGTTGCTCTATTTCACATTTCACTCCTTTAAACAAGCGACATTGATCTTTACCGCCATTCCTATGAGTGCCATAGGTGGTGTATTTGCTCTAATGCTACGGGGAATGCCTTTTAGTATCAGTGCGGGTATAGGTTTTATCGCGTTATTTGGTGTAGCTGTACTCAACGGAATTGTTCTTATTGGGACGTTCAATCAGCTGAAAAAAGAGGGTATGAAAGATATATATCAACGCGTTAAAGAAGGTACGTTGATCAGATTGCGTCCTGTATTGATGACTGCAACCGTTGCATCTTTAGGCTTTTTGCCTATGGCAATTAGTACTAGCGCGGTNNCCACAGTCGTAATTGGTGGCTTGATTACCGCGACTTTTCTTACGCTATTTGTGTTGCCACTATTGTATATAATATTTGATTCGAAATGGAATATGAAACGAGGTATGGAAAACAAAAGGGTCATTACGGTGCTTATTTTCTTGTTAGGGACATTTGGATTTAAAGCGTTTGGTCAGGAAAGGATATCGGTCGAGTCGGCTGTGGAAATGGCATTGAAGAACAACCGTCAGTTTCAGGTTAATGAAGCCGAGATTGCTGGCGCGGGATTTAATGTTAAAACGGCTAATGAAATTCCAAAAACAGGTGTTTTCGTAGAAAATGAAGACTACAGGCCAACGGATAAAGCTGGGCTGCTAAAAATTGGTATAACCCAAAGCATTGCTTGGCCAGGCTTATACGCTGCACGAAAAGAATATTTTAAACAACAGCTCAGATACGCAAACCTAAATACTGATGTGTTGAATACAGGGATAAAGAAAGATGTCAGAACGGCTTACTTTCAGCTTTGGTATCTTCAAGATCGTCAAAAGCTGTATAAGGAGTTGGACAGTATTTNNGCCTTTCGAACCGGAGACGTTGCAGCTCTCGACAAAATTGCTGCCGAGGCTAGAATGAAGGAGTTGCAAGCTCAACTTATCCAAAATAAGAATGATATGCTTATTCAACAACAGCGATTAATGATGTTAATGGATCGTAATGAATGGGTTTTACCTTTAGATAAGTCGTTGGAAAAGATTGCTATAGATGTATTCTCTATCGCTAACACTTCACATCCGATACTTGCCTTACAGCAACAGAACGTCAACGTCGCTTCATCCAACGGTGCTGTTCAAAAGAATACGAATAAACCTGAGTTTTCAGGGCGTTTTTTTTCTCAACGCCTTTGGGGATCAAGCGATCCAGTTTCAGGCTTTTCTGTGTCGGCTTCATTTCCGGTATTTGGCTTAGGAGCTTATAAAAGTAAAGTTAAAGCTGCGCACGCCGAAATGGAGGCTCAGCAAAAGAAATTGGAGTATGATACACAGGTGTTTCAAACAGATAAAGATAATGCATTGGCAGCGATTGAAAAAAACAGTGCTTTATTGCAATTTTATGAATCTTCGGGTTTGCAACAAGCCGATGCGATTATTAAAGCAGCAAGTCTTGGATATAGGACAGGGGAGATCAGTTTTGCCGAACTAAGCCAATTTTTAAGTCAAGCCATTGGTATAAGACAAAATTATTTGGATGTACTAAACCAATATAATCAATCAGCAATTCAATATAATTACTTCAATAATGAATAAGTTAATAATGAGAATTTTCATACAGATATTTATCACATTTATGATCCTTGGTATCTACGCTTGTGGCTCGAATCATTCGCCAGATGATGGCCATGCACATGGAAAAGAGGCGGAAAAGGGCGAAGAAGGACATGGAGAGGAGCCTGTTACCGTTGCTTCACTCAGCCCAGAACAGATAAAAGCAGTAGGTATAACATTTGGTACAATAGAGAAAAAAGAGTTAATGGCAACGATCAAAGCCAATGGCCTCTTGAGTGTCCCCAATAATAATAAGGCGAATGCTACAACGCTATACGGAGGTGTTGTGAAAACATTGAACGTACAATTGGGAGATATCGTACGTAAAGGACAGGTGATTGCAACGATTACTAATCCGCAGTTTGTGCAGTTGCAAGAGGAATATGTGTCCCTTGGGAGTAAAATAACATTAGCGGAGCAAGAAATGGTGAGACANNGAAAAATTTACAGGCGGCAACAGCCGATTTCAATAGTTTGCATGCTAGAAAAGCATCATTACAGCAGCAAATTAAACTCATGGGAATAAATCCCAATCAAGTTAGTCTTTCAACCATGCGGACGTCATTGGCTGTTACGAGTCCGATTAACGGTACGGTGAGCAATGTTCTTGCGAAAATAGGAAGTTATGTCGATGTTTCTACACCTGTAATCGAAATTGTTGACAATAGCTTACTACACTTAGACCTGCAAGTATTTGAAAAAGACTTGCCGCTGATTAAGGTGGGGCAAGTGATCAATTTTCAATTGACCAATAATCCCGATAAAACTTATGCAGCGAAAGTATTTACCATTGGCTCTTCTTTTGAAAACGATAGCAAAACGATAGCGATACATAGTACAGTTATCGGAAGTAAAGTTGGATTGATCGACGGCATGAATATTACTGGTATGATCGGTATAAATAATGTCACTACGCCTGCCGCTCCCAATGAAGCTATTGTTGAGGCTGATGGTAAGTATTATATTTTTATTGAAACAGATAAGAAACCTGAGGAACATGAAGACGAACATGACGACCATGGTCATGCACACGATGAAGGAGAAGCAAAACATGCGCATAAAAATGAGATTGAAGCGGGAGCGCATGGCGAAGAACAAACTAAGAATCTCCATTTTGAAAAAATTGAAATTCAAAAAGGCGTATCTGCTATGGGATACACGGCGATTACTCCAGTGAAAGAAATACCTGCAGGAACTAAAATTGTTGTGAAAGGCGCCTTCTTTATCAATGCCAAAATGAGCAACACCGGTGGTCACGAACATTAATATAATTTATAGCACACCCTCTTTTTAATCATTATCTAGTGGGTGTGCTTAAGATACTTGAAGAACCATGGAGGAGTTTGTATTGCGCAAGAGTCTCCCGATACTGTGTTGTATTTGGCAAATCAATGTTTTGCCTTCGGTATAAACCTCTTATCATTCTCATCTGAATCCTTATAGTGAGCACGCGTTTCGTCCAGTTTGCGGTGCATTTGCTCACGAACTTTACGATAAGCTTCCAGATCATAAACATTTTGCATTTCCTGCGGATCTTTTTCCAAATCGTATAGTTCCCACTCATCTTTATCATAGTAGAAATGAATCAATTTGTACCTTTCGGTGCGAATTCCATAATGACGCTTTACCATATGGATGGAAGGATATTCATAATAGGTGTAATAAACCGCATCACGCCATCGATGTTCCTTTCCATTGAGCAGACCACGAAAGGATTTTCCTTGCATATCTTTTGGTATGGAAAGTCCGGCGTAGTCGAGAATCGTGGGTGCAAAATCAAGATTTTGAACCAGTGCTTTTGAAGCTTGGCCAGCTTTGATTTCCGCAGGATAACGTATGAGTAATGGTGTACGAAGTGATTCTTCATACATAAAGCGTTTATCAAACCAACCATGTTCTCCGAGGTAGAAACCTTGATCTGATGTATAGATCACAATTGTGTTTTCATCTAGCCCGTTTTCTTTTAAGAACTCCAAAAGACGTCCAACACCTTCGTCAACAGCGGCGACAGTACCCAAATAATCCTGCATATAGCGTTGATATCGCCAGCGCATGAGTTCTTCTTTGGACATGTCGTGGTACTTCCTGCTAAAATCAGCCATAATCGGATTGTAAATGGAGTCCCATGCTGCGCGCTCTGCTGTCGTCATTCTTCCCAAGTTGCCATTGAAAGCTGCTTTATCCCAAGTTAAATATTCCTTTATACCTAGTANNGATCCGTGGTGAGATCTGACACATAGCCCGCTATTTGTCGTTTTACGCCATCGATGATAAAATTGGGGTTGTAATATTCACCTTGGTCAATAAGCACAGCTGAGTGATCAAAACCTTGTGGTAGACCGTCCATGTGGATCTTACCAATTAATGCTGTCTGATAACCATTTTTCTGAAGAATCTTGGCAAAGTTATTTTGATTCCAGTCAAACGTTGCTTCGTTGTCTATTTTGCCATTGATATAACTGTGTTTCCCCGTAAGCAGTACAGCCCTACTCGGGGCACATAAGGAATTTGTCACAGTTGCACGTGTGAATATTGCACCTTCCTTTGCCAGCCTGTCGATATTAGGAGTTTCATTGAGACCATAACCGTAAGCACTAATCGCTTGATAGCCGTGGTCATCACTCATAATGTACACGATATTTGGATGCTTTTTTGTTTTGCCAGTTTGCGCCATCAGAATCCAAGGCATAAATATGCATAAGAAGAAAGTGATAATATATAATCTCATGGTCAGGTTTGAACGTATGTTATACTTGATACTACTTTTACCCTAAGATAGGTGTTTTTATTGAGACAAATTGTCTCTATCCGTTTAAGAATCGTTAATGCTATTTAAATAACTGTTTTGTTTCATTTCATCATATTGAGATAACTTGCGTTAGTTTTTATTAACCCATGCTATGCTTCGCTTAAATTCACTATGTGAAGAATTTCAGCCGTCAACGGAAGATACTGCAGAATGAGCTCCTTAATAGTTTAGAGGCTATTTCTGTTTTTTCTGAAAAGCATTAAATACGATGATCACGCTTATTGTCATCAGGATAAATGCCAAGAAAAACGGAGCGCCGGAAAACTTAAATGGTGCTTTGTCATGGGTAAAATAATAAAACAAGTTAGTCATCATGGGCGGACCTATAATTGAAGTAGCACTCATTAAGCTCGTTAATGCTCCCTGAAGCTCACCCTGTTCATTAGATGGAACATTTTTCGTAATGACGGATTGAAGAGCAGGGCCACAGATACCTCCTAAGCAATAGGGGACGAGGAATACAAACATCATCCATCCCTGGCTGGCAAATGAGAATAACAATAATCCTATTGCATAAAATGTCAAACCGTAAAAAATGCTCTTTTGCTCGCCAAGTTTAGGTGTCGTCCAGCGAATTAAAACTCCTTGTACCAATCCAATGAGTAGACCTATGACGCCCAATGAAACACCAACCATTCTTTCCGTCCAGTTAAACTTATACATGGTGAAAAAATTCCAGTTACTTTGTACTGCATGACCAGCGATATAGATTAAAATCAATGCGATTATTAACCCCGAGATTTCAGGATGTTTGCCGAGAAATTTAAATGAGCCGATCGGATTAGCGCGTTTCCAGTCGAAGCTTCTGCGTTTTTCTTTGCTTAAACTTTCAGGCAGAATGAAATAGCCATATAGGAAGTTAAGCATACATAACACTGCGGCTGCATAAAAGGGTACCCTTGCGCCATAATGACCAAGTAGTCCACCAATTACTGGGCCAATGATAAACCCCAGTCCAAACGCGGCACCAATCAATCCAAAGTTTTTTGCACGGTCCTCATCTGTTGATATATCCGCAATATAGGCGCTCGCTGTTGTAAAACTCGCTCCAGTCAACCCGGCAATAACTCTTCCTAAGAATAACCAACCTATGGTCGGCGCCAGTGCGAGAAAAATGTAGTCTACCGCGAATCCGAAAAGAGAAATCAAAATAATGGGTCTTCTACCATATTTATCACTGAGGTTTCCAACGACAGGAGAAAAGATGAATTGCGTAAAAGCATAAGCAAAGCCAAGCCAGCCGCCATATTTAGCGGCTTCACTGATATCGCTATGAATCAACTCCTCAATAAGTTTAGGAACTACAGGGATGATGATTCCCCATCCCGTAATGTCGATGAGCAATGTGATAAATATAAATCCAATTGCTGCTTTTTTCTTGGAGTTTTCCATCATGTTTCAAAAATAATGAAATCCGTAAAGACTTGTTTGTTATTTAATTGATAATTTGTAAAGCATTTTTTTAATAAATCCAATGCTATTTTTTTTTTGGTTTTAAACGAGACTGCTGTTGGATTGCGAAAAATTTAAGACCAAGTATTGTGGGACGCCGATTTTTCCATACATGTTTTTGAACTTGAAGCTTATCTTATGGTTCGATTGCTTTGCATTTAGGCTGGTGCATGACCCTGAAATTGCAGGAATTGGCAATAAAACAAAGTTTATTTGCGGCTGTATGTAAGGACAATGCAAGTTTAATTTGGGAAGCATTCGTGATCAGAACGTCGGGATACAATGTCACTTCTGTAAAACGGCCGCTTCCATCTGTGTCCGTCTCCAGTGTGGCGAGGGCATTGTCAGTATAGGATAATACCTCGATGCCATGTTGTCCACAAACATATAGGTAAGACATCATATGGCAAGAGATCAGACTGCTAAGCAATAAATCTTCTGGATTGTATAATCCTGGATCGCCTTTGAATGCTTTAGCCGCAGAAACCTGTAAATCGCTCTTTCCCTCTATTGCGATACTGTGGCTTTTATAATAATTTTTTAAACCAATAATGCCCGGTTTTTCTTGATGATTCCAGCGTAGTGATGCTTTAAAAATATGTTTGAAACTCATTTTTTAATTTCTAATTTTTGTATTAGCCAAATGTACCGCTCTTTTTTGTTTTTTACCGCAAATGTCTATGATGGTGATCTGCTCATTATGCATTTTACCTGTGAATTTTAGAGATCATCCTAGCCAATCGAAGTGTAGCTAATTTGAGGTGCCCCTTAATACCAGAATTTGTCGGATATTTGTCTTTTTGTGTTATCGTTTGTGCTTTGATCCTAGTACAAACTAAAGGATATCTTTATATTAGTCCCATATTGTTTAGAAGTATGCTATCTATGACCAAGTTTTTCCAAAATTATACTATTGGAAAACGTATTTTTCTTCATCTCTGTTTTTGGCTTGTGGTGTTGGGAATGCAATTTGTTGTATATCAGCGAATAGATTTTTCAAATTCCTGGATTTTGTTTTCAAAGGATGTATTTTCTTTGCTAACGATATTTTATGTCACAGCTTATATTATTATTCCCCGGTGGTTTATTCCAGGTAAGTTTGTGCTATGTATTTTGTGGTTGATATTTATTTATGCATGGTGGTCCTTTTTGAGTTACTTTGCGGGCATATTAACGTTACATTATTTATCGCCAGGTCCACGCTTGGCAAATTATATCAAAGATGTTGAGGATCAGGGTATTTTTGGCGCTTTCAAACCATCATCAATAAGTGATTATTTATTGGATTTTATTTTTTTGGTGGCTTTACCATTGACCGTGAAAATTGTACAAGCATTTATGCTCGTTAGAAGTTCAAAAATGGAGCTGGAGTTAAAAAATGCTGAGTTGGAATTGAACAATGTCCAGTTGGAACTTGCTTTTCTTAAATACCAGATTAATCCTCATTTTTTGCTCAATACACTTTATAGTATTTATGTTTTGGTATCTGATCGCGATGAAAGGGGAGGAGAAAGCATGATGCGTTTGAGTAGTATTATGGTGTATTTACTGCATGAAAGCAATCAGCCAAGTATAGAAATTAGCCGCGAATTTCAGCTGCTGAAAGATTATGTCGAGTTGGAAAAACTGCGCTATAGTGAAACGGTCAAAATCGACCTGATTTTGAGTGCCGAGAATGAAAATTGTATGCTGGTACCATTGATCTTTTTTCCCTTTGTAGAGAATGCCTTCAAGCATGGGCCTCGATTGAGCGCTTCATCTGGCTGGATATCAATAAGGATTGTGGTTAATAATGATACCGTTTATATGCATGTCTCTAATGCGTATGGCGAGCTGCCCAAGCCAGAAAATTATGTAGGCGGGTTAGGGATTGAAAATGTGAGAAAGCGATTGGAACTTCATTACCGAGATAATTACAATTTAGAAATAAAGTCAGAGGAAGGTGTATTTAGTGTTAATCTTGTTGTAACTTTACTTCCGGAGGAAAATCCGTAGCTCCAAAGCTGGTGGATTGCTAGGTACTTATGAATAGAATTAAAACTATCCTTATTGAAGATGAGCCGATTGCAAGGGGTCGATTGGAGAAGTTAGTCGCTAAATTGGGACTTCTGGAGATACTGGGCACATTTGAGAATCCTTTACAAGCGGCAGATGTTTTGAGACAAAATGAGGTGGATCTCATTTTGTCAGATATTGATATGCCCGAAATGGATGGGATCACTTTCCTAAAGGGACTTAATCATCCACCATTTGTCATTTTTATAACTGGACATTATGAATATGCCGTCAATGGATTTGAACTAGATGTGATAGACTATATGTTAAAACCGCTCCTCACCGAGGAACGCTTGTTAAAAGCAATCGAAAAGGTTCAAAAAGCAATTCTGTTTTCAAGAGGAGGAATGCCAGGGGAAAGAAGAGCAATTAAGATAAAGGATCGAAATAAAACTCTTTTTATAGATCCTGTGGACATATTCTACCTCAAGGCTTGGGGCGATTATATTCAAATTTATTCGGTAGAGGGAATGCAAACTTTGCTGTCTACGATGAAAGATATGGAAGTAGAATTACCTTGGGATATGTTTGCGCGTATGCATCGGTCCTATATTGTTAATATTAAGCAAATCAAAGGCGTAGAGGCCAGCAAAGTTATTTTAAAAAATGGAATTGAACTTAGTATTGGTTTGCAATATCGCAATCAGCTTTTTGCCAAGATGGGGCTGATTTGAATGCTCAAGCTAAGTTACCTGATGCCCGGCTTTTTTTCGTTTCCCGATCTGCATTTTGTAATAGGAGACCATAAAATGATAAATGGCTAGCTCATGCAAGCGCTGATCTGACATAAACAGCCGATTTATGAACATATGAACATAGCTGGCTAATAGGGAGGTCACGACAAAAGAGCTCCGATTTTCGTTAATATTTGTCCTGACTGTTGAAAATATGTTTTGCTGTAAGTTAAATAGCTGTTGATTGGGAGCAAACAGATGACCAAATGGTTTGTCGAACCATGCTTTTTTCTCTTGGAATTTATTATTAAGATGAATCCAGAGCTTTTTATTATTTCCAAATTCCTGCTGATAATGGGTATTCATCTGTTGACAGAATTCTTTCTTTTCGATTAAAGTGAATTTTGCCGATTCCAGTAATAAGTCAATATGTTCAAAAGCGCTGCGCCATCGGTCGTTGATCGTCGGGCTCTGTTGCATTGTTCTTAGCACGACTTCACTTTGCTTGTAAAATAACTCTTCGCTGAGTTCCATGCATAACGGTGTATATCGTTCGATCTCCCTTATGTATGTATCAAAGGATAACGTTGCAATTTGTCCATTTTCTACAAATTGAACCAATAGCTTATTTATGATTGATATAACACCAGGGCATTGTGCTGGATCATAAAGCTCAATTCTAATTCTAATGTGCGGATCCGGATCATTGTAACGTATGAAGAACCATTTTTTTAGATAACCATGTTTTCTAATGGTCGCTATAATTAAAGGAATAGTTTCCATCAATAGCTGATCTGCAAAATGCTGTCCGCAATAAATTTTGGCATAGAGCCATTCGCTACCTAAAGGAAAGCATCGCTTTAACTCGCTTTCTTGCGGAGCCACTTTATCTGTGTTATTGGTGGTCGTTTGGGTATGAATTGGAATGATAATTTCATTTGCAAAAATATTATTGTCACTGTCACTTACGACGGATGAGAACTCATTTAAGAGATATTCTCTTAATATTGTATCTCTTTTGCAGATATGTTCCATTAACAATTCAGCACAAAAGGGATTATCTAGGTTGATTAAAAGTTCATTGTCACCACTACAGATCACTACCCAAGTCGGGATTTCCAATTGTGTTTTTAAATTCTTTACAAAAATGTCAGGCTCATCTGGATATTTCATTACTTTTTGAATTCGCCATTGTGCCCTAGATAACACAATGTTTTCGTAAGTTATTCTTGGGAGTCTTGGCTGTTCTTTTAATATGCCCCAATTCCAGGAGATATTCAAGCTATTGGGTTGAAACTGAAAATCCGCGAGAAATTTATATAAGTTCATGCCATATTCAAAATTATGGGCCGTTGTTAGACGTGGCATGACCATTTTATCGAATTTCTTGGACCATAAAACAAGCTGTTGGTCTTGGACAAAAAGGTATAAGTCGTTGACATCAATTTGTTGCTGGTCGTGATCCATTGTAGCTGTAACGCAGATTGTTGTTTCTCTTATAGCTGGCCTATGAATGATATTTCCAGCAGCGTTGTCAGGATAATGGCAAATCTCAGCCAACAAAACATTTGGCAATAGCTGCTGTTCCCGTTGTGCTGCTGTTTTTAATTTTTCGTCTAATCTGATGTCCAAATGTGAGAATCTGGACATTAGATTCCCAGAGGATGAACCTCCAATCGATCCCAGATTGAAAAATAGCTTTTCTTGATTTGCTCTTCTCATAAGATTTCCTATGGCATAGAACGAAGGCGGCGTGGTGCTTGCAGGCTCTGTTCTACGCTCGGAAATTTCAGTTAGATCTGCGGCTGTAAGCAGAATCTCTGAAAATTGATTTTTTATGCTGGCGACAAATTTTTCAATAACAAGGTTTTGGTAATGATGATTTCTATTCGTTATACCGGTTGAGGAAGTCATATTTTTAGCTTCTCCCAATATTTCATCTGTTACATTGTAGACTCCTTTTTGATTGCCATACCCAACACCGATATCCGGATCCAAGGCTACCGTTAAGGGGATCATCCGATCTTCATATTTTTTAATGAACTCGGCNNCGCTAAATCGACCGGGTTGCTGAATGGTAATAAATCTTGAAATTGATCACGTATATGATTCAATGCTGTATTGGATAGACTATTTTGGGTCATGCCAATAAGTAGATCCGCTTGAACCGAATTGTTAAGTGCGGAGCCAGGAAGCAGCGGCTGTAATAATTGGATGATCTCATCCTGTATTTGAACGATTGGATTGGAGCTTTCAAGCAATGTCTTAACCGCTAATAAAGTGGTTAAATAGCTTGTTTGTGCATCTAACTTTTGGATAGTGTTGATCAGTGCGTCAAGATAGCTCGATCCAATAACATTAGGTTGTAACTCAGATGATATAATTCCGAGTTTAATGAGGTTGTTGATAAATAAGTTAGATTGATCAATGGATGCGCCGATATTCACCAGTAGCTCAACCAATGATTGATAGTGGGCAGATGGTTTATTTCGTTCGAAGTGTTGTAAAATGTGATCTAAAATAGGCGTTGATCTCACTTTTTTCAAGATACATTGATTCTTGTTTGCAACCGTAACTTTCTGGTAATATTTGTAGTATTTGCCATCTAAGTATATGGTCGGATTGATGCGATAATCGAGTTGAGTATAGATCGTTGGGTCTTTTAGTAGCTGTTCAATAACTTCCACCAAAATTGGAGCATCTAGTTTTAATATGGGTTTATTGACATTACTTCTTATTAGGTATATGCCTTCAGTAGTTGTAAAGTTTCCTAAGGATACACCGGCAAACAACCCAAAGGGCGTACTCCTTGTGCTCATCCTAACGGTATATTTGATGAGGGAAATGATCATTTTTGTACTGCTCTCTTTTTGATAATCAAGCCATTTTTCCACTTCTTTAAAAAATGCTGGACTGGCGAGAAAAAGGGCTTCTTTTAATCGTTCGTCCTGATATAAATAGCGGAGTTTAGCTTCCATATCCTGAACGTCTTCCATCTTGAGGAGATCAGTTGCAATCGTTGAATGAAATAATGGGGAGCGCAGAAGAAAATAATCTGAAAATTGGAATAGAGGCATGGAACACAAAGTTTATGGCTGTATCGCTTTTTCTATACAAGACTGAAACATTTGAAGCGAAATTGGTTTTTGTAAGGCGAAATGCTCCCTATTTTTGATAAATTCTGGATATTGCCATCTTGATATCGCCGATGTAATGATCAAGATGGGGATATCAGCAATAAAATCGGCGAGCGTATTGATATTGCCACCACTAACAATGAGATCTAAGAAAAGGATATCTGCAGATTTTAGATCATGACTGAATAAAGTCGGATTTTCAATATCTGCAACCATCTTAACCAATTCAAGGTTTGGAAACATATGTATGTATTCAACTATTTTTTTTGTTGCTAGGGGCTCGTCTTCAATGAGAATACATTTTAGTTTGGGTGATCCCATATGGTCGATTGGATTATGTGTAACTTTAGGTTATTTGAGGATTGCTGTAAAGGCGCCTACCAGAACGCCTTCACAGCGGCAGCCTCATTTATATCACATTTGACGATGTAACAGTCTTTGTTGTTATAAATTCGATATCATCAAAATCAAAATATGAGATTGGTTCTACTAAGCAAACTGTTTGTACATCCAGTACAAAGTCCTGTGCTAAAAAATTTCCGATGTTTTCCATAGTCTAGTTATTTGAATTGAAATCAAATTTGATGTTTTGGGAAAATAACGACGAAAAATATCGACAGAACTGGAAATAAATCAGACGAACTAGAAAAGCTATCCGACGAAAAAAAATGGTATATCCCCCTATCACCGATTGTATCTATAAAACAAGATGGCAGGAATTCACCAGGATAATATGGCCATCAACTACTTGTTCCAAATTGTATGGAAAATTCGACGAAATGGCATTTGAACCTGATGAAATACTAGGAATCGAATTGCGAGTTTTTTTTCGGTTTGCTACCTTAGTCGCATCTATTTTATCCTCAGTGAAGAATTCTTTTTAATTTTTTAATCCATTGAAGGGTAGCTGATTAGTGAGAGCGTAAAAAATGAATAATATGAATTTATCTAATGAAATGCATGGTTTTTTGAGGAGAGAAGGTGTAAAGTTATTTCGGAAGAAAGTGAATTGGCAAACATCGGCAAAATGTCAAGTTTATGCAGATGGGAAAACGCTGATCGGAGTCGCATTCGATCAAATTCAAAATTTTACTGATGAAGAAACAAATGAGCCAAATGGAAATAAGATAGTCAGAATCAAACTTGAGGAGCGGGGGGATTATGTTATTTATGGCTTTGTTCAAGACATATGAATTAATTAAAAAGTCCTAAATCTTACAACTCAATTCCTTAATTACGTAATAATTTACTGCTCATTTGTGGCCAAATTTGTATTGTAAAATAAAGCAATCAGTTATGGCGACAGATATTTATAGAGATACGGTTTATATTCCTTTACAGGATGTTGAAAGCGAGCACTGTGCATTAATAGTCGAAAAAGGTCTAGCACAAGTGGAAGGCTTGGAAAGCTATCGCGTGGAATTGAATAATCATAGAGTTGCTATTGTACCGAAGGATCGTGAAGCCGTCATTAACAGTGTACAGGCGATCAAAGATCTCGGCTATGGTGTTTCGACATTGACCAAAACATTTCCTGTGCTAGGGATGACCTGTGCTTCCTGTGCGAGTAGCGCTGAAAGTATGGTGAAATATGAACAAGGGGTGCTTAGCTCGTCTGTAAATTTTGCAACAGGAAATCTTACTGTTGAGTATTTGCCCAATGTAACCGATCTTTTTAAAATTCAGAAAGCAGTCCAGGCCGGAGGCTATGATTTATTGATCGAAGATGAATCTACGCAGCAGGATACTTTGGAGACTATTCACGAAGCGAAATTCCGAAAGCTTAAGATCAAAACACGATGGGCGGTATTGCTATCTCTTCCTGTAGTCATTATTGGTATGTTCTTTATGGATATGCCATTCGCAAACATCACGATGTGGCTATTTTCTACCCCAGTTGTTCTCTGGTTGGGCAAGGACTTTTTTGTTAATGCGTGGAAACAGGCAAAACATCGTTCGGCCAATATGGATACACTCGTAGCGCTAAGCACGGGAATAGCCTATCTCTTCAGTGTATTTAACATGCTTTTTGCTCCATATTGGCATCAACGTGGCTTACATGCACATGTATATTTCGAGGCTGCCTCGGTTGTCATAGCTTTTATTTTATTGGGTAAATTGCTGGAGGAAAAGGCAAAAGGTAACACTTCATCTGCCATTAAAAAGCTAATGGGACTCCAACCTAAGACGGTTATGGTCATTCAGTCAGATGGAACAGAGCATCAGGTCCCTATAGAAACCGTTAATACAGACGATATCATTCTCGTAAAACCTGGTGAGAAAATTGCCGTCGACGGTGTTGTGATCAATGGAAATTCCTACGTTGACGAAAGTATGTTAAGTGGGGAACCGGTTCCCGTTTTAAAAATACAACATGAAAAGGTATTTGCCGGGACAATCAATCAGAAGGGCAGCTTTCAGTTCAAAGCTACAAAAGTTGGTAAGGAAACCATGTTGGCAAATATCATTAAAATGGTGCAGGACGCGCAGGGGAGTAAAGCTCCCGTGCAAAAGCTCGTCGACCGAATTGCCGCTGTATTCGTCCCTATAGTTATTGGTATTGCTATTTTAACATTTCTGCTGTGGTTTATTTTAGGAGGAGAAAACCATCTCGCACAAGGGGTATTGGCGGCAGTTACGGTTTTGGTTATTGCCTGTCCTTGCGCACTTGGCTTAGCGACCCCCACGGCGATCATGGTTGGTGTAGGAAAAGGAGCTGAACAGGGGATTCTGATTAAAGACGCGGAAAGTCTAGAGTTGGCGAAGAAGGTAAAGGCATTAATTTTGGATAAAACGAGTACAATTACGGTCGGAAGACCTGTAGTAACCGACGTTCANNACTTTGCAAGGAGTCTTAATCAGTATGGAGAAACAGTCCGAACATCCATTGGCTGAAGCCGTCGTTGGGTATTTTAATGAGGATAAAATTGCATCAATATCCTTTATCGAAAGTATTACGGGGAAAGGTGTCAAGGCCAGTGCCGGATTCGAAACCTACTATGTAGGGAATCGGAGGTTATTGGAAGAAAATAGGATCGAAATTTCCGAGGAATTAATGAGCTATGCCGCTCGATGGGAAAATCAGTCCAAAACTGTCATCTGGTTTGCCAATAGCCATCATGTTTTGGCTGTGATTGCCATCGCGGACCGTATTAAGAAAACTTCTCTAGCCGCTATCAAGGAGATGCAGGCAATGGGAATTGAGTTATACATGCTGACAGGTGACAATGAGTCTACAGCTAGGAGCATCGCTGCGGAAACAGGAATTCATCATTACAAAGCTGAGGTTTTGCCCGAACACAAAGCTGGTTTTGTTAAAGAATTGCAGCGAAAAGGTCAGTTTGTAGCTATGGTTGGAGACGGTATTAATGACAGCACAGCTTTAGCAACAGCGGACGTGAGTATTGCAATGGGGAAGGGAAGTGATATCGCAATGGATGTTGCGAAAATGACAATTATTTCTGCTGATTTAACGAAGATACCCCAAGCAATTCGGCTTTCAAAGCAGACGGTCGCAACAATTAAGCAAAACTTGTTCTGGG
>DKIT01000181.1:37906-40214 GCA_002454415.1 Sphingobacterium sp. UBA6711
TTGATACCACACATGCAGATAAAATTCTAACTGTAAAATCAGAAGGTGTTTCGGAGGAAGAAATAATCGAAATGATCAAAAAGAAGGGCTTTAAGGCATTCGGCCTTTAAGTATAAGTATTTAATAAATCTATTTAGGCCCCATTATCTGGGGCTTTTTCAATAGGGTATTTTCTTTTTAGCGATCTATTTATCGCGAAGATCTGCCCTTTTCAATGTTTATTTTGTTCGTGATCAGTAGTTTAGAGTGTAAAGGTGCTTATGATGTTTGTGGTCTCGGATAATTAAGGTTAAATTAGCTTATTCTTTGAAAAATTCCTCATAGGTGTTTGGGAGTTAAGAGATCTACGCATTTTTTAAAACAGGCTTTAGCTTTGCTTTACAGGAACGAAAAGTGAAGTGAGATGTTTTTGTAAATAAAAAAAATTAATGGAAAAAAAGAGGATAAATATTAGGTTGACCGGCAGGGCTGTCTTTTTTGGTCTTACAGCTTTATCGGCTAGTTTATTTTTTGGCTGTGGCGATACAGGTACAAAAAATGAGGCCCAGTTGGAAAAGGTGGAGCAACCTACTGCAGCTGTGGTTCCCGAAACGCAAGACGTGTCTTTTAAGGATAAAGATGGTAAAGTTCTTCAATTGAGTGCTTTAAGAGGTAAGGTTGTGTTTATTAATTTCTGGGCTACCTGGTGTCCGCCATGTATTCATGAACTGCCTTCTATTGACCAACTTAGTCAATCACTTAAGGATAATAAGGATATTGTATTCCTGATGGTAGATGTTGATGGAGACATCGGCAAGTCTTCGTCATTTATGGCGGAGAACAAGTACGATCTTCCTTTATATGTACCGGAAAGTGAAATTCCCGCAGAATTTCTACGACAGTCCATACCGACAACGGTCATCTTGGATAAGGCAGGGAAGATCGTAGAGCGTTTGGAAGGAAGCCGTGATTATGGGACACCCGAGATAAAAAAAGCATTGCAGGATATTGCGAGCGGCAGTTAATGACCAGTCCTACTTATCCCTACTTTTTCTACATGCACGTTAGCATTTGAAAAGGAAAACAATATTTTCGTGATGTCAAGTTAATTTATAGCTATGTCCGAGCATCAAGAGCAGACCGCAGTCAGAACGACTTATTTTAGTATCGNNACACACCCAGGCAATACAATACTAGCACTGTTAAAATGGCTTGCTGGTTTCTTTGGAAACTCTTATGCCTTGATTGCAGACGCAATTGAGTCAACGGCAGATATTTTTTCCTCATTTCTAGTGCTTTTGGGTTTAAAATATGCGCAACGGCCTGCCGACGAAAACCATCCTTATGGTCATGGCCGGGTAGAACCCCTTATAACATTTATTGTGGTGGGTTTTCTCATTATTTCGGCAACGATAATCGCGTATGAAAGTATTGAGAATATAGGAACTCCACATGAACTACCGAAGCCCTGGACGCTATTTGTGCTTGGCGGGATTATTGTGTGGAAAGAAATTTCCTATAGGATCGTTATGAAGAAAAGTAAAGAAACTAATAGTTCTTCATTGCTTGCAGACGCATGGCACCATCGAAGTGATGCGATAACCTCTGTAGCAGCCTTCATCGGGATATCTATTGCGTTGTTGCTTGGAAAAGGATATGAAAATGCAGATGATTATGCTGCATTATTTGCCGCTGTATTTATACTTTACAACTGTTATCATATCTTTCGGCCAGCGCTTGGCGAGATAATGGATGAAAATGTATACGACGAAATCATTGATAATATCCGCGAAGAGTCATTGAAAGTAGATGGGATAAAAGCCACTGAAAAATGCTTTGTCCGAAAATCCGGAGCCAAATATCACGNNCGTAGATCTGCATGCTATTGTTGATAGTGAAATCACAGTGAGGGCGGGCCATAACCTCGCGCATAAACTCAAGGACCATCTGATAGCGCATATTCCTGACCTTGGTCACGTAATGATTCATATTGAACCAAACCAATGCCAATGGGATGCAAATTAAAAATGGCGGCACATATAGTCTTTCTTAGATTGCGCCGCCTTTGTTTAAAAAATTAGGTGTTTGCAGCTTCAAGCAATTCGATCTGCCATTTAATTTGTTCGGCTTTAATCGGATAATCGACATTATTCCTTAAGCTTTCATAAATAGCTTCAAACAGCTGATTATAGTCCCCTTTATGTGGTGTTACTAAGGATTCATGTTTTTGATTTGATGCATCGATGGTTACAAATTTTCCTTCAAGTCCTGCAGGTTCAAGGCCATATGATGGATCGTCGGGTAGCATACCATCTATCAATTGCTGTTC
>DKIT01000115.1:0-9982 GCA_002454415.1 Sphingobacterium sp. UBA6711
ACTTTTCATAATTTAGGTTAATAATTGGTTAGTTAAAACCTGGGGCTCCCAACCTCAGGTTTTCTTTTTTTATGAATTCGGCATTGGGATTTGACGTTTAGTCTCATTAATATTAGAATTATCTGAGATGGAACAGTAAATTTTTCAACTAAAAATGTCACTTAATGGCTTTGATTTTCAGTGAATTGCTTTTTGTCCCCCTTTTGTCCCCCTTAATTTTTTCTCTATATAGTTAGTTTAAGCTACTTTAGTGTCAACATACTGTAATAGCGGAATTAGCAAAACAAAGATGGGGCGTTTTCTAAAAGTAGCTGCGGTATATCTTATCCATATCTTTATATAAAAAGGGCTTCGGCCCTTTTTTGTTGATCATACTCACTTGTTATTATTTTACATTGAAGGCGTCATCTTTAAAGCTTCAGACGTTTAGCGTTCCTCTTCCCAAGAATGCAACTTGATTCGATTAACCCACAATTTCACGATGGTCGATGGAGACAAACATTGAAAGTGTCCCATGCTCATACCAACTTATACTTAATGATAATTTTTAATCAGTTTTTAGACAGTAATTAGTCACTGATTATTCAGTTTATACTGAGTGATCACTGAGTGATCACTGAGTGATCACTGAACGAGCACTGAACGAGCACTGAACGAGCACTGTTAAAATACCTTATTTGATCTTTATTTTAACTCTATTTTGCGGGAGGTGAAAATTAAAAGAAAAGGAGGTATGCTTGATATGATCAAGCAATTCAAGGAGACACATTGCTGCGCTAATAATTGCATGTCATGCGGAAAATGATCGTCTTTTCCAATGGGCAAAAAAAAAGAGTATCTGAAATCAACAGATACTCTTTTGAACAGGTACTTCTTAGAAGTTCGGCTTCAATAAGTATTTGTCGTAGAATCTGAATATATGATCAGCGGCTTCCTGCGCTGTGTCAACGATCCGATATAATTTTAAATCTTCGTCACTGATGTACTTGTTCGAAATCATCGTATTCTGAACCCAATCCATTAATCCTTGCCAATATTCGGATCCTACCAGAACGATCGGGAAGCGAGCAATTTTTCCAGTTTGAATTAAGGTGATTGCTTCAAATAGTTCATCCATCGTCCCAAAACCACCGGGCATGACAATATATCCTTGCGAATATTTCATAAACATCACTTTTCTGACAAAAAAGTACTTGAACTCGAGCAGTTTGTCACGGTCGATGTATTTGTTGTGAAATTGTTCGAATGGCAATTCGATATTTAATCCGACAGATTTTCCCCCAGATTCAAATGCGCCTTTATTGGCAGCTTCCATAATACCTGGCCCACCGCCTGAGATAATGCCGTAACCGCGTTCTGTCAATAAACTAGCTATGTCTACCGCCATTTGATAATATTTGTGCTCACGTGGTGTGCGAGCTGATCCAAATATTGAAACACAGGGGCCAATTTTTGCCAATTTCTCAAACCCGTCCACAAACTCAGACATCACTTTAAAAATCTGCCATGAGTCTTTTACTTTAATTTCCTGCCATGTTTTATTTTCAAATGCGCGGATAATTTTATCTTCTTTTGTAATATCCATATATAACGTTATACATTTAATTTCTAACTCCAATTTTCCAAAAAGGAATACAATATAGCTATTTTTTTAATACTAGCTACTTTTTCTGATTATTCTTACATTTGCATTATGAATTTTTCTTCTAAACTTCTTGAAAACGCCGTTGCTGAATTTGGAAAATTACCTGGCGTAGGGCAAAAGACGGCATTAAGATTGGTTTTGCATTTGTTGAAGCAAGCTGATGCGGATGTAGCACGCTTTACAGCCTCTATCGATCGCTTGAAAGAAGATATTCAGTATTGCCAAGAATGCTTTAATATTTCGGACCATCGTATCTGTGAGATCTGTGCTTCATTCAAGCGGGATAAAAGCTTAATTTGTGTTGTAGAAGATACGCGTGATGTGATGGCTATTGAAAACACAAATTCCTATCAAGGAGTATATCACGTATTGGGCGGGTTAATTTCACCGATGGACGGCATTGGTCCTGCGGATCTAAAAATTGAAGGATTAATCAATCGAATTCAAAAAGGTGAGGTAGAAGAGGTTATTTTAGCACTTTCAGCGACAATGGAAGGGGATACCACTATTTTTTATTTATACCGTAAATTGCGTGAGTTTGATGTCAAAATTACAACAATTGCCCGTGGTATAGCATTTGGTGGCGAATTGGAATATGTTGATGAGCTGACATTAGGACGCTCTATTGCAACGCGTGTTCCTTACGAGNNGCATAAGCGATTCTACCGAGGACTGTTTTCTTTAAGCCTAATAGCGAACATGAATAGTCTCCCAATAAATAATGATTGTAATAGAGATGAATTTCCCGCATGAGTTTTCGTCCCCACCTGTTTGTGGGGTAGGCCGCTTCAATGGGTTCTTGCATGAGCGCCTGTGCTAAAGCTAAACTATCTTGATCTCCTGACTGCTGTGTCATGGTCCAATAATAGAGCGCTTCAATGGCTTCGTCCTCCGAATCTGGCAGAAGTTGCATCGGAATACCTAGAAATGAGCCGATATATTTCCATAAATGGAATACACCTTCAACTTCACTTTTTAATATGTTGAAATTCATGCGTTTTAGCCCGGTTAGATAAACGAGGGAGAATCCCAGATTTGTCGCCAGCATGTCCCATGTATTTAATGGAATACCCCATTTTTCTGTTTCCCAATGACCGTGCTTTAGAATGCTTAGTCGCGCGTACGAATGGATACATCGGGTGAGTAGAATAGCTTCGATTCCGATATGACCCTTCCTCAGGGCATTATCCCCTGTAATATCAACCCAAAAAGAGACCGTTTCGGTAAGCCTTTTGACAGCACCTTTTTTGAGTGCTCCGGTAAAGATTAGGGGTTTATTGATTGCGCTGGATTCATAGCCGCCCATGAGCACATAGTCACGTAAGACAATTAGACCAGATAATCCCGATCGTTGACTAAGACCAATTCCCTGTTCAATTTTAGCCCAATCTAACCAAGGGGGACTAAAATCAAGTGTATTCAGAAAATGAAGCAATACCTGTTCATATGCGGGATCAGTAGGCTTACCGGCGAGAACGTCTTTGAGTAATTGTTGACCTTGATAGAAAGCGATTTTTAGATGCAGCTGCTCGACAAGCTGGTCGCAGCTGCTGTCGCACTGATAGAGTAAAGGGATAAATTGATCAGCATCANNTAACATGTATTATCTGCATGAAATAACAGCCGACTTATGCTAAAGTCACTTAAATGTGGTCCGCCATCTTGGTCTTCCAATTGTCCGATAACGTAGTCATTTATTTGTTTCCTATACCCGCCAATGAATCGCAGCAGGTCTTGGTCGGTGAACGGTATGATTAAATCGTCTTTTTCAATTGGAATTCGAATGGTCATGTGTGTCATCTTCTATTGTTACTACCAAAGATCTCTCCAGTTGGGCATATATAAATTAAAAATTGCTTCCGTTTCCTTGCGGGTCTTATAGGCAAATTTACAGAAAGCCTTTAGAATAATTAGATTTATGCGTTCTCTTTCAAAATTAATTAACCGATTTGAAAAATGCAATCCACCTTCTACGATTCTAAAATCGCTTTTGGGTAATTTATGGATGGTAACGTTGACTACATCATATATATCTAACTGTTCCTCCCAGTATGCAATTTGTTTTATAACTTCATTATAGAGTAATTTTTGACTCCAAGTGTATAGCAACTTTAATGTATTCATATTCATTTTTTGATGTACACAAATACTGGTTTGCGTCCNNCATGGTTGCTGAAGCTTTGGAAGGAAAGATCTTCACTAAATATGGTTTTCCAAATAGGAAGTAGGGATGCTCCAGATAGGAATAGAATGAATCCTCTTTTTTGCTCTCTGGAGGATTTAGCTTGATGTATTCTTTAAGGAATGCAATATCCCAATGGGCTGGAGCATGCACACGATAGGGTGATGAACTACCTTGAATTTGGATATAATCTTTATTCCAGGGGATTATTTCATAAAATACACGACCAATTTCAATTTGCATTTCTCCAGTTTANNATAAACTGCGTTAAAGTAATGTTTTTTTATATCAATCAATAATGATAATCGTAAAAACTTTCCTATAATGCTTGAAATTAGGCCTGCGGATTTCGTCTAAACAAATTACCGACAAATAGAGATTAACTTTTAGAATTCTTATCAGCTCTTAGTAGGCTATTGTTATTTAGTTTTACTATATTTAAAAGCTATCTTCGAACACTGTTTATGGATCATCCTAACGACAATTTTCCAATATTTGATCTACAAAAATTCCATGAAGGAAATATTACTGATCGGGATTTGCTTTTCCACGAACTCATTGGCTCAAGGGAAATTAGCGAACCGCATAAACATGATTTTTTTATGCTCTTATTGTTTCAGGAATCTGAAGGAACACATACAATAGATTTTGATCATTTTGTCCTGAACAAAAATCAACTTCATCTGGTTTTTCCGGGGCAAGTTCATCAATGGCAGATGGACGACTCAACTAATGCCTTGCAACTCATGATCAGCAGGAATTGGTTCGAAACCTTAATACCAGCGTTGCGATTTCCTATTTCTTATTATTTGAAGCATTTGGTTATTGATCTTTCAGAGGTCAACTTTCAATCGTTATTGATTGAATTTAAAGAAATTGCAGGTAATTTACGAGATGAAACAATCTTGTGGGAGCTGGTATATGCCCGGGTTAAAGTAATTACTCTCCTGATCAGCAAGATCGTTCAGGATAATTTTGATGATTATGAGGCATATCAGAATAATCCGATCATAGCAAAATTTGTCCAGTTGATTGATGAATGGTACAAAAGCGAAAAATCAGTAGCATTTTATGCCGAGAGGCTAAATATCTCGGCAAATTACCTGAACGTATTAAGTAATCGGGTATTACAGAAGTCCGCTTCATTTTTAATTCAGGAACGCATTTTGTTGGAAGCAAAAAGGTTGTTGAAAATTTCGGATAAAACCATTAAGGCTATTGTCTTTGATTTAGGATTTTACGATAATGCGAGCTTCAGCAAGTTTTTCAAAAGCCATACAAATATGACACCCAGTCAGTTTAAAGAGCAGCCATAATATCTACACAAGTTGTGATAATTCATACAAAGATCATTGTCTTAAATCAGTTAGCTTTGGTAAAAATGATATCGGCATGAATGGATTAAAGCAAAATCAAGATACCTATTTGTTGAAGAATGTATTGTTAGAAACAGGCTTTCTTTATGAGAACGAAGAAATCGTTGCCACAGAAACGGCATTATTTGATATACAAATTGAGGCAAATAAGATAATAAGTATCGGGCCTGCACAATCGACAATGAATGAAAAATCCTTTGATATGAACGGAAAATTGGCATTACCGCCATTTCGCGATATGCATATTCATTTGGATAAAACCTTATATGGTCTGCCTTGGAAGGCAGTGTTTCCAAAAAATAGGACTGTAAAAGATATGATTGCAAAGGAGCAGGTAATCATCCCTGAATTATTAAAAACTTCTGTCGAACGGGCAGAAAAGTTAATCGCGTTATTACAGGGCTACGGAACAAATTTTGCGCGCGCACATTTCAACGTAGAACCAACATCGGGTACAAAGTCATTGGAGAATCTGTTACAGGCATTGGAACATGTGAAGTATTCATTCGCCGCAGAACTTGTTGCATTCCCTCAGCATGGCTTGTTCTATACAGAATCGGCTAGGTTAATGGAAGAAATCGCAAAATGGGAGCAGGTGGATTTTATTGGTGGTTTGGATCCCTTTAGTATTGATGGTCGTATTGAGAAATCGATGGACTTGACGGTCCGACTGGCATTGGACAATAATAAGGGAATAGATATCCACTTGCATGAAGGGGGAGAATCTGGAGTCAAGACCATTCATTATTTGATCGACAAAACACTGGAAAATCCAGCATTGCAGGGGCGTACATTTATCAGTCATGCTTTCGCCTTAGCTAATATGACGAAAAGCGAATTGGAATATACTGCCGAACGACTCGCGGGAGCGAAAGTTGGTATCTGTAGTTCGGTGCCGTTCCGCAATATGTTGATGCCATTCCGGGAATTGGAGAAGGCGGGTGTGGAAGTTTTTATTGGGAATGACAACATTCAGGATCATTGGGGGACCTTCGGTAGCGGAAATATGCTTCAAAAGGCTAATATAGTCGCGCAGTTATATGGCTACGAAACTGAATTCGAGTTATCCCGATGCCTTCGTTATGCAACCAACGGCATAATTCCACTCGATGATCATGGAGATGCCGTATGGCCAAGGGTTGGGGATGATGCTAGTCTCCTTTTTGTTGACGCTAGTTGTTCTGCTGAGGCCGTTTCCCGTATCTCCAAAGTAGAAGGGCTTATTCATCAGGGGAACGTCGTGGAATGGAATAATAGCGCTTCAGTTTAATGCAGGAAAGTGGTCTTACAATAATCTATTTTATACGAGTCTTGGTCATTGACCAGTTGAACCTCATTTTTGGTTCGGATATTATCCCCGTAATCTATAAATACGATAAATTTGCTTTCGGATACCTTGTCAATTTTGACATCCCTGATATCCAATGCATCATCATGACCTCTTCCAAATAGCCAGGTCTCCTGCGTATATAAGGGATAGATTTTTCCCCATTTGGCTTTGTAAGCTGCTTCTGCTATGGGCATTTCTTTATCTGTGAGGTTTGATGGTCCATAAATTGCATTGGCATCTTTTAGGAATGCTAGGAATCGCTTGGTACATAATGCATCTTCTTTGTCTAGGTAGTAACAATATCTTCCTGTTGACGTGCCCAGACATGTAAAAATATCTTCTAACCAAGCTTCTGCTGGCTGATTCCCGTTGACTGTTCTATTTCGCTTCTCGATTTCTGCAGTATCTTTAGGCAGGCCTCGCACTGCTTCATGTTCTACAGGACCACTCTTATGATCTTTGGCTGAGTTTGTGCAGCTCGTTAGTACACAAAACATGACTATTATTGCATATATCCTTTTCATTTTCTGATATCCCTTTAATCTGTGGTAAAATTAACATATAAATTGGATAACCTCATCACGGATTACAGCGATATTCAAAGGAGTTAGGTTTTCTTTTGTATGAAGGAATGCATGGCTTCTATCAGGTGGATTATATACGCAATATATCTGCGTACTTAAGTGTGCTATTTCTTTTTTTAATGTCAGTGCCTAATTTTTATGATCTGTAAATCAGTTTTTTGTGTTGTTTTTCTATTATTTTTTACAGCTTTTTATTGTTACGCAAATTACCTGCGTATTGTCCCGCTGATATTTGTAATGTCAACAATGACAAATGTTCTTTGATGGAATTTATAGCGAAAAGCTTTAAGATAAATACTTTGTTAAGAAGTGTAAAGAAGCCTTTCTTCTTCAAATAGTATCCTGGTTACCTGTTTCTGTATAGCAGGTTAGTATTGTGCTCTATGAGATTCAATATACTGATAAAATGTGAAGAGGAGAGGAAATGCTAGTGTTAGAGGTTCGAATCCTCTCCTGTAAAAAGGTAGCTCAAGGGTAGAGCATAGCAGTTAGTTGTGGGTCGTAGGTTCGATTCCTACTCCTGAGTAATCAGGATAGTTCAGTCTGGTTAGAACAACAACACAATCGTGTGGGTTCGAATCCCACTTCCATTTTCGGATGGAATAGCATAAGGGTATTGCATCGAACTGTTCATTCGGACATTCAAAGTTAGGACCTTCTTTCAAAAGGTCATTTGGTAGAAGCCTTGCTATCTTTTATCCTGCTTTTAAGCATGTTTTCATGCGAATAGAGCAATTGATTGATGGCCTGAGATTCCTAGGATTAGGCACCAGCATTTATAGTAAAATGTCATGACCAATAAGATGGGGTAATGTTCATCGATATTTGATTTTAAAAAGGGTAGCTTAACTTTTGAATTCCGCTTGAGGTCAAGGGATAAAAATAGCAGGTTTTGTAATAAAAAAGATGAAAATTTAAGAAAATAAAATAATGAAAAGAGTACATGTTCATATAGGCGAAATCGGATTGGTTGTCAAAAATAGTGCGGTGATCCGTATATTAAAAACAGGTGATTACTGGTTAGGGTTTGGTGAGAAGCTGGAGNNAGTTACGGCTCCATTTCCTTCCAGCCTAAATCTCGATGTGCTTTTGCAGTTGCCAGGTTTTCAAGAACTAGTTGATATTGTGGAAGTGGGCGATACTGAGATCTGTCTTGTTTATTTGAGTAATAATTTCGAAAAGACGCTCGTGGCTGGCAGACATGTTTTTTGGAAGGAATTGCGTGAACGCAGGTTTCAATTAGAAGACATTACGGAAATTGAAATTCCTGCATCCATTAACCGTCAGTTGTTGGAGAAACAGACTTTGAGCTATTATGTTCGTCAATATAAAATTGAACCAAATGAGAAAGCTTTGCTTTTTGTGGAAGGCGTGTTTGTGGATATTTTAAACTCGGGAACTTACAGTTGGTGGAAAAATGCGAAGACTATAGCGATTTCAAAAGCCGATATGCGAGTTTTGACGTTGGAAGTGGCTGGACAGGAGATCTTATCAAAAGACAAGGCGCAGATAAGGATCAATTTCACACTGCAATATCAGATTGTGGATATTGTCAAAGCGCTACTGGATAATAAAGAATACGAAAAACAGTTGTATTCTTTGATGCAGCTAAGCCTTCGTTCGTATATCGGCCAGATGACTTTAGATGAGTTGATGGAGAGAAAGACTGAAATACAAGGTTATATCTTACAAAATACGTTACAACAAGTTGCATGTTTGGGAATAACTGTGTTGACCTGTGGAGTAAAAGACATTATTTTGCCTGGCGACGTGCGGGACATCATGAATCAGGTGCTTATCGCGGAGAAGAGGGCACAGGCAAATAGCATTATGCGTCGCGAAGAGACTGCATCAACAAGGAGTTTGCTGAATACAGCGAAGCTGATGGAGGAAAACAGTATGTTGTTTAAATTGAAGGAAATGGAATATGTGGAAAAGATCGCGGAAAAGATCAATACCATTTCGGTTTCCGGAAATGGGCAAATTGTTGACCAGTTAAAGCAGTTGTTTGTCAAATAAAAGATTAATAAATTAAAAGAGGTGCAGGTAGCAACGCAAAGAGATGTTGCTACCTGCTTTGGGGAAGTCGTTAAGCTGCTCCATTACATTAGAAAATCAAAAAATGGAAAATAAAAGAATAAATGGCAATGATTTGATTGCATTAGGATATAAAGAAAATCATACCTTGGGTGTCGCATTAAAAATCAACAGTAAGAGACATGGCTTTACACGTGCAGAAATGCTGGAAAAGTTTAAATATGTCTTGGAAGATCCAACTGGATATTCAGAGGATACCGTTTTTGGAATTTTAGCCAAGGCTATACTTGGACAAGAAGCTGTCGATAAGTCGTTAATTNNGGCTGTCGTATGGCCTTATCAATCTTTGATGTACCGGCGTCATTTCTGGATAATAATTTAATGAAGCTGAAAGATATTGTTGTGAACAACAGTAAGTTTGGAGCTGGTAATGGATATTTGAAACATGAACGCGCCGACCATGCTGTTCTAGATAACAAATTGTTTGCTGAGAATAGTTTGTTGACCTCCTTGAAGGATAAAGCTTGGACACAATTGGGATCATCAGGTGGAGGCAATCATTTTGTGGAATTTGGTATCGTTGAATTTGAGAAAAGGGATGAGGTTTTGAATATTGAAAGCGGAGCCTATCTGGGGTTGTTGACACACTCTGGCTCAAGAGGAATGGGAGCTACTATTGCGGCGCATTATACCAAATTAGCTAAGTCCTTGTGTAAGTTGCCTTACCAAGCTGAAAATCTAGCCTATTTGGACTTGGATACCGCTGAAGGGCAAGAGTATTGGTTGGCGATGAATCTCGCTGGTGATTATGCATCAGCTTGCCACGAA
>DKIT01000115.1:10061-10471 GCA_002454415.1 Sphingobacterium sp. UBA6711
AAGAATTGTTAGCAAAGGTTGAAAATCACCACAATTTTGCGTGGAAGGAATATTGGAACGGTCAAGAGGTCATTGTACATCGAAAGGGTGCAACACCAGCTGCAAAAGGGATGATGGGAATTATCCCGGGATCCATGGCTACACCAGGTTTTTTGGTTCGTGGGAAAGGGGAATTGAATGCTCTTCAATCCGCATCTCACGGAGCAGGTCGGCTGATGAGCCGTACACAAGCGATTAAGACCCTATCGTCCAATGATCTTCATTCGATTCTTAAAGACAAGGGAATTATGTTGCTTGGGGCAGGAATGGATGAAGCGCCGATGGCATATAAAGACATTCATACAGTAATGGCTGCACAAAAGGATCTTGTTGATGTCGTGGCAAAGTTTTCGCCAAAGATTGTCCGCATG
>DKIT01000115.1:10493-10892 GCA_002454415.1 Sphingobacterium sp. UBA6711
CTTGGCTGTGACTACTTCCTTGTAGGTATACACATTATAGGGATAAAGTTTTTTAGCCAGCATTTTCGCAATAAAACTACTAATGAGTAGTGGTGCTAACAATAAATATCCCGAGGGAACAAGGCTAGCTATAATAAAGATTGCCGTAAAGGGGGCGTGTATAGCCGCAGAAAGCATCGCCGCAGCACCAAAGAGAGCAAAATTAATAACAACTAATTGTGTCCCAAGGTAATGATTGCAAAGTTGTGCAAACAAAACGCCCAATAGTGCACCTGTAACAATACTGGGGGCAAAAACACCTCCATCACCACCTGCACCAAGTGTCAAGGATGCTACAAAGGGTTTTAAGAGAACAAGCAGGATCAGGGGCAGAAAATAAAGCAAATTAATGGAATCTTG
>DKIT01000023.1 GCA_002454415.1 Sphingobacterium sp. UBA6711
GTTTCTTCATTAACACGATATTTAAGGTTGCGTTGCTTTTTATGCCAAAACCGGAAGCAGGAGCTAAAACCAGCATTTATTTAGCCACCTCTCCAGATGTATCAACCATATCAGGTGAGTTTTTCAATCAGAAAGGAAAAGTAGAGAAACCGGATGCCAGATTTTATTCAGCTGAAAATGAGCAAAAGGTGTGGGATTATTGTTCTAATACAATTAGCGTATATCTATGAAAAATATTATAATCATTTTATCGGGCCTTGTCTTACTCGTCTTTATCGCGGCAATATGTTTTAGGGTGCGAAAAGACATCAAAAAAAAGCTAAACTTTGAAAATACCTATGCGATTCAGAATGTCTTGACAGGTAAAGCATTCAGGCCTTTTGATGCACATATTGAAAATGATGTTGAAATCATTTCCTATCCCCTTAAAAACTGGGAATGTATAACATGGGAATTTATCGAAATAGCGGATAATACTTATTTACTCAAAGATCTATTTACTGAAAAAACCTTTCAGCCAAAAGCTGAACCTAAGGAGGGTGTAGGTTTATGGCAGAAAAGTTTAGGGGGGAGTACATACCAATATTGGGAATTTTTTAAGCAAACGGATGGTAATTTCCTTATTAAACTCAAAGGAACTGAATTTTATGTTACAGCTAGTTCCGATGAAACCAACAGTCCGATAATATTGTCAGCAAGAAGAAATGATAACAGGCAGCTATGGCGACTAATTAGGCAAAATCCTTGGATTTGAGTTTCCGCGAGCTCGTTGAGCCCGGCTATACTGACTTTGTGCTGCAGCGTTTTGAGTGGCCAGATGTCAGGGAGAAAACAAGCTTTCTGCTCAGCCCTTACGATGATAAGGAAACTGCAGGTCAGCATGCCCATCAGCCGGCACCAAAGGAGGAAAGAGCTTTGCAACTGCCCCAAGATGCCGATAAGATCGAGAATATGCTAGAGACAGGTTCTGGCTACCGGATCTTTCTCAATCGTATCAAGGAAGAGAACTGGGACAAGCGGATGCTCAAGCTTTATAAGAAAAATATTGTTAACTATTTTTAGCGAGCTTGTAATATGAAATTTGTCAGTGTAATTTCAATAAAAAAAGCACAAGTGATATTTATGAAATGGCATTTATTGGCATGGCAAATGAAGAAGCTATTTTTATAATTAAAACCTTCTCAGAATTTATTGAGGAGCTTACTTAATAGGACCTCCGTGGAGTTCTAGCTAAGGGAGATGCTAACGCCGGACTTTTCGGTATGTATTACGTTGCTTGTATACTTTTACTGATTTATCTATATAAGAATAATTATTCAATATGGCAAAAGGAGATAAATTATATTTTAAAGCTCTCGAAGAAGCGAGTAAAAATACTGAGATAGGAAATTCAAATGCACTTGAGTTATTACAGAAAGCAATCGACAAGAATCACAGTAAAGCGCAATATGCTTTAGCGACTTGGTATCTATATGGGAAAAACGTTAAAAAAGATTATAAAGTAGCCGTCAAGCTATTGTTAGATTCATCCCTTCAGAACAATGAACTGGCCTGTTTCGATTTAGCTGTTTGTTATGAGAATGGTTTTGGAGTAAAAAAGAATACGAAAAAAGCTTTCTTGTTTTATTCAAAAGCTATTTTACTTGGTGAGAAACAATCTATTTATGAGGTTGGTCGGTGCTATTATTATGGCATTGGGGTTAATAAAAATCTGGAGTTGGCTAGCGTATATCTTGATATAGCTAGTTTGTATGGAATAGAAACCTAGCGAGGTTTATTGGAACTATCTTCAAATCTAATAAACATATTATGAGATTAAATCAAAAATACGACAAGACAATATGAAAACAGTCAATGAACTATTATTGAAATACAATTGTCCAAAACGTACTCAAAAAGCCAAAAGAAAAATTGAACAAATACAAAGAATTTTGAACTTCAATCTTCCTAACGATTACTTGTTTTTTTTACAGAATTACTCGGGTTTTGAACAGTTTATAGGACCACAGTTTGTGAGACTTTGGGACATTGACGAATTAATTGGAGCCAATATCGACTATCAAATTTTTGAGAACCTTCCAAAGACTTTGGCAATTGGTGGAAATGGAAGTAGTGAATTTATTGCCATTGAACAAACAGTTGACAATTCAATTAGAGTAGTACTTACGCCTTTTATTGATTTGGACAAACAATATCATATTGAAATTGGAATCTCTTTTACTGACTTTTTACAACGATTAGACAACGGACAAGAATGGTTCAAATGAAACTTATTACGAGAAGATCGTCAGAGACCCTAAACGTATTGGCAATAGTGGGGCTGACATTAATCAACGGTTGTTGGATGGCTAAAATAATGGCGTTGGAAATTTCTAAGTTTTCGGTTAGGAAGAAAGGTTTTGAGGTATCGAAAATTTTTGAATAGAATTAACAACTGATATCTCAAATAATCTAGCAAGCTTTACAGAACCTGTAAAGTAACTATTTTGGTAAATTCATAAGTAGATCCTTTGCAGCACGTTCTTCTGCCAATTTTCGTAAAGCCTTTTGCACTCCTAAACGAATTCGTTCAGCAAGATTGATATTTTCAATATTTACCTTATCGTTCATTATTGTATTTAGATTTTAGTATTGGCCAAATTTTGCTATTTGAAACGAATTCTACACTTCATAAACGACTTCAAATATCAGTTTTCTCCAAAGATGGATGAATTTGAACAAAAGAGAAGTCGAAATCGCTCGGGAGAAATTGGTGGATTCAATTACCAGTTTCATGGTGCGGGCTGTCGTTTAGAGAAAGATGGGATAGTACTAACCGTTTATACCACCATTTCAAACCTTTTATTCCTCCGCTTTTTTCATTATGTAAATAATTCCAGAAGTTCCACCCGACCCATTATAGTTATCCGTTAAATCGAATGTACTTACCAATTCATAGCCAATCTTTGACATATAGTTCAATATGGAGGCATAAGATTTTTTATTGGTCAATACTTCGGACAGCTTTTCACCTTCCGCGATCTGCTCATCAGAATCTCCTAGGTCAACTTTTACCTTTAGTTTTTTCGATAGAAATTTCCCTTCCACCCGGATATACGCATAAAAATAAGTGTTGTATATTTTATCTAAAGCGTTATTAGAATAATTTGCGGAGCTGCTGTTAAGACAACAAACGGTAAGAAAAGTGATTAAAAGTAATTTACACATAATCGATATTATTTACTAGGCTATAGCCCTAATTTAAGACATACTAAGTAACTCATAAAATTTAATAAAGACTAGTCTGTCTATAACTTTTCAGCTCGTGCGATTGATTATCACTATAAATTACTTTCCTACTTTTGTTTTTTTTGCTAATTAATTTAGTATTTTTGAATTTATTGTTTTATATTTGCTTGATAACCAATTAATAAATGTTATGGCTAGATCAAAAAAGCACTTGGGTAGGTATGTAGATCCACGTACCGATTTCGGTTGGAAATTTTACTTTGGTAGGGAGGACAACAAAATCTTACTGATTGAGTTTCTCAATAGTCTATTTCATGGAGAGAAGATAATTTCGGATCTAAGATATAAGCCTGTAGAACATGATGGTGATTATGAGGAAATGCGTCGTGTTGTATTTGATTTACATTGTATCGGCAGCGATGGTGAGGTTTTCATCATTGAGATGCAGCAGCTCTTTCAAGAATTTTTTAAGGACCGTGCAGTGTACTATACCTCACGTCTCATCAATAAACAATTAGCGCGAGGTAAGAAGGGTAGTGATTATTACCTACCGGAGGTTTACTTTATTGGTATTTTGGAGTTTGATATGGATAGAAATGGAAGTTCTGGTATATCCCGTGTCACAGAACGCCCTTATTTCTATGATGTGGCGCTGTGTGACAAATTGACCAAAGAAATATTCTATGATAAATTGGGATATAAAATGATTTCGCTTCCATTATTTAATAAACAGCCGGAAGAACTAAAGACAGTTATGGATCAGTGGTTGTACTTACTTAAACACTTGAGTACCATGGATAGATTGCCAACATTTTTGGATAAAAGAATATTTGGTCTTATCTTTGAGATAGGAGAGATAGGTAAACTAACGGAGGAGGAGCTAATGTCATACGAAGCAAGTTTAAAATATAAGCGTGATGCTGAGAGCGTATTTAATTCGGCCAAGAAATCAGGAGAAGCTTTAGGTCACGCTAAAGGCCTATCAGAAGGTAAAGCCAAAGGCCTAGCAGAAGGTAAAGCCAAAGGCTTAGCAGAAGGAGAGCGTAAAAAGGCTCTTGAGACTGCTAAAGCATTTAAGGAAATGGGGCTACCTATAGCTGATATTGCTAAGGGCACAGGACTTCCAGTCGAAGAGGTCGAAAAACTCTAAATTTCGCNNGAATGCCCAAAGCCGGTTAATACCTTTATGTCTTGGTGTCCAACGTTGAAAAGCAACAGCAAATTTGTCTCCATTGTCAAGGTCAAATTTTGATGATATTTCGTTAACAGTTTTGTATTAGCAAATCCCTTGCCCGTATGGTGAATACGAGTCGTAAACGTGCAAGTCAGTGTCCTTGAAAATGAAGTCAAGAATTTCCAATTTATCAGCTTTCTCACCTCACAAGATCCCCATCAAAGACCTCAAAAATAGCCTCATCATTGGTGTCATAAATACCCCACGGCTTTTCGAGAGATATTTTAACGATCTTTCTTTTTATTTCTTTTCCTGTTTTGGCAATTGATATCTCGATACGACTATTCAATATTTGTCGGGAACAAGTGTCCAAAAAGGGTAGACTGTATCCTCGCCCCATTCTTGGTCAGATAGAACCGGAACTTTCTCTTCTATGACATGTATATCTCCTTTAATATCTCTAAATTCAGCTCTTACAAAACCAGGAAAATCGCTGCTAATGTAATCGGTGACTTTTATACGTAAAAATCCCATCTTAGCAAACTGCTCATTGGAAAATATAGTGTAATCATCTAGCTTATGTCTCAACTGAACAATGTGGGGAGCCTTTTTCTTTTTCATAATAAATATGAGTCAGCTGTTTTTGTTATCTTCAATTCTTTGCCAGGTGTTTTAAGATTTGTTTAAATTTAACATAAAATAGCAGCCTTAGATGAAGCTTTTAGAATTAATTGATTTTTTTAGGGATGGGGGTTCGTTCAAAGAATTCTGCCATCTGCGGTCATTACATGAGGAATCTGAAGTGATTGAGATTTTTATGGAGATCCCATTGGATATTGATAATGAATTAAAATATTTTGAAATTGAGAAAACTGGAGGAAGTACAGAATATACAGATAATGGAATAAATCACTATAATTTATTTGATTTTTATTATTTCTTAGATGCCATTGAAGAGGCAAATAGTAATCAAAAAAGATCCCTTTCTAATGAAGAACTGGCAAAATTACTTTATAATTACGCGATTAATGATGCATAGGGAAACAACTATATCTCACTTCCAAGTAAATAGTAGGTCTAATGAATTTAAGTGAAATTAGCCTAAGAGCGAAATTTTTACCAGGTAAAAATTTTAGAGATTTTAATAAAGATTGTTGGAGTATTGCCGAAATGTACTGGTCATTTCTTCGTGAATATAATACAAATGATGTCAGGAAATGTATGATTTCGGTGGGAGAGGATCCATCAGAAGAGGATAAAATAACATCATATCAGGGCTTCCGCGAAGTTTATAAGCAAATAAATTTTGACCAATATTTTGAAATGAGTGCATGTGAAAAGAAGTCTTTACAGCTTGATTTGATTCATTCCGGAATGACAATTATTGGTGAATTGGAAAAGTGGGATACTGAACCATTAATAAAAGCATATCAATACTGTCTTGACAGCGATTTAAATTATAAATTCTTTATAAATAGTAAATACAAATTCTCACCAAATCGTCAATGTAAATTAGGACTTTGGTGTGAATGGGAGATTAACTGTTTTAAATTATTTTGGGTTTTATTTGACAAGACTGGTCGTGAAATCAGTCGAGACTTGATAACAGAAGGCGAGCCTAGCGGTGGTGAAATAGTTTATTATTTAGATTATAAATGGGATGACAACAATTATATCACTATTCGTAATAAATTGAGACAAAATATAGAAATGTGGAAAATTAAAATTTTATAATAAAGCAATTCTTCCTCCATGTGAATTTTTACCTTCGGGTGGGTAAAGTTTTTTGAGAACGGCGGCTTGCAGATTCCACAGCATCTGGAAGACTACGAAAAAAGTAGTGGTAACTAATACCATTAAGGGGCGAGCTACGCTATCCCGTAATCAGTCCTACTTTCAAACCCATACCTTAGCCTAGTAATTTGTAATAATCTTAAAAGTTAATATCTGTACAAGATGAAAAGGTTAGTTTTTAAATTGTAATAATCAATAAATGAAAACATTAACATATTTATTTCTCATCATAGCCATGGCTATACTTTCCGAAAGTACAGCATATAGTCAGGTATATAATCGATATATAGTAAAAGCATTCAGTAAAAATTGTTCACTTTTAGGCGGAGTACCTATAGAAGGACACAAGCTCTGTTTAATTCCTAAAGATAAGAACGAAATACCTATTGTGACTTGCGAATATAGTAATGGCATTTGGTTTAATGAATATAGCGATAATGAAAAAATAGCAATATTAGAGGAATTATTAAGTTGTGAAGGTGATACTTCTATTTGTTCAAAAAAGGTTTGTAACTACGGCTCAAAGAAGTTTAAAAGGCCTAAAACTATACTTTGCACTACCCAAATAGATGCATTATACCTATTTACTAATTTAGTAGTTTCTTCTTATGCTCCCAATTATTGCCCTTTTCCGGTATTATTTGATAGAAAGGAGAAAAAAAAAATTAATGATTGCCAGCAAAAGATTAGTCAAGTTTTTAAGATCTACCGAGAATGGTTAATGGGACTGAAAATAAATGGAGTAAAAAAGTTCAAAGTTCCTCTTAATGATGGAAAATACGAATGGTTCAGTAGTCAAGCAGCCGTATTTGGATATTATAAACTTAATTTTTGGATAAATGGAATCTATCCATCGGGAAGAATAACGGGAGTTTGTGTAGAATAGTAATAGATGGAGATTTTAGTCCTTTAGACCATTGATAAGTGCTCGAGTGTTATTTTATACTTCTACTTTTAACCTCATCATAAGTATTCCGAAATATAAACAACTATTCCCTCAAATAATCTCACGATCTTTACACCAGATGAATGCCCAAAGCCGGTTAATATCTAGACCGAGCGGACTTCTAGCCAACATTGCCTCCCTTAACGATTATAAGGGAGGATTTTGGTCTAATTTTTTGTCTCATTAGAGCTACCGTGTAAATAAGCTAGGGTTTCCCGTACCCAAGCATTGTTTCAAATAAATACTTTAGCCTTTCAGTCTGTAATAATCGTATAAATCATATGATTATTTTCTAACCTCGAGAATTTTAACGGAAAGCCCGGGTGGGACATATAGGTCGGGTATTAATGTTATCGACCTTTTTTATTTTCATAAAACTAAAAGTGAATTGATATTGTATTATAAGTACTTTTCAGAAATAGGTTAATTGCAACTAAGCCCTGAGTTACCCCCTAGCTCAGGGCTACTTTTTTTCAATAATTTCCTCTCAAAAACTACAATATTAAAAATGGTAGTTTATCATTGAATTTTTCCACTTTAAGAATTTCTGTTTTTGAGCGGGAATAGACATTTATAACTATTTAAATGTTAATGGATTCAGGAAAGAACTTGTAAAGTTAACAGCTTTGTTTTTTTCTATCGTCTTGTGATAAATTGTACCGTCTATTACATATCTGCCGAGATTATCTTGAATGACAAAATTAATGGAATTACTATCATCCTTGGAATAACTCACGTAGGCTTTTAGTCCATTATAATTGGCTATATAATCTGTGAAATATTCGTTTATTGGTCTATCCTCTCCTCCAGATACCATAGATCGACTCCATTGTTGCACTTCCGATAATGGTTTGAAATATATCGCATTTTTTTGGGTTATCACCACAACCTGAATAATCATACCATCATAGAGAAAATATTCGCCGGCAAAAAAATTTCTATTGGTTGAATTGTAAGTCAAGCTTTTCAGAGTAGTGAAGGCATCATCATAAGAGACCCGTTTGGATTGAGGAGTATAGCACTATTTACCGTTCATTAAATGGTTTTGCTGTTTTAGAAATATAGGTTTGTGCTATAGAATTTGATATTAATCCTCCTATACACAGTAGTAAAATTAATATCTTTATTTTCCATAATTATTGATTTAAGAATATTTAACACCGTTTAATAACAATTCCACCAAGGGTAATTTCTAAAGGTACAAAATCAAATGTACTTACGTTGGAAGACCTATAGATATTGACAGCATCTCTATACATTGTTAATGACTTGTCATACCGAGGAATGCAGTAAAGGGATTTATGGGAATANNATATTCAGCCAAAACACTTCTTGTTATTCCACTACAATTAAGATTGTCTAGGTTTTTATGACATCCATACTCAATTAAATAGATCCACTTTTTTCTCTGTTTTTGACAGTAAAAAAACTGTCGATATAATACACAGGGTACCGATCCAATCGACGACCGTGAATGGTGTTTTAAGCCAATAAACTGATATTATTGCTGCAGACAAAGGTTCCGCAGATGCAAGTAGGCTAGCTTTTTGCCCTCCAATTAACTTAACAGAGTATAGATAAAAAGTAAAAGCGATCAGTGTCCCCAGGAGTATAATTAAACCTAGGTGCAGATATGTATATTCGTCAAAAATACCTTCAATTTTCCATGGAACTTTTATGAAGCTAAAAACAATTCCTGCAGAAAACATTGCCCAACCTATTACAATAAGGGGATTATATTTCAGAAGTAGTTTTGCTGGTTGTAAGGTATAAACTGCAAGACAAACAGCTGAAAGTAAACCAAGTACAAGGGCATTTTGAGATATCACTAGCGACTGGATATTACCATGGGTGACAAGCAGAAA
>DKIT01000185.1:0-143 GCA_002454415.1 Sphingobacterium sp. UBA6711
CAGTTTAAGGCGGGTGTGACAAAAACAGAAACTTCTGAACAGGTATCGCAACCTGAGCCAAAAGAGCACATCAGTTCAGCGGCAACCGGGAATTCCGAATCAGAAAATAACAATACTCAGCCCCAGGAACAGGTAGCTAATAA
>DKIT01000185.1:191-40762 GCA_002454415.1 Sphingobacterium sp. UBA6711
CACGGTTCAAGGCAGGTGTGACAAAAATTGATAAAAAGGAAGAATAATTTTCACTACATTTAGCCTGATTTTTTTTAATTAATTTTTAAATTCCGATTAAAAACCAAAGACCAATGTTAAAGGAAGAAAGACAAGCATTCATTATACACCAGATTAACCTCCATAACAAAGTTTTATCTTCAGATCTAAGTGTTCAATTGAATGTATCTGAAGATACCATTAGACGCGATTTAAATGAACTTGCCGAGAACGGTAAAGTTTTGAAAGTGTATGGAGGAGCATTATCGAAATCTTTTCAATTCCCTTTTCAAGACGGGAATGTGTATGCCAAGGAAGCAAAGAAAGAAATTGCGAAAAAGACTAGTACCTTAATCTCAAATGGTATGACTGTTTTGGTTGGAGGTGGAACAACCTTGATCGAATTGGCAAGAACAATACCTGATCATCTGCAGTGTACATTTTTCACAATTAGCCCGCTAGTCGCGCTGGAATTGGCAGAGAAACCAAATCTTGAAGTAATTTTGGTGGGCGGAAAACTTTCGCGCAACACAAACATTGTGTCTGGTGCCCAAGTAGCCAATGAGTTGGCAGATCTTAAAGTCGACCTTTGTTTGCTGGGAACAAACTCTCTTTCAGTGGAAGATGGGGTGACTGACTCTGATTGGGAGGTAGTACAAATCAAACGTGCAATGATTAAATGCTCAAAAAAGGTAGCTATTCTAAGTATCGCCGAGAAGCTAAATTCAGTTCAAAAAATGAAAGTCGTACCGTTACGCGATATTTCTTATTTGATTACCGATATCAATCCAAGTGATGTATCCCTAAAAGAATTTGCGAATACAATTACAATTCTGTAAAAGGTTTAAGGCTCGATGTCTACTAGATCAAAAGCTATTTCCGGAATTATTTGGACTTTTACAGATAGCCTTCTATTAAAGGGATTATCCTTAATTGCCGTATTTATTCTAGGTCGGTTATTAACCAAAGAAGATTTTGGTATCAATGGAATTATGGTTGTTTTTATCAATCTGGGAGTTACCATTGTCGATAGTGGGCTGGGAAATTCACTTATTAGATCTAAAGATACTGATGATCTTGACTTCTCGTCTGTCTTTTGGACAAATATTGTTTTAGGTCTTGTTTTTTACTTTCTACTCTTCTTTTCATTTCCTTATATTGTACGATTTTTCGACCAGCCTATACCAATCAGTATTCTGCGATTATCAAGCCTAGGTATTGTTATCTCTAGCTTTTCAACTGTACAACTGGCCATTTTAACGGCAAATATGCAGTTTAAAAAGATTATGTTTACCAATATGCCTGGCGCAATATTAGGTCCGATAATTGGAATATTAATGGCCTATCATGGTTTTGGTATATTGTCTCTCGTGGCAATGACCTTAATTACCCCATTGATGCAAACAATATCTCTTTGGATTGTATCTCCTTGGCGACCATTGTTTACAATAGATTTTGGAAGAACAAAAAAACATTTCCATTTTGGTTATAAATTACTCCTTTCATCGTTATTAGATACGGTCTTCAAAAACATATACAACATCATCATTGGAAAAAGATATTTATTATCTGAACTCGGAGTATATGATCGAGCACAAAAAATTAACGAACTTCCAACCTCGGTATTAACCACCATCGTCAGTAAAGTTACCTACCCCTTATTAGCCAATATTCAGGATAATAAAGAGGAGACAGCCAATGCTTATAAGCAGATTTTGCGTATGTCTTTGTATATATCAGCTCCGATTATGCTTGGTCTGTCAGCATTAGCGCAACCTTTGATTACTTTTTTATTAGGGAATAATTGGATTGAAGTAGTTCCTTATTTTCAGATTCTTTGCCTGGCAAGTATGTTGTATCCTATTCACTCGATTAATTTGAATGTCCTTAAAGTTTACGGCAAAACAGATCTATTTTTAAGACTTGAGGTAATCAAAAAAATCCTGACTGCGATCTGTATTTTAATTTCATGGCCATTCGGTATATTGGGGCTTATGTGGAGTGTTGTAGCGACTTCAGTGTTATCCTTACTGGTGAACACCTACTTTAGCAAAGCGCTCATTAACTATTCGACAAAACATCAGTTATTGGATATGATCCCGACATTATTGGCGGCCACAAGCATGTATTTTTTCATGTATATAGCTAAGCAATTTATAGTAGGATTACCCTTGATATTACAGATTTTAGTTAACTTTACCGTTGGAGTCATTTTTTACTTTGGTATAAGCTACCTTTTTAAACTAACTCCATTTCAATTTCTTATTAAAATTATCAAAAGTTATCGATCATGATTCAAGTGACTCGTCCATTCCTACCTCCAGCAGATGAATATAAGAGCTATATCGATGAAATCTGGAAGAGACAATGGCTTACGAATATGGGTCCCCTTTCCAGTGAACTTGAGATGCAGTTGAAAGAGTTTTTGGGTATTGATCACCTTTTATTTACTACAAATGGTACCATTGCCTTACAAATCGCTATCAAAGCTTTGGAATTAAAAGGAGAAATTATTACTACGCCGTTTTCGTTTGTAGCTACGACAAGCAGTATTGTTTGGGAAGGCTGTCAACCTGTCTTTGTTGATATTGATAAGGAAAGCCTAAATATCGATGTTAATAAGATTGAAGAAGCAATTACCGCCAACACATGTGCGATATTAGCGACACATGTTTATGGTAATCCCTGTGAAATCGACAAGATAGACAAAATCGCAAAAAAGTATAGTCTAAAAGTGATCTACGATGCGGCACATGCTTTCTCCGTTGAATATAACGGTAAGTCTATCCTAACATACGGCGATATTAGTATTTGCTCATTACATGCCACAAAGCTGTACCACTCGACCGAAGGCGGACTAATTGTCACAACAGATCCCCTTTTGCTAAAGAAAATTTCTTTAATGCGAAATTTTGGTATATCAGGTTTCAATGAGTTTGGGGAATTGGGTATAAATGGAAAAAACTCGGAATTCCATGCTGCAATGGGACTAGCTAATTTAAAGTATGTGAGTGCCATTATTGAAAAACGCAAGAGTTTAACAGATAGATACATCCTGAATTTAAAAAATTTAAATGGATATATGCCACTTTGGAACGAATATTCAGCTCCAAATTATGCTTATTTTCCCATTATATTAGACAGCGAAGAATTATTGCTCCACATCATGAGCGAACTAGAAAAGAATCAGATTTTTACCCGACGATACTTTTACCCTTCCCTGGCCACTGCTTTACCGTATTTAGAAAATAAGAGTTTGCCAAATGCAGATACAATTTCGAAACGGGTATTGTGTCTACCTCTTTATTACGATCTAAGCCTGGAAGAAGTCAACTTGATTACTCGCATTATTTTAAGGGTTCAAAACAATAACAAATGGTCATCATAGGTGCTGGAGGCTTTGCTAAAGAACTTCTGCAAGTCATTCTCCAAAAAACCCCAATAGAACAAGTGGCTTTCTATGACGATGTAACATCTGCCTGCCCCAGCCGTATATTTGAACAATTTCCAATCCTGAAAAATCAGCGGGATTTACAAGAATTTTTTAATCTTCACGGCAATGATTTTGTACTAGGTCTGGGTGGTACGCGATATCGAAAACAACTTTCTGAAAAAGTTTCCAGTTGGGGAGGGAATCTGGTATCCGCAATTGATAAACGGGCGTCAGTTGGCACATTCATTCAAATTGGTACCGGTAGCACAGTGTTGAGTCAAGCCTGTATTAGCAACAGTGTCCAAATCGGGAAAGCGGCCTTGATTTATTATAACAGCGTTATCACACATGACTGCATATTAGGTGATTTTGTGGAAATCTCTCCGGGGGCGACAGTATTAGGAAGAAGTCAAATCGGCGATTTAACCCAAATCGGCGCGAATGCTACCGTTTTGAGTAATATTAAAGTTGGGCAGAACTGTATTATTGGTGCCGGTGCAGTTGTTACTAAAAATGTTCCCGACAACACCGTTGTTGCTGGTGTCCCTGCGAAGTTCATGCGGCACAACTCGTGATATAATACAAGAAAGAACCTATGAATGTACATTTTTTTCACGATGACAAGTTCACCAACGGTGCCATGGAGCAGTTCGAAACGGCATATCCAGGACAAAATATCTACATCATCTTACTATATGATCAACGAACATTGAAATATACTGTTGCGAATGCATATACACACGTATTTCATATTCGTGACTTGCATCTCCTTAACAACCTTAAAAAAATTATTTCCTCCAATATATCAGATTGTCGCCTATTGATTCACTTTATGGATGATTTTAAGGCTGCACTTAGTAATAAATTGTTAGATAAATTCAGCCATCTCCAATTTTACTGGATATTCTATGGAGGGGATCTTTATGATTACCTCAGCAGATATGAAGGGTATCAGATCTTTGACGCCCCCANNTCGGTGGGAGCGTGTAACCAAATCCATTAAATATTTGATATTCTTTGGCATGAGTCAAAAAACCGCAAAAACCAAAGCTTTTAAACGCCTTGATTATTTCTGTTTTTGGAATGAATATGACTACACCCTATTTATATCAAAAGTTGATAGCCCTGCACACTATAAAAATTTTATTTACTATAAAGCTTTAGGAGATTCTGACCGCGTCCAAATCGAAAAAAAGAATATTATAATGGTTAACCATGCGGCCTCCTTTACCGGAAATCACCTATTTGTCATTGAAAAATTAGCAAAACTTCAGGCTTCTTTAAAAGATTTTCAATTGCTTCTGCCATTGAGCTATGGAAACAAGGAATATGCAAAAAAAGTTATACAACAGGCAAAAGATCAACTTGATATGAACGTTAAGCCCCTAACAGATTTTTTACCCCTAAGTGAATATCAATCTATTCTCTCCGAAGTAAAAATCGCAATATTCGGCATGAGGCGTCAAGAAGCTGCGGGCAATATTTTCCAACTACTCAATATGGGCGCAAAGATATTACACCGGAAAGACAATACATTATTAAGTTGGCTGAAAAAAAGAAATTTCATTGTATTTTGTATAGAAGATGATGAAAAGGAACTCGAAAATCTTCAGGCTTTGTCTTTGGAACAGATGTCTTATAACAGCGCGCAATATAAAAGATACTTTAACGCAAGCAACTATCAGGAAATGATGCAACAATTATTTTCGGATGAAGCAGCGCATATTGTTTAAAATAATGGAAAAGAAATTGGCCCCGATCGTATTGTTTGTTTATAACAGAGTCGATCACACTGAGAAAACATTGCAAGCGTTAGAAAAAGCTATGTTGGCAAATCAATCGGAAATATTTATCATCTCAGACGGTGCAAAAACTTCAGAACATGTTGCAACAGTACAAAGGGTCCGATCAATTATTCGAAAACCATGGCGTTTTAAAAAAATTCATGTCATTGAGAGATCAAAAAATTTGGGACTTGCTCAAAATATTATCATAGGTGTTTCCGATATTATTCAGCAATATGGCAAAATCATCGTTTTAGAAGACGATCTAGTCGTCTCTCCTTTTGCCCTTCAATATTTTAATGACGCACTGGATTTATATCAGCACACAGATAGCGTGATGGAAATCTCTGGCTATATGTATCCTGTTAAAAACCCCAGCGATTTACCCGAAAGCTTCTTTTTCAGAGTCGCCAATAGTTGGGGCTGGGCGACTTGGGCTCGTGCCTGGCAACATTTCAACGCAAACATAGATGAACTCGTATCAGACTTCACGGCAGAACAGATTCATCAATTCAGTATCGAAGGAAAAGAAAACTTCTGGAAGCAAGTTCAGGAATTTAAAGCTGGAAAAATCAGCTCTTGGGCGATACGCTGGTATGCTTCAGTATTCAAAAAAAATGGATTAGTTTTGTATCCAAGGAATTCGATGACACAAAATATTGGCAACGATGGTTCAGGTACTCATACAGCCTCCGAATCAACCTATCAAGTTAAACTCGCAGAGGTCCCAGTAAGTTATTTCCCTACGGAAATCTGTGAAAACAAAGAGGCTTACGAGGCTATTAAGTATTTCTATGCACATCGTAAGGGCTCCTTAATCAACCGTGGCATTCGATTCCTCAAAAAGAAAATAAACAAATTCAATAAGTAAGAAATATGTCAGCTCATCCTAAATTTTCGATTATTACGGTCGTTTACAATAATGTGCGTGATATAGAATATACACTGAAATCGGTTGTCCATCAGAGCTATGATAACATCGAGTATATCGTGATCGACGGTGAATCCACTGATGGTACATTGGATATTATTCATAAATACATGGATAAAATCGCAATTGTACTATCCGAAAAAGATAAGGGCATCTACGATGCCATGAATAAAGGGTTAGGGCTAGCAACAGGAGATTATGTCCTATTCCTAAATTCCGGAGACGAGATTTACGATCTGAATAGCATTGAGAATCTGGCCAAACTGAGCGATAATGCCGATATTCTGTATGGTGAAACTATCCTCGTAGACGATAATCGAAATATTATTGGCGAACGAAGGCATAAAGTTCCTGCTCATTTTGACTGGAAAAGCTTCCGCTATGGCATGAACATATGCCATCAGGCTATCTATATCAAGCGGGAAATCGCTGAGCCATACGATCTCAATTATAAATTATGCGCTGATATTGACTGGGTTATCCGTTGTGCTAAAAAAGCAAAAAAATCAGTCAATTCTCAGCAATATGTAGCACGGTATCTTGTCGGAGGGATGTCAAAGCAAAGACATAGAGAATCATTGAAAGAACGCTTCGAAATATTCAAGCACTACTATGGGACCATCCCTAATTTATTCAATCATGGAGTCATCGCTTTAAAAGCTGTTTGGTACCGCCTTAACTACGGAAAACCTCAAGACTAATGCTGAAACCTGAAATTTTAACCGAACTTGTTACCGTAAAGATGCCCTTTGGCAAATATCAAGGATACACATTATGTAATCTTCCTGAGCCCTATCTAGTCTGGTACAATCAAAAAGGATTTCCCAAAGGCAAGTTAGGCCAGCAACTGGCTACACTTTATGAGATAAAGATGAATGGGCTGGAATACCTTCTGGAACCTTTGAAGAAAAGGTGACGAGTGTCATTTTATAACACTTATTATTTTTTGTAACTTTGTGCATAATTTATTTTTAGCATTAAACGCCGTTTGCAGCGGTATCAATGAATATCATGACACAATATCAAACTTTGCTGTACTATTGCTACAGCCCTATCGAGGATGCCGAAAAATTTGCATCAGATCACTTAGAATTTTGTAAATCATTGGAATTAGTCGGTCGTATCATTGTAGCCGATGAAGGTCTAAATGGTACTGTTTCGGGAACTACTACGGCATGCCAGCAGTATATGGATGCAATCTATGCAGATGGTCGTTTTAACAAAACAGAATTCAAAATCGATAACGTTGAAGAACCCTCTTTCATTAAAATGCACTGCCGCTACAAAGCTGAAATTGTTCACTCAGGTTTGCGCGATCCGAAAGAAATTGATCCGAACCGCCAAACGGGGATTCATTTGGAACCAAAAGATTTCTTGGCAATGAAAGATCAGGAAGATGTGGTTGTATTGGATGTTCGCTCAAATTACGAGCACAATGTTGGCCATTTTAAAAATGCTATTACTTTAGATATTGATAATTTCCGTGAATTTCCAGAGAAAATCAAAGAACTTGAGCAATACAAAGGAAAAAAAATATTGACCTATTGCACAGGTGGTATCAAATGCGAGAAAGCATCCGCCCTTTTATTAAAAGAAGGATTCGAGGATGTTTACCAATTACATGGTGGAATAATTAAGTACGGTAAGGAAGCTGGTGGTGAGGATTTTGAAGGCCAATGTTATGTCTTCGATAACCGCGTTACAGTTGATGTAAACTCGGTGAACCCTTCGGTTGTGTCGACCTGCTTTAATTGTGGCAAACAAACTACCAAGATGATCAATTGTGCTAACCCGACTTGTAATGAACATTTCACACAATGTGATGAGTGTGGCCAGGAAATGGATGGCTGTTGTTCGGTAGCCTGTAAAGAAAATCCCAATAAACGCGAATATGACGGGACAGGATATTATGTCAAGGTACCGCAACCCGTTAATATTGATAAAATCAGCAAAAGAAAGCATAAGAATTTTCCACCGAAGGTATCGATTGAAGATTAATACAATTTAGCTAAAAAAATGAGGCCGGAAGTAGATTCTTCCGGCCTCGTTTGTCTTTATAGACTTATATTTCGTTTCCTAACAAAACTCTCCTCTTTTCAAGCCAAACTTGCTATCTCTATTAAATTGGTGTATTAGGAATGTTTTATTCAATCAAAGTTTTTACTTAGCAAACATTCCTGCGATAGAATCAAGAATATTGCCTTTGGCCTGCCCATCGGTGCTCTTATCAAAAAAGCTACCTGCTAATCCTCCTAAAATATCCGTCATGCTACCACCTGTGGAAGCCGGTACCCTTTCTTGGGTAGGTTCTTCCTGTCCGCCACCTAAAAATGAACCAAGAATACCACCCAACACACCTGGTTCTGTATTTTGCTGGCTTCCGCCGCCCAGCACAGAACCAATTAGATCGCCAATGCCACCACCACTTGAAGCCTGTTTTTGTCGGCCTAGATAGCCCATCACGATCGGAGCAAGTGTCGCCAGTACGCCAGTCACTTGAGACGAGCTCAAACCAGCTTTATCTGCAATATTTTGCGCCACGACTTCCGAATTTTGGCCAAACATATGGTTGACAATCTTATTGCCATCTTCAGAACCGGTTTGATTATCTCCTTCCTGCCCAAACAAATTTCCAATTTTATCGAGTATACCACTATTGCTATGCTGGTCAATAGCATTATTGATATTTTCCGTTTGTCCTTTGTTTTTCGCGTTATAATTCAATGCTGCAATCATTAAAGGAACTGCCGCCGCTACGATCCATTTGGCTTTAGATTCACTGACACCAGTAATTTTTGAAATAGTCTCTATCGCTTTAGAGCCCACCCCACCTGTAACTAAATCTGTTAAGTTCATAAGTCTTCGTTTATAGTTATAAATGAAGATAACGATTTTTTATGAGGAGTGGTGAAACTATCTGCTAGTAACAAGATGCCCTGTGGAATCTCGACTACACAGGGCATTTATAACATCAATCGTTTAATCTAATAACTCTTATAGATTGCAATATCATCCAGACCTAGTCTTCCATTATTAACGACATTGTTGCTGGTGCCGAGACCAAGCTTGGTGATCCTGAAACGGACAGCTCCCTGAACATTCATTAGGAATACCGCCTGTTTTGAATTCATACTTTCAGTCGTGGTGTGCGCATCTGCTATGGATTCACCTGTCTGTACCCATGTCGTTCCCTGATCCGTAGAATACTCTAACTTAAAGGTACAAGAACGATCTGTCCAATAGGAGCCATACCAAATTGTCACTTTTGAAGCACCATTTGGCACATCAAAATTCATTTGTACATAGCCATCAACATTTAAGTTTTGCTGCATGCGTATTGCATTCTTACCCGAAACAATCCGGTCACGACCAGCCGTAGTTCCTAGAATAGCCTGATACAGATTCCACTGTCCAGTCGGAAAAGAGACATCATTTTTATCCTTCATATCATAGCTACCTTTTATACTTGCATCTACAGCATCAAAGGTTTCAGGCCAACCTGCATATAATTTACCACTAGCATAAGCCATATCTGCATAACTCTGCATTCTGACTTGCACCTTTTCATCCTCTTTAAATGCTATTCCTCTGAATGAAGCACTTGGTGCGATGGACTGCCCGGCAAATGTCGCATTATCTTGTGTATGTAATATAATCTCATTTTTATCGCCATCCATTAAGATTTTGTCCCCTTTCAATACAGTTCCCGGAGCAGGCTCAGGCTCGACATCGGCTGTTATGTCGATATATGTAGATTCAAATTCATCGAATTTTGCTGTAAGATTTGCGATCGAAACCGGTAACGGGGCGACATTTTTATTTGAAGCATAAACTTTGACTTGCTGATTATCCACTGCAGATAAAACTAGTAGCCCCGATTTCTTGATTAATTTCGCTCCATCAATATTGACCTGAACAGAATCTCCAAATTTAAAGCTTGAGGCATCAGTAACTTCAACCAATATCCCTCTACGTTGATTGCGCCAGATATTCTGAACGGCAATGGTATTTTCAGGTAAATTCTTATTTTCGGTATGTGAGACCACAACCGCTTTAAAATAACTGGCGCCAAGTGCACTGGATTCATTAAGCTGCAAATCCGTATTTTTGTACAGACTGCGTAACGTATACAATGATATTTCAGGATTTAACTCTCCGATAGCCTCATTAATATCCTCTTTACAGCCTGTTAGGAGCGTTGACATCGCCAACGCAGCCCACATTACTAACTTTAACTTTTTCATAAACTAATTGATAGTAGGTTGCCACCACATTTTTTCATTAATCCCATCTCCCCCCATACGACTGACAGCTTCTTGGTAATTTTCTCTGTTAAGAGACTGAACAATAATTGGGTAATTTAGCCTAACCGGCATTTTTCCATTATTTAATAACCCGGGCCCTTTATATAGATCCAACAACTGTGTTCGGCGATATTCATACCATTGTTGAAAATCGGTAAACATCATGGCATAGTATTTTTGCAAATGCACTTTTTTCAGTTTTTCAGTTTCAGGGTCAGTGTTAGAAAAAGCTACTTTTGGATTTGTTAGATAAGTTGCTGGCGCTGTTGTTCCCCAAAATTCCATAGCTGCATTTACTCCTTTCAAATTTGCGGCTGAAGCATCGACATTGGCATAACCTCTGATACCACATTCGGCTATAATAAATTGCAATTCCGCATAATTCATGATATTCCCCATCCGTGCGTCTGACTTTAATGCTGCAAGGAGTGTAGACTGGCGTTCGGGTACATTTCCCCGCGCATAACCAGACTGCATTCCACCATAGACACCGAGTGTCGCTTCAGTCGCCCATATCTTTAAACGAGGATCGCCTAGATCCATCAAATTATTAATAAAAAATTCAGAATATCCCCTTGTACCATTAAAATCAATATCCCGCGCATTGTAATTGGGGTTCATATAGGGCTGAACATTCGTATAATACAATGCTGCCGTTTCGGCATTGCTTTGCATAATCGGATATTCGGCGACATTTGTTTCTAATATTTCCTTGATCTTCGCAACAGCATTGGCTTCAGTTTTATGGGCAACCCGCAATAGCAACCTTAAATATAAGGAGTTATTAAATTTACGCCATTTCGCCGGGTCCGAATTATAAATAGGATCCATCGCCGTGTTGGCTGACTCGACCGCAGCATTCTCTTTTAATAAAGTATTAGCTTCCTCCAATTTTCGGAAAATATCTTTATAGATATCCTCCTGTTTATCAAATTTAGGTGTAAGATTGTCTTCTGAAAAACCTTTATTACTATCAAAATACGGCACATCACCATACATATCAGTGATTAGTGAACTTACCCAGGCATCGAGAACCAAAGAGATACCCATATAAGTTTGATAACCGACCTGTTGAGCATCTTTAGCTCTTTGATATATATCTCTAATATTCGTTAGTTGCACATACCAGCCAGACCAGCTTGACTCCGATTCCGACGGCCTAATCTCATAGCGCTGAATTTCCAAATTATCATTTACAGTGACTGTCGCCTGCATCAGTTCGTTATTGATCCTTAAGTTACGTGATAGATTAGTACTTAACACATTGACCAAAGCTGGTGCAATCAAGCTTTGTGGCGCTACCGCAGAAACTTTATTAGGGTCGGTATTCTTTTCGACGAAATCTTTGGTACAACTCTGGAATACCAAACTTCCGAGAACGAGTAAAAATGTTATACGGATATATTTTTTCATAGTGTCAATAATTAAAATGAAAACGATAGATTTACGCCCATTGTTCGCGTCGAAGGAAATTGAGCGATTTCAGCTCCTTTCTCAATCCCGCTACCAGTCAAAGAGGCAAACTCCGGATCAAAGGCCGGCCATTTGGTAAAAACAAAAAGATCCCGACCATATACACCAATGGATGCCTTTTCAATTTTGTAACGGCTCAAAAAAGATTTTGGCAAGGAATAATCCAATCTAACTTCCCGCAGTTTGACAAAGTCAGTAGAAAATGTATTTGATTCAAGATTGTCGCGATTAAAATGTCTAGCATAATAATCTCCAGCTGTTGCAACGACCGTATTTTTGCTATAACTTCCATCTGGATTCAGGACAACACCGTCACCAATAATTCCTGTATAACGTCCGGGAAGAGTTTTTTTCAACTTTCCTTCCTCCATTAATACAGCATGCGTCAATGAATAACCTACTCCACCAAATTGGCCGTCAAATAGGAAATTAAAGCGGAAACCTTTGTACTTGAATTCATTGCCCCATCCAAATTTCGTTGTTGGATTGGGGTTACCAATATAAGTACTTTCCTGTGCCAATACGGGTATACCATCAGCATAGATAAGCTCTCCATCAGCATTTCTTTCATATCCTAATCCCCAGATATCACCAAATCTGCGTCCTGGTATAGCCTCTATAGTACCCCGGCTACCAAACAATGTAGAAAGAACAAGTCTTCCTTCAAGGGAAGTTGGTATAGAAACAACCTTCGAATCATAATTCGTCAAGTTGCCATACATATTCCAGTTTAACTTATCTTGGCTTTTCAAAATATCTCCAGACAAGGCAATCTCAATTCCCCGATTCCTAACTTCCCCACCATTAGTGAACTTCCGTCTATAGCCGCTGGAAGGATCAACTGGTGTTTCAATCAACTGTTTTTCCATCATTGTACTGTATACTGTCAAATCCAGTTTAATTCGGTCTTTAAACATTCGAAAGTCAGTTCCCAATTCATAAGATACAGTATTTTCAGCTTGCAAATTTTCGTCAGGAACTGTCGAAGGATTCGACAATCCGCCGTTAAATCCGATCACGCTGCTATATCCATAAAAGTTATTGTACGGTTTGGTTCCTCCTCCTCCAACTCCAGCAATAGAGGCCCGTAATTTCCAATAGTTGATTGATCTTGGCAATTCAAAGATCTGACTTAGGATAAAACTGCTATTAACCGATGGGTAATAGAAGGGCTTAACTTCATTTCTCTTTGGAGAGGCCAAGGTGCTGGCCCAGTCTACACGCCCTGTAAAATCAATAAAATATCGGTCTTTATAACTATAATTTGCGAGACCATAAACACTATGAATAGCATATTCTGCTCTATATGGATCATAAAGAACCCTTTCTCTAGCATTTGCAAATTTATACTGGTTCGGATAAATCAAACTATTTGCTGATGCATCATCTTTAATGTATTTGTTATTTAATAAGGCCCCCCCAGCTGAAACACCAAAACGATGATCTTCCGAGCGCTGGTTATTATACTGTAACAGAAAATCAGAGTTTCGCTCCTCGGCATAAATGGATTGTTCACGATAATAACCAAACGCATATTTATAAGTATCAAATGGGCGGGATTGCTTACGTTTATCGTAGCTCATATCAATCCCCGTACGCAACATTAAACTAAGCTCACTGGTAAATTTATAATCCAGTTGGATATTTCCTATGAGATTATTTTTATTTTGGGCATTGACCATATCGTAGGAAATCGTTCTCGGATTATCCAACAGATTGGAAAATGGTGTCATTTGTTCAATGCCTTCCTTCCCCGGAAGCCAATTTTGATCCAACCAAGCTGCATCAATATTCGGGACAATACCACGAACAAAATACATATAGCTCTGGTTATTGTAGCCACTGTTCGGCAGATTATCCGATCCTCTATTATTAAAATTAATCTTAGTGGATAAGTTCAGTTTATCGGTGATCTTATTACTAAACTGCATCGCAACAGTGTGCCGATTATAGCCCATATTGGGAATAATCCACTTATTGGTTACATTCGTATATGAAAATCGTGCCGTTGTCTTATCCGTAGATCCCGAAACACTAATGGAATTAGTCGAAGTCAATTCTGTTTGGAAGAGATCTTTCCGATTATTTTCATATGGTCGCCAAAGCGTTCGCTCGGCAGGCGTTTGTCTATAATTGGCGGGATCGTATTGGTAAAAGTACTGCCCATCAAATTTGGGTCCCCAAGCAGACGAGGTACTCAAGGTGCTTGCGCCATCTTCCGATTGTCCATAGGAATAATACAGATCCTGTCCTATAGCGCCTTGTCCATACTCATACTGATAATCAGGCCATCTATTAATTGTGCCGATAGCCGTATTTGAATTGACAGTAACACCTATTCTATTCTGTATTCCCTTTCCTTTTTTTGTAGTAATAATGACCGCTCCACGCGATCCTCTATATCCATAGAGCGCCGCGGCTCCAGGTCCTTTCAAAACGGACACAGATTCAATATCTTCGGGATTAATATCGGCTAGTGAAGATCCAAAATCCACGGGTGAATCGCCGTCTAAATGNNTGACAATTAATGCATCGTTGCTGCCTGTCATTGAGGTTTCGCCGCGGAGAATGATTTTATTTGATCCCAATGGCCCTGCACCAGACTTTACCAAATTCAAACCAGCGACTTTTCCTGTGAGGGCATCTGTCCAATTGTTTGAAATCGCATTGGTTAATTCCTCTCCTTTGACCGTACTGATGGAATAACCTAAGGCCTTCTCTTCTCGCTTTATACCCAGTGCTGTCACAACGACTTCATTGAGGGCTTCTGATCTAGCACCCAGAGAAATCTTAGCATTCAATTGGGAGGATGAAAAAAATTTCGTTTCCGCTTCGTATCCTATTAGCTGAAAACGAATTGTGGTCCCCGGTTCAACTTCAATATCAAAATTACCATTTCGATCAGTCGCTCCTTTAACTACACCTGTTGCAAAGATTGATACGGATGCCAGGGGTTCTTGTGTTTGACCATCGACAACTTGTCCTTTTATTTTAATCTTTGCCTGATGAATTGCATGCAAAGCTTGATCGGTCTCCAATGGAGCTGCTACTGCCGTAAAATCCATATTACAGGCAATCGCTAATGCCACAAATAGCACTTTCGAGGAGCAATGCCTCAGATTAATTTGGGTAGGGTTAATACTCAACATAGTTATTGGTGTAAATTGTTTATTTTCAATCCGGCACAAAAATATATTCTTAACAAAAAGTAAATTTTAACTTAATGTTTTCTTTTTGTTAAGAATTGTTTCGAATTACATTTCCTTTTATAATGCTATCGTCATTTAAAATAAGATAAAATGTATTAAAGTCTGCATTGGCAGGAGTTTCAAGCATTAGGTTTCCTTTAAAAGGTCTTCCTTTGGTTATTTTTTTGTTTTATAATCGAAAATAATTAATAATATTTAAAAAACGAAATAAATCGAAATTATTTAAAACTCCTTATACTACATTAAACGCTAACAATCAGTTACATTAAAGAGCAATACAATAAGCTATAGGCTCGCAATCAGACATTCAAAGGATGTTTTTAAATTCGTTATCATGGGTTAAGGGGTAGTTTCTGCGTCGATAATGCAGTAATATCAAGTTTATACTACAACTTTAATGATGGGGAGCATTATATATAGATTTCAATTTACAGTATCAACTAGGTTGAATTGACGTATCAAATATTTAACATATTGGATTTTTAGAAAACAAGCGCGCCCGAACTTTCGTTCAGGCGCGCCTATTTCTATGAAACTCTTTATTTACCGTTTTTCAAAACTCCACTTTACATAATTGATATTCTTATCATCCGCCAAATATTTTTTCTCATAATATGTTTTGATGGATAAAACATTGTCAACCAAATCAGAGTGGTAAAGATCTGTTGTCTCCTTATATTTCTTTAAATTTTGTATATCTATTTGCTCAATGGTATAGGCATAGAAGCCATCATTATCCGTTTTAAGATTCATCATCCCCCCAGGTTTCATGATAATTTTATAACGATCCAAAAATTTGGGGCCTGTTAATCGTTTCTTCTCACGACTATCTTGTGGTTGTGGGTCAGGAAAGGTAATCCAAATCTCATCAATTTCGTTTTCTGCAAAATACTCAAGAATAGTTTCGATCTGTATCCGCAAAAAGGCAACATTGCTGATTCCATCTTCTAATGCTGTCTTAGCACCACGCCAAATTCGATTCCCCTTAAAATCAATTCCAATGAAATTTTTCTCTGGAAACAATCTTGCTAAATTTACAGTATATTCCCCTTTACCACAAGCAAGTTCCAAAACAACCGGGTTTGTATTTCCAAATTGTTTTTCAGCCCATTTTCCTTTATATTCTTTGCCGGCATCGAGCTGGATGACATTCTCAAAAGTAGCTACTTCGGCAAATTTACGTAGTTTATCCTTTCCCATTTTTCATTTAATATCCGGCAAAAATAATCTTATATTCCCGCTTAAAAAAATAAATCTTGAACGCAATCAAGATACTGGAAATTACGGAATAATCAGGAGTAGCGATAGCCGCCACCATAGGGATAATTACGTTTATATGGGTGCATTATATTGCATATAAAAAGCAATTTNNATCAATAACTTATCGTGGAAAAAGACGCTAAAATTTACGTAGCAGGCCATCGAGGAATGGTCGGATCGGCAATATACCGCAAATTAATAGAACTTGGTTTTAATAACATCGTCACCCGGACATCTCAAGAACTTGATCTGCGTAATCAACAGGCCGTGGCGGAATTTTTCGGCATGGAAAAACCGGACTATGTTTTTTTAGCAGCTGCTAAAGTCGGCGGAATTATGGCCAATAATACTTATCGCGCCGATTTTATCTACGAAAACATGGCAATACAGAATAATGTAATAAAATCTGCCTATGATAACAAAGTGCACAAATTGATGTTTTTAGGATCCAGCTGTATCTATCCAAAACTGGCTCCACAACCTTTAAACGAAGACTTGTTATTAACGGGAACGTTAGAGACGACCAATGAACCGTACGCCATTGCCAAAATCGCTGGCATTAAAATGGCCGAAGCTTTCCGTGACCAATATGGCTGTAATTTCATCTCAGTTATGCCAACCAATCTCTATGGTATCAACGATAATTATCATCCGCAAAATTCACATGTCCTACCAGCCTTGATCAGAAGATTTCATGAAGCTAAGATCAATAAGCTCCCTGAAGTTGTTATATGGGGAACAGGAACTCCCTTACGAGAATTTCTTTTTTCCGATGACCTGGCAGATGCCTGCGTCTTTTTAATGAATAATTATGACGAGAAACAATTTGTCAACATTGGCATTGGTGAGGATCTAAGTATAAAGGACCTAGCCCTACTCATTAAAGAAGTCATTGGGTATGAAGGTAGGATTTCATTTGACACCAGTAAACCTGACGGTACACCGAGGAAACTTATGGATGTATCTAAGTTACATGCCTTGGGCTGGAAACATAAAACCAATCTCCACGAGGGAATTAAACTAGCTTATGAGGACTTTCTGAAAAAAGATAAAGCTACTTATTAGTAGCTTTCACTATAGGAAGGAATACCATATTCATTGACTTCATCTTTTAAAGGAGCCTCTCCTTCAATTAGAGAACCTTTCTTTTTCTTCTTTTTAGGCCGGATAAAATTGGTGACCTTACTTATCAAGCCACTGATTTTATCTTGATTGATCTGGCCAACGGCACGCTCTGACAGCAACAGCATAAGTGCTTTTTTCAATACACCTGTATTTTTTAAAAATAGCCTGTTCATAATAAACGGCACACCAATACGCAAAGTCTTTGTTAACCAATCTGAATCGGGATTATTACTTTTTGCAAATAATTGCTGAACAACATTTACCCCTGGAATATTATTCTTTAAAGAATTAAAAAACCGAATTGGGGCTTCGATTTTGTTGTTCAACAAAGTAAATTGTGATTTCAGGTAAGCCTCCTGCTCGTTTTTTAGTTCCTTTAAACGAGCAATTTCTTCTTTAAGCTCCTGCAAATTGCGTATTTTTGTTTGCTTATTATTCATTTGTAGCTCCCTCCCTGTCAAATTTTTCTCTTTTTTTCAACTCTTCCTCTTCTTCCTCAATCTCATCATTCCATTTAGCCAAAAAGCGGCGGATAGAAAGATCCATAAATTTAGATTCCAACGCTGGTTCAAAAATGCGTATGATTACAATTATAACCATAAAAATACCTGCGGTTGCCAAGAAACCCAATGAATAGCTACTTAACAATTCACCCAGCCAAAAACCCAATGCCAAACACAGGAAAAAAACAACAAATAACGTAAATATCAATTTTGTCGCATCTACCACTAAACTGGCAATCAGGCGCGATGAGCGCTCAATTGTTTTTAATTTGACTAGCTTAAACTGGGAGTCAATGTACTCCTTGGTTTTTTGGAAAGTACCACTAAGTGAAAATTTTTCTTCTTCCATGCATCTTAAATTTATACAGGCTATTTCAAGCATCATAATTCAATTTATGATTAAAACCTGTTGGTTCATTCATCATAAAATTAACATCTAAGATTTCAACTATTTCGAAAGCTCAGATTTAATTAAATATCACCCTTAGAAATAGCCTGCTGATAATGTTGTCTTACACCAATTGTCCAGGGGAACAACTTGCGAGCTGTTATGCATGTTCGATGATATCATCATCAAGCATTTCCTCTGTCTGACTTAATTTCCCTTTCAGTGTAGAGACAATCTTTTCTTTAAAATCATTTAATTGGTCAAACTGTTCTTCTGCTCGCTCACGGATAGCATCACTCAAATCGCTTAAAGAATCATTAATTTTATCTCTCGTGTCCGACCCTTTGTCTGGAGCAAATAATACTCCCAAAGCTGCGCCTGCAGCAAGACCAGCTAACAATGCCAAAGCTACTTTACTTGTGTCATTCATTTCTTTTTCTTTTTAAAGTTCCTAATTCTATTATACGATGAATCCAGTCTTCGGTAATAGTACAATTAACAAAGCAAATCGTTTGCCAAACCTACATTTAATAGTCTATTTACCGGAAACTATATCTTACAATATAATCATTTTTCGATAAATTCCTGACCACTCCCAACAATTAACTTAGCAGTTATTAATTATATATATTTTTTATTATCTTTAAATCAACCCATTATAATAATTATGCTGAATAAAACCTATTGTAGCGCAGTCTACGGAATCGAAGCATGTACAATCACTGTTGAGGTAGTGGTATCTACCGGATTACATTATTACATTGTAGGACTTCCTGACAACGCAGTCAAAGAAAGCTTACGACGAGTTGAAAGTGCCATTACTTCCTGTCAACTTCACATGCCACGACAAAAGATCGTTGTCAACTTGGCACCTGCAGACATTCGAAAAGAGGGTTCAAGTTACGACCTTTCAATCGCTATTGGCATATTGGCATCATCTGGACAGTTAACTAATAAATTATTAAAAGACTACCTCATCATAGGTGAACTATCATTGGACGGCAGTGTCAAGCCTATAAGAGGCATCTTGCCAATAACACTACAAGCATTAGCAGATGGCTTTAAGGGAATTATTTTACCAAAAGAAAATGCAAAAGAGGCTGCTATTGTTACTGGTATAGATGTAATTGCTGTAGAAAACCTATCTCAAACTGTTGGATTTCTAAATAATACAATTAAAATTGAACGAACGAAAGTTGACATTCAAACTCTATTCTATTCCGGAAATAACGCATATCATGTTGATTTTGCAGATGTACAAGGGCAGGAAAATATAAAAAGAGCATTGGAGATCGCCGCCGCGGGTGGACACAACCTTATTTTAATAGGCCCCCCGGGGGCGGGAAAGACAATGTTAGCAAAAAGATTACCAACCATCCTTCCTCCGCTAAATATGACCGAATCACTGGAGACGACTAAAATACATTCTGTATCTGGAAACCTGAAATCCAAGGATGCTTTGTTGACAACCCGTCCATTTCGAGCTCCGCATCATACCATTTCCGATGTCGCTATGGTCGGTGGAGGGTCCAATCCGTTGCCCGGAGAAATATCATTGTCACATCATGGAGTATTATTTTTAGACGAGTTACCAGAATTTAAGAGAAGTGTCCTCGAAGTTATGCGACAACCTTTGGAATCCCGTAATATCACCATATCAAGGGCGAAACTAACGGTAGATTATCCTGCTAGCTTTATGCTCATAGCAGCCATGAACCCTTGTCCCTGCGGCTACTTCAATCACCCTGAAAAAGAATGTATCTGTGGGAGTAATACCGTCCAACGTTACTTAAGCAAAATATCAGGTCCTCTTTTGGATCGTATCGATTTACATGTGGAGGTTACTCCTGTACAATTCGAGCAACTTAGCGCTTCGCGAACCACCGAAAATAGCAACGCGATCCGAAAGCGGGTAATTGAAACGCGTCAAATCCAGAAACAGCGCTTTGACTCCTTTCCCGAGATTCATTGCAATGCACAAATGAGCACACAGTTAACACGCGAGCTTTGCCAAATTAGTGAATCTGGAATGAAATTACTGAAAACCGCAATCGAGCGTCTTAGTTTATCTGCAAGGGCATACGACAGGATATTAAAAGTTGCACGTACAATTGCCGACATGGAACAAAGCCAAGGGATAGAAAACCACCATCTTGCTGAAGCAATCCAATACAGAAATTTGGACAGAGAAACTTGGGGTGGAAAATTTTAGAACTGAGACAGACAATGTTTAATCACCCAGGGGAAACATATAATTGTTAAGATTAAGCCTGACAATGCACCGAAAAAATGGGCATCATGGTTAATACCGTCCTGTGCTTTCTTAGATGCCCATACACAATAACCCAAAAACAGAAATGCAAATAAATAAGCTGGCATAGGAATAACCATCATCACACCGATTGTCATTTTCGGATTAAAAAGAATATAGCTAAATAGGACCGCACAAATTGCACCCGAAGCTCCTAAGCTAAAATAACCAGGGTTGTTCTTTTGTTGGATGATTGTCGGAATATCGCTCAAGACTAAACTACCCATATAAATCACGGCAAATAGAAGGTGTCCATAGGAACTTGTCTGGGCTAGCATTTGCTCTAATCCAAACGCAAAATAGTAGAAGGTAATCATATTAAACAACAAATGTCCCCAGTCCTTGTGCACAAAACCACTGGTTAGAATGGTATACAACTTTTGATTACGTGCAATACTGTAGGGATGCAACATCAGTTTACCATAAAGCTGTTCGTGTGAAAAGGTATAGATGCTGGTCACGAGCGTAAAAAAGAAAATAATACTCGCTACAGGCGTTTGTTGTAAATAAAATAATAGCATAATAAATGTTAGAATCGATCTTCTAGAAGTAAAACATAGAGCTCCTTGGGGCCGTGCGCTCCCAAAACCAATCTCTTTTCAATATCCGCAGTTCTGGAAGGACCGGTAATTGTTGATATCATCGTAGGAATCTCCTGCCCATAGCGTTTTTGTACGTAAGTCAAAGCATCTTTCACATCCCACACCAATTGGGAGGCCTTTGCAACAACGATGTGAATAGGGGGATATATACTCAACCTACGGCCCGAGGCATTGGCATTACTGACCATAATGCTCCCATTACGAGCAATTAAAGCCTCACACGATGTTATACCAGCATTTACTGACTCAAAATCCTTCTCTGTTTTCAAAAACGGAAAACCATAAGGGCTAAGGATATTCTGAATACCTTGCTCCCATGCATATATATTTTTGATATTATTAACTTCGGTCAAGGAAATCAAATTTTCAATTAGGCCAATTTCACCGTCGCAATAAAGAAACTTACCACCTGCAGCGGTCAACTCACGAACAAAAACGATATCAACCAATTCATCCTCTTCTTTATAGAGCGGTGACTCTTTAAAATTAGGATGTGGATTATCATTTTTTTGCAGCAATGCCTGACGTATACGTTTTAACATCACCTCCTTCGCAGTCGCATTCTTTACGTTCATGCCGTAATATTCATATAAATGCAGCGCTGAATGACTCCAGCGCTGCAAAACCTAAATTTAGTTTAAAGTATTTGAAGAGTTTTCCGAAGGATCGTCCTTTCGTGAACTCGCCTCATCTGGATGAACATCCAATGGTAAATCTGTTTGAGGTACGCCGCCACCGTCTCCACCGTTAACAAATTCTTCATAAGTAGTTTTGGTTTCGAATGGTCGCTTACCCAATATCTCTTCTAAGTCGGATTGAAAAAGAATTTCCTTTTCCAAAAGTTTCTCAGCTATTTTTATCAATCCTTCCCGGTTATCCAATAACAATTGTTTGGTGCGAGCATAAACATCAGTTATTAAATTACGGACCTCTGCATCGATCAATTCTGCCGTTTTGTCAGAATATGGTTTTTGGAAAGATGCTTCAGAGCTATCCCTAAAAGAGACATTCCCTACTTTATCATTCATACCATAAATTGCAATCATCGCATAAGAAAGCTGCGTTATACGCTCTAAGTCATTTTGAGCTCCAGTAGAGATCCTTCCAAAAGTAATATCTTCCGCTACACGCCCGCCCATCGTCATGCACAAGCTATCGATAAGTTGCTCGGTTGTATATAAGAACTGCTCACGAGGGAGATACTGTGCATAACCTAAAGCCGCAACACCACGTGGCACAATAGATACCTTCACCAAAGGATCTGCATGTTCCAAAAACCACCCAGCAATCGCATGCCCTGCCTCGTGATAAGCAACGATTCTTTTCTCCTCTGGAGATATGATTTTATTCTTTTTCTCAAGACCACCGATTACACGATCGACTGCATCTTGAAAATCCTGCATATCAATTTCCGGCTTATTTTTACGAGCAGCGATAAGAGCGGCTTCATTACATACATTGGCAATTTCCGCCCCCGCAAAACCAGGAGTCTGCGCTGACAATTTTTTCGCATCAACCTCAGCTGATAATTTCAAAGGTTTTAAATGTACTTTAAAAATTTGTTCACGCCCAATCAAATCCGGTTTATCTATAGAAATCTGGCGATCGAAACGTCCCGGACGCAATAGAGCTGTATCTAATACGTCTATACGGTTTGTTGCGGCCAAGATAATGACACCAGAATCCGTCCCAAAACCATCCATTTCAACCAGCAATTGATTGAGGGTATTTTCGCGTTCATCGTTTCCGCCCATCATAGAATTCTTGCCACGAGCGCGACCAATAGCATCGATCTCATCAATAAAGATGATACAAGGCGCTTTCTCTTTAGCTTGTTTAAATAGGTCTCGAACACGCGAAGCACCGACACCGACAAACATTTCGACAAAGTCAGATCCTGATAAGGAGAAAAATGGTACTTGCGCCTCTCCTGCAACAGCCTTTGCCAACAAGGTCTTACCTGTTCCGGGAGGTCCAACAAGCAAAGCGCCTTTCGGAATTTTACCACCTAGGTTGGTATACTTTCTCGGATTTTTTAAGAAATCGACGATTTCCATGACCTCTTGTTTTGCTTCTTCTAAACCAGCGACATCATTGAAGGTAATATTGATTTGAGATTCCTTATCAAACAATTGTGCCTTTGATTTCCCAATATTAAAGATAGCGCCACCGCCACCTCCGGCACCACCACCCATGCGACGCATCAAAAAAATCCAGATTGCAGCCAAAACCAATAGTGGCAACATAAATGTCACAAACCAACTTGCCCATGGATTCGAGCGATCATCATAAGTTAATTGAACCTTTGGTGTACCTGGAGCTAGCTCAGCCTGCGAAGCCGCCAACTTTTTTTCTAAAACGTCAGGAGATGCATCTTTAAAAATATATTGAGGGCCAACGCTTTCCTGTCCTGATAAACTTGGAATAGCGTCATTATTTTTATTGACATCCTTAAAGTTAGGATTATCTTTCCAGCCCTTTTTAAGATACACTTCTACCTCAACAAGATCATTTTTCTTATAGGCGACCAGACGTTCCACAGAACCGGTATTCAACATTCGGGTTTCAAAATCGCTATAGCTAACTTCCTTAGCCGGGTTTTCTCCAAAAACGTATTGTAAGGCAAAAAAACCTAAAAACATGGCAATCATCAGCCACACAAAATTAAATTTCGGCGGTTTTGGGCTTACCTTACTACTCGGGATTTTTTTCATTATATCGTAATTATATTTTCTTTATAAAATAGTTAAATTAAGAACACTTAAGCACTCTGGAAATGCTGAACCTGTGCATCTCCCCACAAATCTTCAATACCATAGTGCGCTCTTTTTTCAGTCTTAAAGATATGCACAACCACATCCACAAAATCCAAAATCAACCACTCTCCATTTGATTGCCCTTCTTTATATTGGGGTTCTTGACCAAAAGCTTTATAGACTTCCTCTTCCACACTCTTCGCAATCGCATTCACTTGAATGTTGGAATCAGCATGACAAATCACAAAATAATCAGAAACAGAACTGTGAAGATCTCTTAAATCCAAACGAACAATCTCGTTTGCTTTCTTTTCCTGCATACCATGGACGATAATTTCTGATAGACGTTGGGACAATTCTGAACTTTTATTTTTACTCATTAAAAAATATGATAGTTTTGACTTAATATTTATTTAATACTTTCAGTTTGCAAAATAACAATATTTCGGGACTTATCATTGGTCAAAATACAATATATCTTGACAAAGTCGCCTCTACAAACGATTACTTAAGAGAATTATTGTCAAATTTCAAGCCACTAGCTGAGGGCACTGCCATTTTAGCAGAAGATCAATACCAGGGTAAAGGTCAACGAGGCCGCTTATGGGTAAGCGAACCTGGTAAAAATCTAACAACATCTATTCTCTTAAAACCTCACTTCCTGTCAGTAGAGCATCAATTTGCGTTGTCGGCAACAATCGCAATAGCAACTGTAAACTGGTTAAAAAGTAAAGTTAACCAACAAGTCACTGTTAAATGGCCTAATGATATTTACGTTGACTCAAGGAAAATAACAGGAATTTTAATAGAAAATAAATTAAAAGGAAGTAAAATAGAAGCGTCAATTGTAGGAATTGGTGTAAATATTAATCAAGTCAATTTTGACACGGCGATAACAATAACTTCTTTAGCATCGTTAACAAATAGGCAAGATTACGTCATCAAGGACGTCGCATACGACCTGTTCCAATACATTCAGCAAGAATATCAGACCCTTTTCGACAAAGGCTGGCAATATCAGCTAAACCATTACAACGAATTGTTATTTTGGAAAGGCCAAGAAAAACCATTTTTTATCGCTGGAGAAAAAAAAATGGGTGTCATTCAAAAAGTATCTATCGACGGAAAGCTCAACGTCCTTATAGACAAGACTCTTCAAGAATTTAATATCAAGGAAATCACACATGACATCACTTAATCTTTACAAAAAAAAGATAGGGCCTTCTAAAATTGTCAAACGATTATTCTAAATTTGTCTTGTAGCATGATTAAACCTTTACACACACTAACAATCAAAGGATAATAAGTTGCATCACTACAAGACAAAGGAAAGAAAAAATTAAATTCGGATGAAAAAATTAGTATTATTAATAACTGCTGTAATTTTTGCAGTTACAGGAGCCTTCGCTCAAATTCACAAACCTGTAAAATGGACAGTGGCGAGTAAAAAACTGAATAACAAGGAAGCCATCGTATATGTAAAGGCGACAATCCAGAATGGATGGCACATTTATTCACAAAACTTAAAAGATGGTGGTCCTATTCCTACTTCTTTCAATTTTACCAAAGCCACTGACTACACATTAGTGGGAAAGACTGCTGAACCGAAACCGAAAGTGAAACATGAGGAAGTGTTTAAAATGGATGTAGGTTATTTCACAAACGAAGTAATTTTCCAACAAAAAGTAGCCTTAAATAAAGGAGCAACAACCGTAAAAGGCACTGTCGAATGGCAAGCATGTGATGCTTCACAATGTCTTCCTCCCGATGAATATGCTTTTGCTGTGACAATCAAATAGTAAAAATGATTCTACACGGATAAATTAATAAGGCGATTCTCATCGCCTTTTTTTATTTTTGAAAATAACATCAGAAATACGTACGCATGTTAAAAAACACATTCATTCTACTTGTAATTACTTTTTTCAGTCTTTCTTTAACGACAACTACTTTTGCGTCTGCACAAGATAGCCTAAGCAGTACTGAAGGGCTCCAATTTGAAACATCTCCGGATACTTCTACAACAGTCGAAGCAGTACCCGAAGATCTAAATTTCACAACATCGCCCGACACAATCGTAAGTCAGGACAGCAGTAAGATCGCTACGGCGAAAACAACGACCCCCTCTAGTGAACACGAAACAGGAAAAAAATCCCTTTGGAGCATCTTTATTGCGGGACTAGTGGGAGGTTTTGCCGCGCTTTTGATGCCATGTATATTCCCAATGCTTCCATTAACAGTAAGTTATTTTACCAAGCAATCAGGAAGCCGTGCCAGCGGCATCAGTAAAGCTTTACTCTATGGACTTTTTATTATTGTAATCTATGTTGCTCTGGGAATGGTAATCACCATTGCATTTGGCTCAGATGCGCTGAATGCCTTGTCCACGAATGGTATATTTAATTTTTTGTTTTTCCTTTTATTGGTTGTTTTTGCAGCATCATTTTTCGGTGCATTTGAAATTACTTTACCAAGCTCTTTCGTCAATAAAATGGATGCAAAATCAGACAAAGGCGGATTGATAGGCCTTTTCTTTATGGCATTTAGCCTTTCATTGGTCTCTTTCTCCTGTACCGGGCCCATCATAGGCACATTGTTGGTTGAAGCAGCTTCAAAAGGAGAACGGTTAGGTCCTGCGATAGGAATGCTCGGTTTCTCCATAGCCCTAGCTATTCCTTTTGGTTTGTTCGCCATGTTCCCTTCTATGCTAAAATCCTTACCAAAATCAGGCGGATGGCTCAACTCGGTGAAGGTAGTTCTTGGTTTTTTAGAACTTGCATTAGCTTTAAAATTTCTATCCAATGTAGATCTTGCTTATCATTGGAACTGGTTGGACAGAGAAGTATTCTTATCCCTATGGATTGCTATTTTCGGCCTAATGGGTTTATACCTTATTGGTAAAATTAAATTTTCCCACGATAGTGATCTAAAATTCCTATCTGTGCCTCGGACTATTTTAGCTGTTATTGTATTCTCTTTCGTTGTGTATATGATCCCCGGTCTTTGGGGGGCGCCTTTAAAATCTATTTCAGCGTTCTTGCCCCCTTCGGCCACGCAAGATTTCGATCTATCAGCTGGCATCGCCACCGGAGCACCGACACATAGTGATGGTAAAGTCAAAAAATATGCTGAAATTTTCCATGAACGCGGTACGCCAAAAGGATTTGATCCATACTACGATTACGATGAAGCATTAGCGGCTTCCAAAGAACAGAATAAACCTGTATTAATCGATTTTACGGGATGGAATTGTGTCAACTGTCGTAAAATGGAGGCAAATGTATGGTCTGATCCCGCTGTTGCAAAATTATTGAAAGAACAATTTATTATGGCTGAATTGTTTGTTGATGATAAAACAGAACTGCCAATTAACGAACAATTTGTTTCTGATTATAGTGGTAAGAAAATTAAAACAATAGGCAATAAAAATAGTGACTTTCAAGCATCTACATTCGATAGCAATTCACAGCCCCTCTATGTCATCGTGGACGGGTCAGGAACAGTACTGGTACCTAAAACAGGTGCTAATTACAACATTGCTGAATATATCGCTTTTTTACAAAGCGGGATAGATGCCTTTAAAGCGAAAAAATAAAACACCCTTAAGATGGGTATTGGAGCAATTATTAAATTTACATTATCTTTCGTTGAAAGTTAGATAAATTACACATTAAAATGCCACTAATTGTTCTTAATCATCTCATTATAGCGTTTTAATACCGGAAATATAATTGTATATAAACTTAAAAATAACTAAGTTTGGGTACGTATGAGTAACATTAAAAAAATTGCCGTTTTGACATCTGGGGGAGATGCTCCAGGAATGAATGCTGGTATCCGCGCTGTTGTTAGAGCGGGTATCTATAATAATCTTGAAGTATTTGGTGTACGCCGGGGTTATGATGGTTTAGTTAATGGCGAAATCATTCCAATGGACGCCAAATCTGTAGCCAATATCATTCAGCGAGGGGGGACCATCTTAAAAACCGCTCGTAGTGAAGCATTCAAAACTGTTGAAGGGCGTAAACAAGCTTATGAAAATTTACGTAGCCACGGTATTGATGCTATGGTTGTCATCGGTGGTGACGGTACATTCACAGGTGCCTCAAAATTTATTGAAGAGTTTGATTTCCCCATCATAGGTCTTCCAGGTACAATTGATAACGATTTGGCTGGAACAGATTTTACCATTGGTTATGATACAGCGATTAACACGGTTATTCAAGCAGTAGACAAAATTCGAGATACCGCAGAATCCCATGACAGACTTTTTGTCATTGAAGTGATGGGCAGAGATTCTGGTCTTATAGCCGTGCGCTCAGGAATCAGTACAGGGGCAGAAGCAGTCTTAGTTCCAGAATTTGAAGTTGACTATGATGCCATCATGAAAAGACTCGACAAGACACGTAAGAATAAATCTTCACGTATCATTATCGTAGCCGAAGGAGATAAAGAAGGCGGTATGGTCGTTTCTGAAAAAATCAAGGAAAACTTTCCACATTACGATGTCAGACTATCTATTTTAGGCCATATACAACGCGGAGGAAGTCCAACATGTATGGACCGAGTATTAGCAAGTAGGCTTGGTGTCGCCGCAGTGGAAGCATTACTTAAAGGCCGTAGAGGTGAAATGGCAGGACTAATTTGCAGTGAAGTGAGATTCACGCCATTTAAAAGTGCAATTAAACATCATGTGAAAATGAATGAAGACCTACTTCGAATCATTGAGATTCTCTCCCTATAAGATTCTCTAGGAAGCTCAACAAAATACAAAAAAGGAGTGAACAGCATCTATCTGTTCGCTCCTTTTTTTATATTACCCTCATCCCTCCTACAAACTATTGCAACAGTTTGCTCAGATACTCCTCATCTACAGCAGGTAACTCAATATTTTGTCCGACTTTAGACATTGAATCAGCAAAATGATTCGTATTGTTGATAGCTTGCTCATAAGCTTTGATCACCTGTTCAGAAATATGTAGCGTCTTAGGATCTTTGATATCAATTCGATACTGATTGTTTTCTAATGTTACATGGTGGTAAAAACGGTATGCTGCTGCTTTCAATAAACCCAATTCTTTTTGAGTCAACTGATCGATTCTAGCATGGGGAGGAAGCGTGACGTCAATAAATGTCGTATCCTTAGCTAACTGATCGATCCTGTGATCTAAAGGAATTGCGTTTAAAGCCTCTAAATTCACAACGGGAATACCATTTTCTTTCTCACCACCGCAAGAAGCAACCAAAACACAGGTAATTACAACCCAAATAATTTGTCTATTCATCTATTAAATATATTAAAGCGAGGCTATCCCAGCTTGCGAGAGCCATTTGGCTTAAGCGTATCTTAAATCAAATTATGTTAATGGAGTATTGCATGATCATAGAAGATAATACAAAGACGAAGTTAGTAAATTCATTGAATGATCAGTTAGCCCGAAGAAACTTCACTCAAAATAAAAACCATACGTAGCTGTAAATTAAAAACCCCTAACTGGATTACCCATATATAGTAATTCCAGTTAGGGGTCTATTTTAAAGTCTATTGGAGTTAAAGAATCAGTTATTTTAATAGTTCTGCCAGCTTAGCATCTAAAGCTTCACCCCTTAGATTCGAAGCAACAATTTTTCCAGAAGGATCAATCAAGAAATTCTGTGGAATTCCGCGCACCTCATACAATTTAACAGGAGCTGACTTCCACCCCTGTAAATCGGAAACATGTGGCCATTGTTGTAAATTATCATCATGTATCGCTTTCAACCACGCATCCTTTTTACCTGGATTATCTAAAGAAACACCGAATACCGTAAACCCTTTATCTTTGAACTTATTGAATGCAGCAACAACATTCGGATTCTCATGACGACAAGGTCCACACCAGCTCGCCCAAAAATCCAATAATACATATTTACCGCGTAAGGACGATAAAGAGATATTTTTCCCTGTTGTATCTGGCAAAGTAAAATCTGGAGCAACAGAACCAACAGCTACGGCTCTCAATTTCTGGATGCGCTCGGCTAGCTCCTTCCCTTTTTCAGAATTTTTTAGCTCGGGAGTCAATTTTTCNNAATTTTTCAAATGCTGTTACATATTCATTTACGTTCTCACCACTTACATTCTCAGACAACAAATCCAGTGTATACCAGCTTTTTGGATTTTTATTGATAAACTCTGCATCGGCCTTTTCCATTTTCTCAGAAATCTCTCCGGCTTGTTTTTGTAAGCCTTCAATAAATTTAGGATCTTGCTTTTGCTCTTCTGAAGCCGCATAGTATTGCTGGTTTAACCCTTCAAACGCATCTGCGTATGGTTTTACGAATGCCTTATATTGTGTAAGGTCGTCATTCAGCGCTGTACCACTAATCGTTGCGTCTTTAAATCCTTTTGTTGCATCAACCTTGATCACACCTTTGGACAAATATAATTGTGCAGTCTCGGGTTGTTTCTGCCCATTTCTTAGCTCGGCAAACGTTAGACCTTCTGGTGAATAGATCATGATCCCTTTCGTAGGAGAAGCCACCTGTCCGTTAAACTTAAATTCACCTTTTACGACAGCTACAGAATCTAATTGACGAGTCCCATTGTTAGCATACTGCATAAACACTTTAGCCTTATCTGAGGTTGTGTTCACTTTTCCTGTCACTGTATAGCTTTCTTGTGCCATTAGTAAGGCTGGTAAAAAGCTTAAACCCAATAATATTCCCTTTTTCATAATTATATACTTCCCATAAATGTAAAACAATTCCCTCGCACTGTCGCTCTATTTAACATTATTTAGCAAAGATGTTACCAACGTCCAGAGGCTCCGCCACCACCAAAATCTCCGCCACCAAAGCCACCGAAACCACCACCTGATCCACCGCCAAACCCGCCGCCGCTACCTCTTCCGCCGCCGCCGCCGAGGCTATTAAGCAATGTCCACCAAAAGATGTCGGATGCTCCACGGCCATTCATGACGCGTCCTCCACCTTTTCCGCCGCCGCCACGATTAGAGAAAATAACAATAAGAAATATAACAATAATGATAACGAACATAATCGAGCCCGATCCGCTCCCTTTTGGTTGCTTAGGATCCGCTTTATACTCTCCTTTTGCATAGGATATCAAAGAATTTGTAGCATTGTCTACTCCTTTATAGTAGTCTCCTTCGCGAAAAGCGGGTTTGACATCATTTTCAATAATACGATAGGCGATAGCATCTGGCACCGCTCCTTCGATCCCGTATCCAGTTTGGATAGTCACGGCACGGTCGCCCAAAGCCACCAATAACAAAATACCATTATTGTACTTTTTGTTGCCTACACCCCACTTTTTCGCTAAACGAACAGCATAATCTGAAATATCATAACTTCCTGTTGAAGTCATTATCACCACTGCAATTTGGGTTGAAGTAGAATCTTCAAATGCAAGGAGCTTTTTTTCNNGACCTGCTGTTAATGTATTCGTGTAATCATTGACAAGCCTATTTGATGTTTCTGGAAAATCTTGTCCCAAAACTGTGGCAAAGGATACTATACAAAGTAAAAGCGCCATAGCTGGTATGCGAATCCAAGAAAATAATCTCAATATAAATTTCATTTATCTAAAATTTGTTCACCACTTAATTAATTCAGGCATTTAAAATGCCTTCTATGCGGTATGTGTACTATTTTGGTATATGCTGTCTAATAATCAAATGTTGGTGCATATTTGATTAGATCATTACAGCCATTTTTGAACTTGAACAAGTTATCGATCACCAAAAACGATATCATTAGGCAGTTCATTGATATCATCATGTTCACGTGGAAAAAACTTCGCCAATTGCCTGCCTGCATGCTCAATCCCTTTGACCAAACCTTCAACAATATGATTCATTCGAAAGTCAGCAACCATCAGTTCTTTTGTACAATTCCAAAAATCACTTGCCACTCGTTGGTGTATTCCTTTATCTCCTATAATAGAAAATTTATGATCTTCTAACGCAATGTAGATAAGTACGCCATTTTTTAAAGTCGTTTTATGCATCCCCAATTTGGAGAAATAGTATGTTGCGCGGTCTTGTACCTCACCAGGACAATGATTTTCAATAACTACACGAATTTCTCCTGACGTTTCATTTTCAGCCACATTAATGGCGTGAACGATTTTTTCCTGTTCTTCTGAATTTAAAGCCATAATTTACTTTTCCATGCGCCCCTTTATCTGTATGTTAATCAGCAAAAATGATTCAATAGATAAGGTGCTTATATTAATTAAAAGAAGATAAAAAAAATGGATGATGGGCCTACATGAAAGCCGCATCATCCATCATTCCATTCATTGCTAACGAATTGTTATTAGAATGATACTGTTGGAGCCTTATCTGATCCAGGTGCAGCTGTAAATGTACCTTTCGCTTTAAATCCAAACATGCCTGCCATTAGATTATTTGGAAAGCTCCTGACAGTTGTATTGTATTGCTGTACGGCCTCGTTATATGACCTACGCTCAGTTGAAATACGGTTTTCAGTACCTTCCAACTGCGCTTGCAGTTCCAAAAAGTTCTGATTTGCCTTCAAGTCTGGATAAGCCTCCACAGAAGCCAGAAGTCTGCTTAAAGATCCACTGAATTGATCTTGAACTTTTTGAAATTTTGCAATATTTTCTTCAGACAAATCGTCAGCATTAATCGTTACGGAAGTTGCTTTTGCTCTAGCCTCAACGACAGCAGTCAATGTACTCTCTTCATGTTTAGCAGCACCCTTTACGGTATTAACCAGGTTGGGAACCAAATCTGCACGGCGCTGATAGGCATTCTCTACTTGCGCCCACTTTCCTTTAACATTCTCATCCTGTGAGACCATTGTATTATAGCCACATGAGTTTAATGATACCAACGCAAACAAACCACATAGGGCGACCAAAAATCTTTTAATTTTCATTGTTCAAAGAATTAAATACTATTCAATTTATACGGTTACACTATCAAAGCATATACCAAGCTATCACTAAGATAAGAATATTTTTATTTCCAAATCTTCAAATAACCAATTATACTTAACTTTGTCTCGGTTTTGGGATAAAAACCCAGCCCTTATTCTATGCAAAAAGAAATTGAAATTGCCATACTTCCAGAGCGAATTGAGGACGAACAACATATCATACAACAAGGTATTAAAGCACTTAGGCTAAATCCTCAACAAGTCAAAGGCTATAAGATCCGGAAACGTTCTATCGACGCCCGTGGAAAGCAGGTTGTCTACCGGGCTCGTGTCATTTATTACATCGACGAAATTCCTGTTCCAGATATATATGAAAATAACTTTAGATCTGTCAAAGATGGCAAAGCTGTTATTATAATCGGCGCTGGTCCTGCAGGCATATTTGCCGCTATTCGTTGCATCGAACGTGGGCTCAAACCAATTGTAATCGAGCGAGGTAAACGGGTGCAAGACCGTAGACGAGATCTTGCAAAACTGAACAGGGGAGGAATTGTAAACCCCGAGTCAAACTATTGTTTTGGTGAAGGTGGAGCTGGCACCTATTCCGACGGAAAATTATATACGCGATCCAACAAAAGAGGGGACGTAGATAAAGTACTCAAACTCTTCGTATCCCATGGAGCCACGACAGATATTCTAGTAAATGCCCGTCCACATATTGGTACAAACAAACTACCACATATTATCGAGGCGATGCGTGAAAGTGTCTTAGAATTTGGTGGTGAATTTCACTTTGACCAACGCGTAGACGATATTTTGGAATCTTTTGGGCAAGTTCGTGGTGTGAAGTTAGCTAATGGTGAAGAAATCAAGGCCGATCACGTCATTGTTGCTACAGGCCACTCTGCGAGGGATATTTTTGAACTTTTCCATCGGCACAATTGGCTTATTGAGGCTAAAGCTTTTGCATTGGGAGTCCGTATCGAACATCCGCAGGCGATTATTGATCAGGCTCAGTACCACTGTCAGGTAAGGAGTGAACACCTACCTCCAGCTTATTACAGTTTGGTAGAACAAGTGAACGACCGTGGTGTATTCTCCTTTTGCATGTGCCCGGGAGGAGTAATAGCACCCTGCGCGACAGATTTGGATGAAATAGTCGTCAATGGATGGTCCCCATCCAAACGAAACAATCCGCATGCAAATTCAGGAACGGTAATCCAGATTAATCTCGAAGACGTCCCCAATGCACTAAAGGATCCCTTTGCATTACTCAATTTCCAAAAAGAAATAGAACGTAAAGCATTTGCTGTTGGTGGAGGGAATCTTGTCGCCCCAGCACAACGTATGGTAGATTTTGTAGAAGGCCGAATTTCCATGGATTTACCAGAAAATTCATATAAACCAGGGACATCATCCGCAGATCTCAACGAGGTTTTACCTACTTTTGTCCATGAAGCATTGCGTGGAGCATTACCAATCTTTGGAAAAAAGATGAAAGGTTACTATACTAACGAAGCTATTTTGGTAGGCGTAGAGTCCCGCACCTCTTCACCAATTCGCATTCCGAGAAACAAGGAAGACTTACAACACCCTCAGGTCAAAGGACTTTATCCTTGTGGCGAAGGAGCAGGCTATGCTGGCGGCATTATTTCAGCGGCAATAGATGGCATTAACTGTGTTGATGCAATCGATTTAACTTAACAATTTTTGTTTTTTCTCTTGCAGAATACGAATAATTGCCTTACTTTTGTAGCATCAACGCGAAAGTAGCTCAGTTGGTAGAGCACAACCTTGCCAAGGTTGGGGTCGCGAGTTCGAATCTCGTCTTTCGCTCTAAAAGCTTCCAAATTCTGGAAGCTTTTTTCTTTTAAACCATTATTGACTTTGATTCTTTTATTTCAACCCTTTAGTCCTGCAATAAAGACTATCACCCGAGCAATAATATCTCACAATATAACCAGACAAAGAGGTCTGACCATAACATAAACATAGTATTACAAACGTTAGGATGATCAATTAGTTCGACAAGAAAATTTAGGATCAAATAACAACCACATTAGGCATTTCGACAGCACTTGTTCAGTGCTCGTTCAGTGCTTGTTCAGTGATTATTCAGTAAAGACTAAACAATTAATGAACGAACACTGTCTAAAAATTGATTGAATATTGTTATTCGGCAGAAGTTAGTATATATTAATTTCTAATATTTATTCTGATGATTTAGATCAGGTATATTCTAAAGGTCCTTCGGGTATCAATAAGTATAGTATTTACTTTCGGCTTGGCTTCTGCCAAGAATTAGCCTGGTCCAAAAACTTATCGAACGCCATTTATACGCAATCAAGATAAGATAAATAAAGTACGACTTGGGGCCATTTCCAGGAAACTGATTTTCAGATCATACGACAAACAATGGGTAATTAAATGTCAATACCATTTTCAGAAAAAGAAACTATAAAAAAAGGCGCCCACCAAAAAGGTAGACGCCAAATTTAAAAGATATACAATCCGTATGGATTTAATTTGTTCTCAGACTTTCTTCAACCAGTTCTTCAACATATTTGCGAACAACCTCATTAGAGAAGCGAGTTGTTACATCAAATGCAAAAGCATGTACCAGAAGGATACGAGCGGACTCTTCACCAATTCCTCTAGCTCTCAAATAAAATAGAGCTTCATTATCAAACTGACCTATGGTACATCCGTGTGAACATTTTACGTCATCCGCAAAAATCTCCAATTGGGGTTTAGAATAAACCGCCGAATCATCTGACATCAACATATTATTGTTCTGTTGAAAAGCATTTGTTTTTTGAGCATCTTCACGAACGAAGATTTTACCATTAAAAACCGCTGTAGATTTATCTTGTGTGATATTCTTATACCACTCGTAAGACTCACAATGTGGTTTAAGATGATCTACTATTGTATGATTATCTACCAATTGATCACCTGCGGTTAAGTTAATCCCATATAAATGGCTTTCCACATTTTCTGCATCCAAGCGAACATTGATATTATTACGAATAAAAGATGCCCCTGGGAAATTACAATTGTAATTATTATAAAGGCTATATTTCTCTTGGTATACTTCTGTATGATTGAAATAACGGCTGACAGATTCGGCTAGCTGCAAATAATAATGTTGCACTTTAGCGTTCTCTTTCACAACGATCTCTGACACCTTATTGTGCACATTGTTTGCCGCCCCATCAGCAGTAATAAAACTTTCAATCAATTCAAGCTCTGCATTCGGCTCGACAACGATTAAATTACGCGTTTGTGCAAAGAAATCTTCTTTACCCGTTGCGACATGAATAATCTGCAATGGCTTATCGAGTACAATACCCTTTTTCAAATGAATAAAAACACCATTTGTAAAAGCAGCTGTATTCAAAGCCACCATAATATTGTCTGACTTATCCGCATATTTAGCAAAATGTGCTTCAAAAGTAGGCTCCGAAACGGCCTCATCCATTGGGACAACAGAAAGTCCTTTTACATTTTCCAATTCACTTACAGCCAACACATATTGACCATTTACCAGAATGATGCGATAAGCATCCAAATGCGGGATCTCTCCTGCACTAAAGTCTAAGCCTTCGATATCCACATCTACATCAAGCGCATACGGCTTATTGATAATACTGTGGATGTTTGTATATTTCCATTCTTCATTCTTAACGGTAGGGAAGCCTGCTGCTTCGAAGCGCTCGAATGCAAGTTGGCGGGCCTCAACAAAAAACGAAGGTTCTTCTGAAACGCCTTGCTCTTTGAAAGCTCCCAACACTTGTTGAAGTAATGATTCTGAAACTAATGTACTCATGTTATTTTTTAATCAAATCGCCAAAATTCTCTTCTAATCCTCTTTACTTAGGTAAAAGATTAGGCGTTTTGTGTATCATATTCTTTTAACCAATCGTATCCTTTTTCTTCGAGCTCTAAAGCTAATTCTTTAGGTCCGGATTTCACGATACGACCATTGTACAAAACGTGAACAAAATCTGGAACGATATAATCCAACAAACGCTGATAGTGTGTGATAACAATAAAAGCATTGTCTTTTGAACGCAATTGATTCACGCCGTTTGCAACAATACGAAGTGCATCAATATCCAGCCCAGAATCTGTTTCATCCAAAATAGACAATTTTGGATTCAGCATGGCCAATTGAAAAATTTCGTTACGTTTTTTTTCACCACCTGAAAACCCTTCATTCAGAGAACGGTTAGCCAAATTTGCCGAGAATTCGACAAGCTTTTGCTTATCTTTCACCATCTGCAAAAACTCTTTAGCTTCCATCGGTGGAAGTCCTTTATATTCACGAATATCATTTACAGCTGTTTTCAAGAAGTTGATATTCGAAACTCCAGGAATCTCAACGGGATATTGAAATGCCAAGAAAAGACCTTCGCGGGCGCGATCTTCAGGAGAAAGGTCCAATAAGTCTACATTGTCCAATAATGCAGAACCTTCACTTACTTCATATGACTCACGCCCAGCTAATACATTCCCCAAAGTACTCTTACCAGCACCATTAGGTCCCATAATCGCATGGACTTCTCCTGCTTTCACCTCTAGGTTTAACCCCTTTAATATTTGTTTGTCTTCTACAGACGCATGTAAATTTTTAATGCTTAACATTTTATTCGTATTGAGTATCGGGTAGTGTCTATCTATCATGAGAGCACCCCAATTATTTTTTACCTATCCTACTGAACCTTCTAATGAAATTGCCAATAATTTTTGAGCCTCTACCGCAAACTCCATTGGCAACTGATTTAAGACCTCCTTGGCATAACCGTTAACAATCAAACCGACCGCTTTTTCGGAGTCTATACCACGTTGATTCAAATAGAACACTTGATCTTCACCAATTTTCGAAGTCGTTGCCTCATGTTCCAATTTGGCCGTCTTATTTCTGTTCTCAATATAAGGGAATGTATGAGCTCCACATTTATCTCCGATCAATAAGGAGTCACATTGCGTAAAGTTACGTGAGTTGTCCGCATTCGGCCCGATTTTCACCAAACCTCTGTAGCTGTTATGGCTCTTTCCTGCAGAAATACCCTTAGAGACAATTTTAGATTTGGTATTTTTACCTAAGTGAACCATTTTAGTTCCTGTATCAGCAACCTGATAATTACGTGTCATGGCTACCGAATAAAACTCTCCTATAGAATTATCGCCTTTTAAGATGACACCCGGATATTTCCATGTAATTGCAGAACCAGTTTCCACTTGCGTCCAAGAAATTTTACTGTTATCTCCTTTACAGATTCCACGTTTAGTTACAAAATTGTAAATCCCACCTTTTCCATCTTTATCACCGGGGTACCAGTTCTGTACAGTTGAGTACTTAATTTCTGCATCACGTTCAGCGATCAATTCAACTACAGCAGCATGTAGTTGATTTTCATCACGCATCGGTGCAGTACATCCTTCCAAATAAGAAACATATGCCCCTTCATCCGCAACGATCAATGTACGTTCGAATTGCCCTGTATTCTGTGCATTAATACGGAAATAAGTAGATAATTCCATTGGACATTTAACACCTTTTGGAACATAAACAAATGACCCATCGGAGAATACAGCCGAATTTAACGCGGCATAAATATTATCTGTCTGCGGAACAATTGTTCCTAAATATTTTTTCACTAGGTCAGGATGTTCTTGTACGGCTTCGCCAAATGAACAAAAAATCACTCCCTGTTCTTTTAATTTCTCCCGAAACGTTGTTTTGACAGATACAGAGTCAAAAACAGCATCTACTGCTACAACGCCAGCTAAAAGTTTTTGCTCGTCCAAGGGAATACCCAATTTTTCAAAGGTAGCAATCAATTCCGGATCAACCTCATCCATGGAATTGAGCTGTGGTTTTGCCTTTGGGGCCGCATAGTAGGAAATCTCTTGAAAATCAATTTCAGGAGCTTTAAAATTTTGCCAAGTAGGCATTTTTAACGTCAAGAAATGACGAAAAGCTTTTAATCTCCATTCCAATAGCCATTCTGGTTCATTTTTTTTTGCCGAAATAAAACGAACCGTATCCTCAGTGAGGCCTTTGGCTGCAATTTCCATTTCGATATCTGTCGTGAACCCGTATTTATATTCTTCGAGCTCCAGCTCTTTTAACAAATCGTCGTCTTTAGTACTCATATTGCGCTCTCACGGTTTAACTAATTTGGGAGGGCTTTACCTCCGCTACTATCGAACTGCAAAGTTACAATTTCAAAGCCAATAAAACAGCATTTTATACTGCGCTACAAAGGTATTTTAATAAAAAAATGACTTTTATCACTTCATTTCATTAAAATCAGCACATTTCAACTGATTATGACAGTCAAATGATTTTACATCAATAAAAACAATAATAAATAAAGATAAATATAGTTAAAATCTATTAATCATCAATAATTTTGTATATTTTTAAATTTCCAAATATAATTTTGTATATTTACAAATACTATTGATTATTAAGACTTAAGATATGCCCTTTGCACCGGATAAAACAGATTTAAAAATTCTTAAACTATTACAAGAGAATGGTCGTATAACTAATTTGCAACTTGCATCAAGCATCGGACTATCTCCTGCACCAACTTTAGAGCGCGTACGAAAACTGGAAAACTCAGGTTTTATTAAAAGTTATCATGCTTTTGTGGACGAAGAAAAGCTGGGACTTGGAATTAAATCATTTATCCAAATCTCGCTAGACTTTCATACGCATAATGCCATTCCAGAATTTGTGGCCGCAGTAAAAATGATCCCAGAAGTAACGGAGTGCCATCACGTAACCGGAAATTGCGATTTTATCTTAAAGGTTTACGTAAAAGATATTAAAGCCTACGAAGGCGTAATCATGGAAAAAATTTCGAAAATCCCTTTTGTAAAAACATTCCAAACCATGATGATTATGTCGACAAGTAAAAAAGAACCCATTATTCCTTTAGAATACTAAATGATGTAACAGCGAAATAGAGACTATGAAAACCTCATCCCTACACCAGGATCTCGCCTTGATTCTTGCTTGGCCCGATGCAACTATTCGTGGCGATGAAGCTTGGATGATGTTTTTTAAAAAGATTGGCCTTGTTAAAAATCTTAATTTTAAAGTCGGACATACAGGCATAATTCTGATTGAAAGAGCTACAGGCGAACTTCATTTCTATGATTTTGGAAGATACATAGCCCCCCGGGGACATGGCAGAGCACGCTCAAAGAAGTCAGATCCTCGACTCAATATCCAGATCAAAGCAAAGATCGACGGATATCAGATTATCAATATCGCGGAAATTATGCATTGTCTAGAAAACATGAAAGATGCTATGCAGGGTTTTGGTGATCTCTACTTTACCGTCGTCCCAAATGTCGATTTTAATCGAGCAAAAGCTTTTGCAGATGATTGGGTAACACGTGGATCATACCCCTATGGTGCCGTCGCGAAAAATAACAACAATTGCTCCCGTTTCATCACGCGACTTCTAATTCATGCGGCTCAGGATTTTCATTTTTGGCATGCCATAAATTTTCCTGAAACTATAAAAGCAAGTCCTATGAGCAATAT
>DKIT01000197.1:0-614 GCA_002454415.1 Sphingobacterium sp. UBA6711
ATCTATCATGATTTTTACGTTAAGTTTAATCTTTGATGCGTTTAGACCAGCAAATTCAGTTTCCGTAGCAAGCTATGCTAAACCAGAAAACATCACACGTGCTTTTTCTTTAAATCGTTTAGCCATAAATTTGGGATTTTCAATCGGTCCAGCGGTTGCTGGATTTCTGGCTACCATTTCCTTCAATTGGATCTTTTATGGCAATTCCTTTGCCGTCCTCTGCGCTGCAGTGATTTTCTTTGTCTTTTTTCATAAACGGGAAAAAAGAAGCAATATCAAATCACAAAAAGAAGTTACACCTGAAAACGAATCGCCTAAAAAAGCACGGAATCCCTATACCGATCTACCATTTGTATTGTTCAATGTCTTTTGTTGCATTTTCTCATTTTGTTTCTTTCAGTTGATTACGACCTTACCAATATTCTACCGTGAAGTTCATCATTTGAACGACCATCAAATCGGATTTCTACTCGGTTGGAGTGGTTTCGTTATTGTATTGTTGGAGATGTTTATTGTCCATATCGCTGAGAAGAGGTTCTCGTTAATTAGCACCCTCGTCTTTGGAACATTTTTATGTGCCAGCTCTTATGCCATGCTAAATTTTACAGGCGGAC
>DKIT01000197.1:632-13354 GCA_002454415.1 Sphingobacterium sp. UBA6711
ATTGATAACCTACCAAATTTTGATACGTTTATCCACCGGAACAAACATTTTATCTCCGTTCTTCGTATTAAAAGCCTTATGGAAAGCATCGAGGTTAATGATCGGAGCAAATGCACGGTACTGTGCCGGAGAATGTGGATCAGTTTTCACTTGATTGACCACAAATTCGTCCGTAGTCTTGGTTCTCCAAATAGTTGCCCAGGAAAGGAAAAAGCGTTGATCCTGCGTAAAGCCATCGATCAATCCGGGATTTCCCTTATCTTTCAGGTAAAGTTGCAGAGCATCAAAAGCAACTGACGAACCTCCTAAATCGCCAATATTCTCACCTAATGTGAAACGACCATTTACAAAAACACCCGGTACCGGCTCATATGACTCAAATTGGCGAACCAAAGCATCAGCTGCCGCTTCAAATTTTGCCTTATCACTGTCACTCCACCAGTTGTTTAGGTTTCCATTTCCATCATATTTGGCGCCCTGATCGTCAAACCCATGCGATAATTCATGACCAATTACGGCGCCAATACCACCAAAATTAACGGCGGCGTCAGCTTTGTAATCATAGAACGGCGGTTGAAGAATAGCTGCAGGAAAGACAATCTCATTAAACAAAGGGCTATAATAAGCATTTACAGTCTGCGGAGTCATCCCCCATTCAGACTTATCCACCGGTTTATCTTGCTTGGCCAAATTTTGAGTAAATGCCCATCTGCTCGACGCTAGTACATTTTCAAACAGCGATGTACCCACTTCAAGTTTGCTGTAATCTTTCCATTTATCCGGATAGCCAATTTTTACCTTAAACTTAGCCAGTTTTTCCAATGCCTTTTCCTTCGTATCATCCGACATCCAAGTCAGGTCTTTGATATGCTGCCCAAAAGCTGTGACGAGATAGCTGACAAGTTCTTCAGCTTCAGCTTTTGCCTTTGGCGGGAAGTTTTCTTTAACATACAGCTTACCTAATAATTCGCCTGCGATTGAATTGACAAATTCCACGCCACGCTTGTCTAAAGAACGCTGCTCCTTTTGTCCTTTTAACTTCCGTCCCCAAAAATCAAAATACAGATCGTTTAACTCTTGCGTAGTATATGATGCCGCATTATTCAAGATATGAAATGCCAATATCTCTTTGATTACCGGTAGATTTTCTGGATTAAAAATGTTGTCCAGATTTTCATAATATTTTATTTCTGGCACAATAACGGTATCAGCCTTAAAACCGACATCCTTTAAGTACTTTGCAATATCAACGNNTTGCCAGCTGCTTTTCAAAGGCAACAATTTTTGGACCTTTTAAATCCCTCGTCAGTTGGCCCGATTTAGCGTAAAGCGCAGAAATGTAATTTGAATAATCATTTAAAGTTTCTTCATTTTTTTTATCCTTTACTTGATAATAAGAACGTCCCAAGCCTAGACTTCCTCCGCCGAGATATACTGTATTTACGTCAGAATTTTTAAGATGGGCATAGACATAGCCACTGAAAAACGGATTCCCTCCAATCGGCGCTACCTCAACAAGATATTTATATAAATCATCAAAATTTTTAATTGCAGCAATTTTAGTAAGGTAAGGCTTAATTGGCTCTAATCCAATCTTATTGCGGGTCTTCATATCTACGAATGATTTATACAAATCACCAATCTTTTGATTATCTGTACCCTTTTGAAATTGTCCAGAGAGCGATTCTTGCAAAACTTTCAAAGTAGCAATATCGGTGTTTTCACGTAATTCGTCGAATGATCCCCAACGTGCTTTATCGGAAGGAATTTCAATTGTTTTCATCCATTGCCCGTTCACAAAATTATAAAAATCATCTTGGGGACGAACATTCTTATCCATGTAACTCACATTGATTGCATTGTTTTGTGCATGCCCTGCCATGGAGCCGCAGACCAACAAGGCTGCTAAAAGTACATTTTTCTTCATATAAAATTAGTTTGTTATCGCTTTACACAACTNNACACAAACTTAAGAAAAGTTCTTCTATTGTTGATGCAACAAATATGATGCTAAAGCCAACCGAAATAAAAAAGAAAGCGCTAGGTTTTTGCTTTATTTTTTGTTGACCGACGTAATAATAGGATGAAAATGAGTAGAAACAATGCAACCCCTGCGATCCATAACCATGGATTGGCATACCATAAGGTACCGTTTGCTTCCTTGAGTTTTTGATTTTCTTCTACATTTACCTGAGCTCTCAATAAAAAAACTGAAAGAACAGAACAAAATAGTATAGCAGTCTTTTTCATATCAAATCACTTAATATAAATAGAATGCTATTTTAGCTACTTTTGTTTGAGTGAATTAGATTATCCCTGTTTAATTTCACCCAAGTATACCACATCTTTTAGATCAAAAGGGGTTTCTTGATACACAAAGTAATTCAACCAATTATTGAAAAGCAGATTCGCATGGCTTGTCCAGCGCACTAGCGGGCGATTCTCCGGATTATTATCTACGTAATAATTTACTGGCATAGCAATCTCCTGCCCTTTTTCTAAATCCCTTTTATACTCTTCATCCAGTGTAAAAGGAGCATACTCTGAATGTCCCGTCAAATAAAATTCGCGCCCACCTCGTGAAGAAACAATAGCAATGCCCGCTTCTGGTGATTCCGAAAGAATTTCGATGCCATCCTTTGCCAGGAGATCAACCTTGTCTATGGTTGTATGGCGACTGTGCGGTATAAAAAACTCATCGTCAAATCCACGAAATAATGGATGTCTTTTATTTAACGTAGTATGCTTAAATACACCAAAAAGCTTTTCTTCTAAGGGTTTCTTTTCTACACCATAGAAATGATACAAGGCAGCTTGAGAAGCCCAGCAGATATACAAACTTGAGGTTACATGTGTTCTAGCCCAATCGAATATAGTCTGAATTTCATTCCAATAGGTTACTTCTTCAAATGCAACCATTTCAACTGGGGCTCCTGTGATAATCATTCCCTCGTAAAAATTCTCCTTTACCTCAGTCAGGCTCTTATAAAACATTTCCAAATGCTCTTCAGGTGTGTTTTTTGAAACATGTGTTTCGAGTCGCAAGAATTCCATTTCCACTTGTAACGGATTATTTGACAGCAAACGAATAAAATCTGTCTCAGTCGTAATTTTAAGTGGCATCAAGTTGAGTACTAAAACACGAAGTGGTCTAATATCTTGTTCATTTGCCCTTAAATCGCTCATGACAAATATATTCTCCTTTTTCAACAGCTCAATGGCAGGAAGATTATTAGGAAGTTTGACTGGCATAGATAATTTCTCCTTATACAATTAGTATGCAAAATTAGCAAGAAAATGCCATAAATGCTTAATGAAACATAAATTATCTTCCATTTTATTGCTATAGTCGCCAATGCCAAAATCTATTCTTTGGTTAAGTCCAATAGCGATCTTCTGAATTTCTGCGATCCAAAATTCATTCCCCCTATGTGCTTAATCACGAGCTTTCCCGACTTGTCCAAAATAATAGTTGTCGGTATACTTTTGGTACTCAATTCTTTCGGTAGCGCCGAATTTAATTGATAGACAGGTAGACCATATTTACGTTTAGCCAAAAATTTACTCGATGACCGAAGATTTCCATCAATATCAACAGACAAAATGACAACATTGCTATTGCTCTTAAAGTCTTTATGTAGCTGATCCAATGAGGGCATCTCAGCAAGGCAAGGTGAACACCAGGTAGCCCATAGATTAATAATTACGACCTTCCCTATGAGCTGATTCAGACTGACCACCTTATTTTGACTATCCTTAAAACTAACATCATATCCTTCGATCCGAGCATGACGCGCACTATTTGATAAAATCATTTTCCTCGCTTGCCCCAGATAGGGTACTAAAAACAATAAACCTATTAACAAAAGAATCCAACATATACCTCTTTTACTCATATCACATAATTGTTAGCTATAGACTTCTACATAACGCTGGTAAACTGATTTGATTGCTTCAACAGGATCAAAATATACGCTGTAATACACCACTTTCTTTCTCCATCTTCACCTATATCGAAGACGAGAAACGAAAGATAAAGATTATGTGTAAAAGATATTACAAACAAATTTAGGGGTATTTATATTATATACTGTGAAAATAAGTAAATGAATATGAGCAAAGAGAAATCAATACGAGAAATTGAAATTAACGGAAAATCTTACCATTACAATTCTATTAAGGACCTTACAGAAGGTAATATCGCACATTTACCATTTAGCATTAGGATACTATTGGAGAATGTCTTGCGTAACCATGATGGTTTCAGTATCACGGATGAGCATGTCAGTACTCTAATCAATTGGACTCCGCAGCCTGTAGATAAAGATATACCCTTTAAGCCGGCCCGCATTTTAATGCAAGATTTTACCGGAGTACCAGCAGTTGTCGATATGGCATCCTTGCGAGCCGAATTTATCCGACACGGCAAGGATGGTCAGAAAATAAATCCAGCTATCCCTGTTGATCTGGTAATAGACCACTCTGTTCAAGTTGATTACTTTGGAACAGAATATTCCTATGATAAAAATGTGGCTTTGGAATATGAACGAAACCGTGAGCGATATGAACTCCTTAAATGGGCGCAGAAGGGATTAAAAAACTTTACCGTCGTCCCTCCTGGAATGGGTATCTGCCACCAGGTAAACTTAGAATATTTGGCTAAAGGAGTAATAGACCGTGATAACTGGCTTTTTCCGGATACCTTAGTTGGTACAGACTCTCATACGCCAATGGTTAATGGTATTGGCGTATTAGGTTGGGGAGTTGGTGGTATTGAGGCTGAGGCAGCCATGCTCGGACAACCGATCTTTTTCACCTGTCCAGAAGTTATCGGCCTTAAGCTTACGGGTAAAATACCAGCTATTTGCACTGCGACAGATATGGTCTTGTCGATAACAAAAATACTTCGTGAGAAAGGTGTTGTGGGCAAATTTGTTGAAGTATTCGGAGAAGGATTGGATACACTATCGGTGACAGATCGTGCGACGATATCTAACATGTCGCCCGAATTTGGCTGTACAGTGACCTATTTTCCAATTGATGACAGAACACTAGAATACATGCATAGCACCAATAGAAGTGCTGAACAAATTAAAATTGTTGAAGACTATTGTAAAAGCAACCTACTCTGGCGTACAGGTAAGGAGGATATTCAATATTCTTCGGTGGTAGAATTTGATTTATCGAGCCTAGAGCCTACCGTATCTGGCCCCAAACGGCCTCAAGATAAAATTTTGGTAAAAGATTTAAAGAGTACATTTTCACAACTCTTAGACAGCGAGCACCATCGACAATATGTCCCGGTTCTGCAGCGATCGGAATCCGCCTGGCTTGCCGACGGCGGTTCTGGCACAGAATTCACCTTTGGAAAGGTCCCTGTCGAACACGCATCCCCACATGAAGTTGTCCAAGAGTCTATTCATGCCGTTCGAATCAAACACAACCATAAAGAGTATATTGTCAGCGATGGCAGTATTGCCATTGCAGCAATAACAAGCTGTACCAATACCTCCAACCCTACCGTTATGATTGGCGCTGGTTTATTGGCACGAAACGCCATCGAACGTGGGCTCCGTACAAAATCCTGGGTAAAGACTTCCTTAGCCCCCGGCTCAAAAGTTGTTACACAGTACCTTGAGAGATCAGGGCTTAGTGCAGATCTTGACGCGCTCCGTTTTCATACCGTGGGCTACGGCTGTACTTCCTGTATCGGCAACTCTGGTCCGCTACCGCCGCAAATAGCAGAAGCTGTGGAAAAAGGTGAGCTGATCGTTGCTTCGGTATTATCTGGTAACCGAAATTTTGAGGCACGTGTGCATCCACAGGTTAAAATGAATTTCTTAATGTCACCTATGCTAGTTGTCGCCTATGCATTAGTCGGAAGAGTTGATATTAGCCTTTTAGAGGAACCACTCGATTATGACCCGAATGGCCAGCCTGTATACCTAAAAGATATTTGGCCGAGCCGGGAGGATATCATGGAAACCGTCAATGCCTGTGTCAAGCAATCAGATTTTCAAGAAGTTTACGATGTCATCTTTGACGGATCAACCGATTGGCAGGAACTTGAAGTGAACCTTGACCAAAATTACCAATGGGACGACACTTCGACGTATATCAAAGAATCACCATTTTTTGAAAATTTACAAGCTGTTCCAAATCCCATCCAAGATATTCAAAATGCAAGAGTTTTACTTTATCTTGGAGATTCGGTTACCACGGACCATATCTCACCTGCAGGATCATTCAAAGAAGAAACTGCAGCTGGACAATATCTCAAGGCACATCAGGTAAGTAAAGAGGATTTTAACTCCTACGGATCTAGACGTGGGAACCACGAAGTCATGATGCGCGGAACATTCGCCAATGTGCGTATCAAAAATAAAATTACGGATCGTGAGGGTGGATTTAGTCGTTATTTCCCCACCAATGAGGTGAAGACTATCTATGAAACCGCCATGGAATATCGTAAAAACAATACAGCACTCATCGTATTAGCAGGGAAAGAGTATGGTTCGGGATCCTCCAGAGATTGGGCTGCAAAAGGGACTTTCCTACTCGGTGTGAGGGCTGTTATTGCTGAAAGCTTCGAGCGTATACACCGAAGTAATCTTGTTGGCATGGGCGTAGCGCCGCTTGTATTTACCAATGACGAAAATGCACAAAAACTAGGACTCGACGGAACAGAGATCTATCACATCACGGGGGTTGAGGCGGATTTGACACCCCATAAACTTCTCACGGTAAAAGCTGTACATGAAAATGGAAAAGTAACCACATTTCAAGTCAAAGCAAGATTCGATTCAGCCATAGAAATAGAGTATTATAAAAATGACGGTATTTTGCAATATGTCCTACGTCAGTATTTAAAGAATAACTAAACACCACAAACACTATATTGAAACATATTAAAAAAATAAAGGGCACGTTGAAGTGCCCTTTAAAAAACTATATTAAAACCTACCAGAGTTCTACAATACAACAGCGTTGTCCTCAGTACACCCAAGAATTATGTTTTATGGCTACATCAAAGATAGTTGTAAAAAATAACCCTTAATATCCCTGAAATCAGGTATTTTTTGTGAGCTGAAATAGCGACATGACTCCATACTGATGTGAAATCATTCAGTAGAATTGCGTATTTTCGCTAAAATCAATGTCAATACATTACATAATGGAAGAACTTGTCGAACAAACGATCACTAAACATACTTTTACGCATGAGCTGAAGCAAGTTCGAGAATTCTACAAATGCACCTTTGAGCAATGCGATTTCCAGAATGCAGAACTTGTGGACCTCATTTTTACAAATTGTGAATTTGAATCCTGCAACCTCTCCAATGTTAGTCTAAAGGGTACGCAATTAGATCATGTTGTTTTTAATGACTGCAAAATGTTGGGCGTACACTTTAACGAATGTAGCTCATTCTCCTTTCATGTCAAGTTCAACAACTCTGTTTTGGATTACTCCTCATTTTTTGAAAGAAATATGAAGAGATTTCAATTTGAACAGTGTTCTTTGCAGTATGTGGATTTTGAACGAGCCAATCTTCAACTGGCTGTGTTTAAACATGCCAACCTACTAAATGCCCGTTTCGTGCAATGCAACCTAGAAGGCTGTGATTTTCGCTATTCCATCAATATCCATCGAGATCCGGAAGTCAATCGTATGAAAAAAAGCAAATTTGGTCAGGAACAGCTGCCTGGTCTACTGCTTAAATATCAATTGGACATCGGTTAAATCACGAAATTGCAGTTCAACTGCATTCCGAAGATCGATGCATAAGTTACTTCAATTTGTCGTTAAATAACGGATTTCAGGGATAAAACAGTTTACTTTGAATCAAGATATTTGTCCTTCAAAGTTTAAGAAGATGAAAAAAATATCCTTATCGTTCGCAGCTATCTTAGCGGCCAGTACATTGTCGTTCGCACAAGTTAATAAAGCATTTAAGATCAACTACGCCATTACATATGCTATCGATGCTACAGGAGAAGCGCAAGAGTCTCCTGTTTCTGTCTATGAAGCTTATGTTAACAATGATAAAATAAAAGTAATATCGACAACTGGAGACAGTGCAGAGTCGATCTTTCTTGTTCAAAAAAATGAGGAAAAGTCGATTATTTTATACCCCGGCCTAGCCAAATATAGTGTAAAGGATAATGAGCTCAGCCCACATACTGTTAAATTGGTCCCAAACCAAACTAAAATAATTGCCGGTTATCCCTGTAAACTGGCCCAGATCGAAATTCCTATTTCGGAAGATAACGAGGAAAACAGCACCTTATCGATATGGTATAGTGATAAATTGCCGGTCACTTTTTGGGAAGGATTTGATCTCTTTAAAGAAATTCCAGGAGCGGTGCTACAGTTAACAACACCGCTAGGCATGAATATGATTGCTCAAAACGTAACAGATAGTCAGTTGGACGACAAAGACTTTATCGTACCTGAAGATTACGAACAAGTAGACTCTATTTATGACGAAGATGACTCGACAGAGAGCAATCAAATAGCTGAAAGCCTCTATTTATTTGAAGATCCCGAAACTAATCTTGTGGGATTACAAGACGACGAAGAAAAAACAATTGCATCGGCACAATACCTCTATATTGCGCCATTTGTTGGAGACCTGAGCGTGGTACAATATAAAAACGAAAAATATGGTGCCATCGACCTAACAGGTAAAGCTATTATTCCTTTTCAATACGATTATTTGGGTTACGACGATCAACTTGGACAATTAATTTTTGGGCTAAACGAAAAATATGGGGTCATGGATAAAATTGGTAAGATTCTGATTCCAGCAAATTATGATATGATATCGTTTATTAATGGAGGTTATGCAGTGTTTCAAAGAGAAGATAAATATGGTATTTTGAACCAAGAAGATAAAATAATTGTTCCGGCATCCCATGGCTATATTTCAGAAAATAATGCAACACATTTTGTAAGCATCGAAAATGATAAATACAATCTTGCTGAAATAAAAACTAATAAAATCGTCGCTCCTGACTACGATTTTATTTCAATTACAGAAGAACCCAATCTTTTCCTTGCCGGTAAAAATGGAAAATATGGTTATTTAAATGGACAGGGAAAAATTGCAATACCATTTATCTACAGTGGGGCTACAGCATTTAGTGGTGGCGTAGCTTCTGTATCTTTAGAGGGTTCTGANNTTAAACAGTTTTTTTACAATTGTATATAGAATTACCACAATAATCCCCCCAACTAAGCCAAATAACAATTCTTTTACCATTCCTGGCAATGATGGAAGCGCATGATGTAAGAAATCAATATAGTGTGCAAATATGCCTCCTGACACCAGAATTAGAGCAAATGTACCAACGACAGCCAATAGTTTGATAACAAATGGCAGTGCACGCACTAAAAATCGACCTAAGCTCGCAATAGGCCCTTTTTCATGTGAGGTTTTAATCAATTTATAGCCAGCATCGTCCATCCTAACGATCAGGGCTACAATACCGTAAACTCCTACTGTGGCCAAAAAAGCGACAACTGACACCGTAATAATCTGTAAGGATAAGCTTTTTCCTAGAACCGTTCCCAAAGCAATAATGACAATTTCTACGGAAAGAATAAAATCTGTAGTAATAGCCGATTTTACTTTCGCTTTCTCAGCGTCAACAGTATTTTCAGCAGCGACCGTTTCCACATTTGTCTCTTCCGAATGATGTTTACGATGGAACAAATATTCAATGATCTTCTCTACCCCCTCAAAAGCAAGATAGAAACCTCCCAAAATTAAAATGTACTTGATAGCAATTGGAAAAAAGACGTTCAGTAGCAAAGCAATAGGAACAATGATCAATTTATTAAGCAGTGACCCCTTCGTTGNNCAGTCGCCTTCTCGGCATTAACTGCTAAATCATCACCTAAAATTCCAGCAGTCTTTTTTGTCGCGATTTTGCTCGCTACTGCCACATCATCCATCAAAGCCGCAATATCATCTAGAATTGCAAATATTCCTGAAGCCATATTTATATATAAATTGAACGTAAAAATATAAATTTAATTCAATTTTGAAATAAGGAATTTAATCCATTTGCAAAATCAAGCTACATTACATTTGAATTAAATGATTAATTTTGATAACACAAGGACAACCATTATGAAAAATTTGCTAACGACAGAGGAAGAATCAATTTTACTTGAGACTTTAAAAGAAAGATTTGAGGCATACCCAGAAAGACATCCACAGCTTAGCTGGTCAGAGGTAGAACATAAACTACTTGAAAATCCTAAAAAACTTTGGAGTTTGTTCCAAATGGAAAAGAGTGCTGGTGAACCCGACATTGTTATTATTGATGCCGACAAAAAGCAGTACGCTTATATAGATTGTGCTGAAGAAAGTCCCAAAGGAAGGAGAAGCCTGTGTTTTGACGAGAGAGCTTTAAATGAAAGGAAGGAAAACAAACCGATTGGAAGCGCTGTCGAAGAAGCTAAAAAAATGGGTACTGAGCTCCTTTCTGAAGAACAGTATCGACAGCTACAAATGCTAGGTGAATTTGATTTAAAAACTTCCAGCTGGATACAAACACCAGATCCTATACGTAAACTTGGTGGCGCTTTATTCTGTGATAGACGTTACAATCACGTTTTCACTTATCACAATGGAGCGATTTCATATTATGCAGCGCGTGGATTTCGCACCATACTTTTCATTTAAGTGAAGTCCTTAACTATCCAAATATGAATATGATATGAAAACACTTTTAATCGCAACCCTGCTCTTTTGCTGGGGAGCAGCTCAACCGCTTTTTTCACAGGTATCTTTTCCCTCCTTTTTGGAAGGAACCTGGAAGGTTGACAATAAAGAGCAATACGAAGAATGGGGTCGTACAAACGAAAACGAATTGAAAGGCCTTTCCTATGAGCTGAAAAATGGCCAAAAGATAGTCNNTTAACCAAAATAAACGATCGGATCATATATACAGCATTGGTTGTCGGACAAAACAATAATCAAGAAGTCAGTTTCGAGTTAACTTATCAGGATAGTACTTATACTTTTGTCAACGAGGAGCATGATTTCCCTAATTACATTCGATATACTCCTATAACTACAAACAGACTTCGCATAACGGTGGAAGGGAAATCAGGAAAAATTAGCTCTTTTTATGCGAATAAAATCGCGTCCAAAACATCCGAAGCGAACCCTAAGTATGATCAAGAGCTGGCAAAGAAATTGGGAGCTGATGATTATGGGATGAAATCGTACATCTTTGTCCTACTAAAAACTGGCGAAAACAAAACAACAGACAAACAATTTATCAATGAATGTTTCAAAGGTCACATGGAAAATATCAATCGCCTTGTAAAGAATGGCCAGCTAATTGTCGCCGGCCCATTTGGGAAAAATGAAAATAACCTCCGCGGCCTTTTTATCTTAAATAACGTGACTTCAATTGATACTGCAAAACATATTTTAGAAAACGATCCGGCAATAAAAAATGAACTCTTGGAAGCTTCATTTTATCCATGGTATGGCTCAGCTGCTTTGGCAGAATATCTACCTCAAGTAGATAAAATTTGGAAAAAGCAACATTAACTTATTGTTCGTGACATGCAGCTGTCATTTGCCGATCTAACTTTGGCAAAAACTAAAAAATATGAAAAATAACATCATCACCTCATTCAGTATTATCGGCCTAGCCATCCGCACAAGCAATCAGAATGGGCAAGCAGCTAAGGACATACCCGAGCTTTGGAACCGTTTTTTTAAAGAAGATATAATGAGCCGTATCCCCAACAAGCTGTCCAACGAACTATATTGTATTTATACCGAATATGAAAAGGATCATACATTACCTTATACTACTTTATTGGGGTGTAAAGTGACCGATCTTGAAAACCTACCAGAAGATTTGGACGGTATCCACATCGCTGAGAACCATTACCAACACTTTACAGCAAAAGGAAATTTAGAAGATGGCATCGTTTATGAAACTTGGCAAAAGATCTGGAACTCAGAATTGCCAAGAAACTACTCCGCAGACTTCGAGATATATGGAGAAAAAGCACAGAATCCGCAAGATGCAAAGGTAGATATTTTCATAGGTGTCCATGAGAAGACTATCGTAACAAAAAGTATGTCTTAAGGTATTTATCATTTATTTTAAAGTAAATATCCCTTACCTTTGTGCCGATTTAAAGAAAAATATTATGCAAAGCAATACGACATACAGAAAAAAGGTTGTCCGATATAGCTATTTAAAATTAATCGGAAGTTCAGCTTTCGTCAGTATCATTTGTTGCCTGTTGGCGTATACACTCAAGCACAGCACAGGTTATGTACAGGAAGAGTTATTTGAAAGAGTTTCCTCTTGGTACCCTAAACTGCTGATTATTTTACCCAGCATAGGTATTACAGCGATTTACTTCTTACGGAAATACGTGTTTCAAAACAGAAAGAATAAAGGAATCAAAGAAATCTATACAACATTGGAAACAAGAAAAGACCATTTACCTTTTTTTAAGATTCCTTCACATTATATCAATGGTTTTTTGACTGTGATTTTTGGCGGTTCAACCGGTGTTGAAGTATCTACTGTTGTTGCCACTGCCACAGTAGGCAACCAAGCGTACAAGCGATTACATCCCGCTTATGCGTACAAAACCGAGTTAATCTGCGCTGGTGTAATTGCTGGAGTGACGCTTCTGTTTGGAAGTGCCTTGGGGGGCTTACTCTTTGCTTTCG
>DKIT01000197.1:13375-13644 GCA_002454415.1 Sphingobacterium sp. UBA6711
AGGTAAAAGCATGGCGATGGGAAGCGATCCCTTTTGTCGTCATTTTAGGATTGATTGGGGGGATTTTAGCGTTATATTTTACGAAAATTGTTATTTATGCGAAGTCCTATTTTGCAGGTATAAAAAGTAATTTTATTCGTGTTAACTTGGGCGCCGTCACCGTGGGAACATTGATCTTTTTCTTACCAGCACTCTATGGAGATAGCTACCATGGCCTTGGAGAAATTCTAAAAAGCAGTCTTCAAGATTCCATTAATTTGCTTTATTTT
>DKIT01000047.1 GCA_002454415.1 Sphingobacterium sp. UBA6711
ATGACATCAATGGAAGTTAATTGGGATGTCAATTAAAATGATATCAATAATGTAAGAGTTGGTAATCAAGCCGAAATTGAAGTGGATGCTTTTCAAGACCGAAAATTTAAAGGCTTGGTTACTGAAATAGCGAGTTCATCGAAAAATATTGCAACAACAGCGACGACATCGTCAACAGATCAAGTGACAAACTTTAATGTGAAAGTTCGCATTAGTGCTGAATCCTATCAAGATCTAATGAAAGAAAATGTGGCTTCACCTTTTAAACCGGGACTTTCTGCTACCGTGCAAATATTTACAAAGCATGCAAAAGGTTTGGTTGTTCCAATCCAATCCGTTACGGNNTATGTATTTGTCCTAAAAGATAAAACAGTTAAACAGACGTTAGTAAAAACAGGTATTCAGGATGATAAGAATATTATCGTGCTGTCCGGACTAAAAAAAGGTGATCAAGTTGTCTCTAGACCCTTTGATGCCATATCTAAAACATTAAAGGATGGCAGTGAAGTTGAAAAAGTAGACAAATCTAAGCTATAAATCCATATAGTAGGTTTATTAGAAAAGGGAGTTATTTTTAATAATTCCCTTTTTATTTTCGTTATAATTTATTAAATTTAAAAAACCCAATTATTAGTGGCTTATGAAATGGCTATTGACTTATTTTAAATTTAGTAAAACAGAGCAGAATGGGTTTTTCATTATTTTGGTGATAACCGTCCTGTTTTTCGTTATCTACACCCTGATTAAACAGAATGTCAGAGAGCCGATTCCCAGTCAGGCTAAGGCTTTTGAACAATCATTTCATGACTCTGTTGATGTGGCTGTTCTACCTAATTTACAACAGGGATCGGATGTTACTTATGTAGATAAAAAAGATAATAAAAAACATATTCAGTTGACCGCTGATTCGGATGATGCAAGATTATTTTATTTCGACCCTAATAATTTGCCCGTCGAAGAGTGGCATAAATTAGGTCTCACGAATAAGCAAATTGGGGTGATCAAAAATTATGAAAAAAAAGGTGGGAGCTTTAAAAATAAATCCGACTTAAAGAAAATCTACTCCATTAATGAAAAGCTCTACAAGAGGCTGGAACCCTATATTCAGATTAAAATAGGCCCCGAAGAGACAACTGTTACACATTACAAACCTTCTTTAATCTATGGTAAATTTGAGTCGAATAAAGCTGAACTCATTGATATAAATGTTTGTGACACAACAGAACTGATAAGTCTTAAAGGTATCGGAACGGTACTGTCTAAACGGATTCTGAAATATAAAGAGGTGTTAGGGGGCTTCTATGGAATTGAACAATTAAAGGAGGTCTATGGTGTGACTGCTGAAACCTACGATGTAATAAAAGATTACATCGTTGTGTCAAACTTAGACGGAATCAAAAAAATCAATATTAACCACGCTGATGCAAATTCATTGGCTAAACATCCGTATCTTAGCCCAAAAGATGCGAAATTGATTGTCAATTATCGAGATCAGCATGGAAGTTATGCCAATATTGAAGATTTGGCAAAAATAGGAACGCTGTCAGATCTCGCAATTGCAAAGATCGCGCCGTATTTAATATTTGAAAATGATTCAAGATAAATTGAAATTGGAGATCCGTGACATTGTGGATTTTCCAAAACCAGGTATTGTCTTTAAAGATATTACGCCTTTGTTGAAAGATGCGACACTTTGTAATGAAATGATCGATCGTATTATTTGCCAGCTTCAAGGAATAGAGATTGATGCAATCGCAGGGATCGAGAGTCGAGGTTTTCTATTTGGATTTTTGTTGGCTAATCGGTTAGGCTTACCTTTTATTCCCATTCGTAAACAAGGTAAATTACCATTCAAAACCATTTCAGAATCTTATGCATTAGAATATGGCCAGGCGACAATTGAGGTTCATGAAGATGCTTTTGTACCTGGCAGCCGTATATTGATTCACGACGACCTTTTAGCGACCGGCGGAACCGTTGTAGCTGCCAGCAAGCTGATTGAAAAATTGGGAGGGGAAATTGCTGCCTATAGTTTTATTATCTCTTTGGATTTCCTAAAGGCCAAAGGAAGGTTATCTCGTTTCAGTAACAATATTCACTCCTTGGTAAGCTATTAATATCAACTAAAGGGACTAAGAAAATATCAATGATACTTTTTGCAAATGCTAAAATTAATATTGGATTGCAGGTGATTTCCAGGCGCATAGATGGTTATCACGAGCTGAATAGTGTGTTTTACCCACTGCCTATTTATGATATTATCGAGTTGCTGGAAGCAAAATCAAATGAACCTACCTTACATATTCAGGGGGAGCACATCCCTGGTAGTAATATGGATAATCTCTGTTTAAAAGCCTATGCATTATTGAAAGAGGATTATGATATTCCAGCGGTTTCGATTGACCTGATTAAACAAATTCCCATAGGAGCAGGTTTGGGGGGAGGGTCTGCCGATGCCTCGTATGTATTGAAGGGATTGAATGAGCTTTTTCAATTGGAATTGACTCAAGTGCAACTGAAAGGTTACGCTGCGCGGTTGGGAGCAGATTGCCCTTTCTTTATCGCAAACGATCCTGTTTTTGCAACTGGAATTGGTACAGATTTTAAAAAATTATCCCTCAACCTGTCTGCATATCATTTGGTGGTGATTATGCCCAATATTCATATTTCTACAGCAGAAGCTTACGCCGCTGTAAAGCCCAGAATTCCTGAAGTTAATTTAGAGGAAGCTATCCGGTTACCCGTTCAAGAATGGAAATTTCATATTCGAAATGATTTCGAGGACGGTATCTTCGAAGCGTACCCTCTTTTAAAGGAGATTAAGGAAGCTTTATATCAAAAAGGTGCAATCTACGCTTCCATGTCGGGCTCTGGGGCAGCTATATACGGAATATTTTGGGAGAAAACCGATGTAAGTGGACTTGGTAAATACGGCAAAATTTTTCATCCTACCGCAATATAACTCATAGGACTTGCAATAAAATCGATCGCGCCAACCACAAGTTGAAAAGCGCGATCGATTTTATTCAAATACAATATTAATACTCCTCTTCAACTTTATATTCTATTAATTCATTAGCCTCCTTTAGGACCAGCTCTTTTCTATCTTTACCTAATCCGAGAAGATCCAATTTTCCAGGATTGCTGACGATATCCTTGACTAATATTAGTTGGTTTTTCAGTAATTGCTGTTCCTCTAGATCTGTGAGTGTGGTCAAACAGGTAACAGGATAAAAAACGGCTTTATCGACTCTTCTTTTAATGNNATTGATATTGTAGTATTTCGCGAAATCAATGGAATCGGTTGTAAAATAGGCGTTGGTTATGAGCCATCCTTCTTGAAATTGTACTTGTTTTCCAAAAAATTGATAGGTGATATTACTGATATCTTTGAATCGTGAAAGGTAATACATTGGTGTTGTTACCGAAATTTTTGCGTCAATATCATTTCTGAACTTACATTCCGCAGTTATGAGCTTTCCTTCTTTATAAGCAACTACATCTAATTCGTGGGACACTGCGTGCCCATGGACCTTTTGCCCTGTTATACTTTCAAAGCCAAAAGTGCGGAGTAAATGGGCGATGTATTTCTCGAAGTAAAAACCTTCAGGACCTAGTTCTCGAAGCGCTTTTTTAAGACTGTAACGTGCAGCAAAGGAGTTGCGTACATTTTTTAACGTGTCAAAAGCCAGTTGATAAAGTTCTCGGGTTGAAATGCCGTCATATATTTCGCTGACGACTCTGTTGTAAACCTGCTTGACCTGTTCGTTATTGGCACCAGAGCGCGTAAGTGATCGGCGTAAAGCCTCGCCATTAAAAGGCACCAATTCACCTGAGTATTTTTTAACTTGCATGTATATCTAATATATTAAATGCGAATATAAGGGATGTTGCCTCATAAATAGTATAAAAGTCTATTATTCTATTTCTAAACTTTTTTGGACTATCAGCTGTTTATAGGATATAAAATATTTAAAATAAAAATTATGAGTAACCTATTGACATTTGCATTGGATAAGATTAAATCTAAAATCGAAGAAGATTGTATTGAAGAAAACATAGGAACATCTGAACGGGTGCTATCGGTGATTGCGGGTGGATTTATTTTGGGTTTAGGTGTTAAAAAATTGCTTAAGTCCCCATTGACAGGTTTTTCGGGCGTAACGCTCGGGGGAGCTTTGATTTATCGGGGCGTAACTGGTCATTGTGAAGTTAAGACAGTTTTGGAAGATAAAGATATTAAGAAAGTGGAAGTTATCGAACATCGCTACTTTGTGAAATAGCATAAGCATATCCAATTTTACTTTCATAATGCTAATTAGCCGTAATTCGGTGTTTTAAGTTGAGCACAACTTGAGTCTGTCTATGGATGAATAGGGTTGAGGTGTCAATCCGGTTCTAATTTGCTTCGTCACAAAATAATTTTAATGTTTACAAAAAGACCGAAACTTTTTCGGCCTTTTTGTAAACATTAATGTTAGTAGTTATAATCTTTTTTTAAACGTTGAAACGGAAGTGCATGATGTCACCATCTTGCACGATGTATGTTTTTCCTTCCACAGCTAATTTGCCAGCCTCTTTTACTGCACTTTCAGATCCAAGTGCAACAAAGTCGTCATATTTTGTAACCTCCGCACGAATAAACCCTTTTTCGAAATCTGTATGGATCACACCGGCCGCTTGTGGGGCCGTAAAGCCTTTTTCAATAGTCCAAGCGCGAACTTCTTGTACACCTGCTGTGAAGTATGTTGCTAGATTTAATAGCGAGTATGCTGCACGAATTAATTTGTGAACACCAGATTCCTCGAGACCTAGATCATCTAAAAACATTTTTCGTTCTTCGTAGCTTTCTAATTGAGCAATTTCAGATTCTGNNGATTTGAGCAGAGATAACTAACACTTCAGCTTTTTCATCTTTAACTGCCTCTTTAACACGTTCAACATATGCATTTCCAGTGTTGACAGACCCTTCATCGACGTTGCATACGTAAAGAACGGGTTTTGCAGTAAGTAACGCCAGATCTTGAATAAATTCGAAATCCTCAGGTTCGATAGCTGCTGTACGGGCTGATTTACCCGCTTCAAGATGGTCCTTTACAACGGATAAAATATCAAATGTTTTCTTCGCATCTTTGTCACCACCCGTTTTAGCCATCTTTTCAACTTTCTGGATGCGTTTTACAACGGTGTCCAAATCTTTGAGTTGTAATTCTGTATCTATGATTTCTTTATCTCTAATAGGATCTACGGAACCATCAACGTGGATAACATTGCCATCATCGAAACATCTTAGGACGTGTATGATTGCATTTGTAGTACGGATATTTCCTAAGAATTGGTTACCTAAGCCTTCGCCCTTTGATGCACCTTTAACGAGACCGGCAATGTCGACGATTTCGATCGTATTGGGAACAATCCGTTGTGGGTTGACTAATTCAGCTAATTTATTTAGACGGGCATCCGGTACGGTAATCACCCCAACATTTGGTTCAATTGTACAAAATGGAAAGTTCGCCGCCTGTGCTTTCGCATTCGACAAACAGTTAAATAATGTTGATTTACCGACATTTGGTAAACCTACGATACCGCATTGTAAAGCCATATATAGTGCAAATTTTTGAAATTGCACAAAGATAGAAAATTCAGTGTAATTTTTAGCTATCTTGTATGATGCTTCATTGGTACAAAATAGAACAAACTGAGTTTTTAGAGCAGGCGACGATTAGTGAACATAGATTTGGTGGAAAGATCATTTGCATTGCTAAGATTGAAGATCAGATTTATGCCTTTTCACGGAAATGTCCTCATGCAGGCGCATCATTGAAAAATGGATGGTGCGAGCGAGGTAAGGTTATTTGCCCTTTTCATCGTCATGAATTTGATCTTCTCACTGGAAAGGGAAACCCAGGACAACATAATTTCATCCATATCTATCCCATTAAACACCAAAATGATGCCTATTATGTTGGTCTAGAAATTGGATTTTGGCAGCGTTTGTTAAGTTAAAAAGTAAACAAACTATCATATCTCCATGTGAGAATCGCATATCTAACTAGTAAATAAGTATATTTGCAGCGAAAACAAATTAAAGACATGCAGGGGAAAAAGATTGGTATAATTGGTAGCGGAAGCTGGGCAACGGCTATGATCAAGATGCTATGCGAAAATGACCAAGATAAGCATATTTTTTGGTGGGTGCGAAAAGAAGAGGATGCTGAATATATACAGAAATTCAAACATAATCCTACTTATTTAAGCAGCGTATCTGTCGATTTAAGTATTACGACGATTGACACAGATGCAAAAAATGTAATTGTAAATTCAGATATCGTAATTTTGAATACGCCGGCGGCCTATTTGAAAGCGGCTTTGGTTAATGTTACAAAAGATGATCTTAAAGATAAAATTGTCGTTTCTGCCATTAAGGGGATCATCCCTGAAGATAATTTAATTATCGGTGAGTTTTTGGAACAGCATTATGACGTAAATATTGAGCAGGTATGTGTTGTTGGTGGCCCTTGTCATGCCGAAGAAGTTGCGTTGGGAAAGTTGTCTTATCTAACTTTTGGATGCAAGAAATTGGAAAGTGCCGCTTTGGTAGCATCACTTCTATCGTCGCGTGTAATTAAAACAATTTTATCCGACGACGTGCTTGGAATCGAATTTGGTGCTGTCCTGAAAAACATTTATGCCCTGGCTGGTGGTATTTGCCATGGCTTGGGATATGGTGACAACTTCCAGGCGGTGTTGGTGTCAAATGCCATTCGTGAAATGCGACGATTCGTTGGTAAAGTAGATGGGGATACTTCCCGTGATGTGAATACCTCAGCCTACTTGGGAGATTTATTGGATACAGCATACTCACAATTTAGTAGAAATAGAACTTTCGGAAATATGATTGGAAAAGGCTACGGTGTCCAGTCTGCGCAGTTAGAGATGAATATGGTCGCTGAGGGTTATTATGCGTCTGCTTGTATTCAGGAATATGCCAAAAAATATGATGTTCAATTGCCAATCTGTGATGCCGTATACCAAATATTGTATCAACATTTACCTGCGTCCAAAATTATTCAGGCTTTGAGCGAAAAACTAACATAGCAATTTAATAGATGATAACAAAAGAAGCAATTGCTTTAGCGTATAAAAAGATTCAGGACGAAATATGTCAAGCACTGGAACAGCTCGACGGATCGGCACGATTTGAAGAAGAAATCTGGGAGCGCGAAGGTGGGGGCGGTGGCCGTACTCGAATTATTCAACACGGCGATATCTTAGAAAAAGGAGGTGTAAACTTTTCTTCGGTGCATGGCAAATTACCAGCAGCGATAAAAAAATCATTTGGAGTAGATCAAGAAGACTTTTTTGCTACTGGGGTATCCATTGTCATCCATCCCAATAATCCGCTGGTTCCTATTATCCACATGAATATTCGATATTTTGAGTTAAATGACCAAGTTAGCTGGTTTGGAGGAGGTATAGACCTAACGCCTCATTACGTTGATGAAGAAGATGCCCGTTTTTTTCATCAACAACTTAAGTCAGTATGTGATAAACATAATGCTACATTCTACAATCAATTTAAACAATGGGCTGATGACTATTTCTATATTCGTCACCGTGGGGAAACACGAGGCATAGGCGGTGTTTTTTATGATAAGCTAAATACTGAAAAGACAGGAATGAGCATGGAAGATATTTTTGCTTTTTCCTGCGATCTTGGAAGGACATTTGCACCGACTTATACAGCTTTAGTCGAAAAAAGTCGTCATAAAACCTTTACTGAACAACAGAAAAACTGGCAATTGATTCGTCGTGGCCGCTATGTTGAGTTTAACCTCGTATGGGCTTCTGGAACCAAATTTGGGCTAGAAACAAATGGCCGCATCGAATCTATATTGATGAGTTTACCGGGGCAAGCGAACTGGGTGTATGACTATCAAGCGGAAGAGGGCTCTGAAGAAGCCAAAACCTTATCTTTATTACGAAAAGGCATTAACTGGATTTAAAAACATCGAACAATTATTGGATGGTTTCCTATCAAAAATTTACCTTAGAGAACGGACTTCGTGTATTGGTGCACGAAGNNATGGCCTGTGTCAATATTTTATATGATGTCGGAGCCCGGGACGAATCTCCTGAACAGACGGGATTTGCCCATTTATTTGAACACCTGATGTTTGGTGGAAGTATCAATATCCCTAACTTTGATACTGAACTGCAGAAAGTCGGTGGAGAAAATAACGCTTTTACCAGCAACGATATTACCAATTATTATATCACTTTGCCATCATCAAATTTAGAGACGGCATTTTGGTTGGAGTCGGACCGTATGTTAAGTTTGGCGTTTTCACCACAAAGTCTGGAAGTGCAGCGGAATGTTGTGAGCGAAGAATTTAAGCAACGCTATCTCAACCAACCTTATGGCGATGCATGGCTCAAATTGCGACCCTTAGCTTATAAGGTCCATCCGTACCGTTGGGCAACAATTGGGAAGGAATTAAAACATATCGAAGAGGCGACAATGGATGATGTGAAAGCATTTTTTAAACTGCATTATAATCCGCAAAGCGCCATATTGGTGGTGTCGGGTGACGTGAGCCTTGAAGATGTTAAAACTTTATCGCAAAAATGGTTTGGCGATATTGATGCCGGACAAAAATACAATCGCAATGTGCCACAAGAGCCTGTACAAACCGAACTTAGAAGAGAAACAGCATGGGCTGAGGTCCCTCTAGATGCCCTATATATGGCCTTTCATGGACCCGCACGCTTGGAAAACGGCTATTTTGCTATGGACCTTCTGTCAGATATTCTCTCCCGGGGATCTTCTTCTAGATTGTATCGTCGACTGGTGAAAGAAGAGCAAATATTCAGTGAATTAAATGCTTATGTGATGGGGAGTATTGACCGCAATCTTTTTGTCATTGAAGGTAAACCCTCAGAAGGAATATCTTTGGAAGAAGCTGAGCGCGCAGTATGGGGAGAATTGGAGCTTTTAAAAACAGAGTTGGTGTCCGATGTTGAATTGGAAAAAGTTAAGAATAAGATCGAATCCACTAACGTATTTGCCGAACTGTCCATCCTGGATAAAGCGATGAACTTGGCATACCATGAGTTACTTGGGGACGCAAATGGTATCAATACGGAAGTCTCAAGATACCTTTTGGTTACTGCGGAGGAAGTTCAACAGCAAGCTAGGGAGATCTTTAGGCCCGAAAATGTTTCGATATTAATGTATAAATCAAAAGAGGAGGAAGCAGCATATGTTGGATAGGACCAAAGCACCCGAATTCCGTGAAATCGGAAATATAAGTTTGAAAGAACCGATCAAAAAGGAGTTTTCCAATGGCTTGCCAGTATATGTTTTTCAATCGCCTGAGCAAGAGTTAGTGCGTATTGAATGGATCTTTGAGAATTCCTACCTCGATGATCAAAATGAAAACCCTTTGTTAAATAGTGCGTTGAGCGCTTTACTTAAGGAAGGTACGATGACAATGTCTAGTGCAGAGATCGCAGAGAAAATAGATTTTTATGGCGCATTTCTTGTTCCCGAATATTCTTTTGATGTAACTTCTCTTTCCTTATATACTTTGAATAGACACAGTCAGGTGCTATTACCTTTGGTAAAAGACATTTTAACGGAGGCTTCTATTCCACAACAAGAATTAGATACTTATCTTCGCAACAATAAACAAAAACTTCAGGTTTCTATCCAGAAAAATGATTATTTGGCGAGACGTAAATTCTATAATTTAATCTTTGGTGAAAATAACCGCTATGGGCGTACACCAAAACTCGAAGATTATGAAGGGATTACGCGTTCTCAATTGATCGAATTGTATAAAAAAGAAATTGTTCCAAGCAACTGTACTTTGATAGTTTCTGGGAATGTTTCCGATAGTCTATTACAAGAGCTTGAGCATATTTTTGGTATCGAGTGGCAGGGAAATACATCAATTTCTGAACTCCATTCGCCTGTTTTGAATCAGGGGTCCAGCGATTTCGTCTATGAAGAAAAAGAGAATGCTCTGCAGTCCGCTATTCGTTTAGGTTGTCAAACAATTTCCAGAACACACTCTGATTATCCAGCTTTGCAATTTGTAAACACATTGTTAGGTGGTTTCTTTGGCTCTCGTCTGGTGCGCAATATTCGGGAAGAAAAAGGATATACCTATAGTATTGGTTCGGCGGTCGCAACGCTGAAACATACAGGTTTCCTGACTATTGTAACGGAAGTCGGTGTTGATGTAACCGATGCAACTTTGATCGAGATCGAAAGAGAGATTAATTTATTAAAAACAACATTGGCTNNCGGAGGCAGAGGTTGATCTTGTGAAAACTTATATGGAGGGGTCAATGTTGGGATCATTGGAAAGTATCTTTTCTCACGCCGATAAATTTAAGAGTGTACTGTTGAATGGAATGACACTAGCCTATTATTCCTATTATATGGAGCAAATCAGAAATATGTCTCCAGAAAAGGTGCAGGAGATTGCTAATAAATACTTCGATTTTGTAGCAATGGTCAAGGTTGTTGTTGGCAAAATAAATCAATATGACAAAGTTCATCAAGCGGTTGTAAATTAAATTTCTTAGACTACAAAAATCGAATACTACTTTGTATTTTTGGTTTTTGTTAAAAAAGTATAAAATCCAACATGGAATTAAAATTAAAGAGACCATTGGTATTTTTCGATTTGGAGACTACAGGTGTTAATGTAGCGACTGATCGTATTGTAGAGGTATCCTTTTTGAAGGTGTTACCCGGTGGTGAAGAAACAGTATATACAAAGAAAGTTAATCCAGAAATACCTATTCCTGCAGAGTCGTCTTTTTTTCATGGTATCTATGATGAAGATGTTAAGGATGCTCCTAATTTTAAAGTAATCGCGACTGAGCTCGCAGAATTTATTGGTGATGCAGATTTAGCTGGATATAATTCAAATAAATTTGATGTCCCAATGCTTATGGAGGAATTTTTACGTGCAGGGATTAATTTTTCATTGGAGGGAAGAGCGTTTGTGGATGTTCAAAATATCTTCCACCAGATGGAACAGCGGACGTTGAAAGCTGCTTATAAGTTTTATTGCGATCAAAACCTGGAGAATGCACACACAGCCGAAGCTGATGTTCGTGCGACTTATGAGGTTTTGAAAGCACAGTTGACAAAATATGAAGGTGCTGCATTTGAAGATAAACACGGCGTGGTATCTTATCCTGTCATTAATGATGTTGGCGCTTTGCACGAATTTACCAACCTGAGCAAACCAGTGGATTTTGCTGGACGTCTTGTTTATAATGCAGATGGCTTGGAAACGATCAATTTTGGTAAACATAAAGGTAAACCTGTCGTTCAAGTCTTTGAGCAGGAACCCAGTTATTATGCTTGGATGCAAAATGGTGATTTTCCGTTGTATACCAAGAAAGTATTGGAAAACATTTGGAATAGATATAAAAAGGAAAAGAGTGAAAGCAAGGCTAAAGCAGCAATGGCCGCTCATTCTGTAGAAGATAAAAAACTTGCGAAAAAGGAATTCAATCAGCAAAAACAAGAAGCTCCACAGAGCATTTCGTTGGATATGTTGAAAGGATTGCAAGATAAATTCAAAAAATAACTTTAATTAATAGCTTAGAAAAAGGATTATGGAATTCAAACAAGAAGTGGAGCATGTACAGTGTTTGATTATTGGTTCAGGACCAGCAGGGTATACTGCAGCGATCTATGCCGCACGCGCGGATATGAAACCTGTGGTTTATACTGGTATTGTACCTGGCGGACAATTGACGCAAACAACAGAAGTGGACAATTTTCCTGGATATCCAAAAGGCATTACTGGTCCAGTGATGATGGAAGATTTACGTGAGCAAGCTGAGCGCTTCGGAACTTCAGTACGTTTTGGATATGTTACCAAAGTAGATTTTACGGGTGAAGTGCACCGTGTTGAGATCGATGGAACAGTACAAGTTACTGCAGATACTGTAATTATAGCTACGGGCGCTACTGCCAAGTGGTTAGGTTTAGAGTCTGAACAAAAATACAACGGCTTTGGCGTCTCAGCATGTGCTGTTTGTGATGGATTTTTCTTTAAAAACCAAGAAGTTGCAATTGTTGGTGCGGGAGATACAGCAGCAGAAGAGGCGACATATCTTGCAAAATTATGTTCAAAAGTACATATGTTAGTACGTCGTGATGAGTTTCGTGCTTCAAAAGCAATGGTGCATCGCGTCATGAATACGCCGAATATCGAAGTACATTACAATTCAGAGGCAAAAGAAGTTTTGGGAGATGGTCAAGTTGTAACTGGAATCCGTGTGATCAATAATAAAGATCATTCTGAAAAAGATCTTGAAGTTACCGGATTCTTTGTTGCTATTGGACACAAACCGAATACTGAATTGTTTACTGGCATTTTGGATATGGATGAAACTGGGTACTTGATTACAAAATCTGACAGTACTGCCACAAACATACCGGGAGTTTTCGCTTGCGGGGATGTACAAGATAATATTTTCCGCCAAGCAATTACTGCTGCTGGCACAGGTTGTATGGCCGCTTTGGAAGCAGAAAGATATTTGGCTGCAAAAGAAAGCGGCGAATAATTCTTCAGAGAATAAAAACCATTTTTATTGTTCAAAAGAACTTTCTTGAAAAAGGGGATATTTAGTCCCCTTTTTTTACTTACTTTCTTCAATTTCGAAAACACTATCAATTTTCCAGCTGGCTTTGTCCTTGGAAGCAGCAACCGCTAGTCGGTCGCAACGTTCATTTAATGGATGTCCAGCATGGCCCTTCACCCAAACAAGCCGCACAGTATGCAATTTGTATGCATTCATTAAACGTAACCAAAGATCTTTGTTCTTTTTTCCCGCAAAACCTTTTTGAATCCATCCGTATATCCATTTTTTGTCAATGGCATCAATGACGTATTTGGAATCCGAATATACGGTAACTTGTTGGCCTAAATTTTTGAGAGCCTCTAAGCCAACGATAACAGCCATAAGTTCCATTCGATTGTTGGTAGTTTTGCGGTAGCCTCCCGAAAATTCCTTCTCAATGAGTTTTCCTCTGAACGCTTCATTGTCGCCTGTATAAATAGTCCTTAAGATAGTTCCGTAGCCACNNCGGCCCAAACTTAGATAAATTTGCGTTTATATCCAATTTTAAAGCTTATAATTAGCATTATCATCTATCACTCTACAGACTTTCTTTGTCTATTTTATCACAAAGTTTGGCTGTAACTTATCTTTTACGTAATTGGATTCCGATCATTAATATGTATTTTGCTTGCTTAAACTGTTATGTAATCGATTAAATAGCTCTATGAAGTTTCGAAAGGTTTTTCTTTTTGTTTTTTTGGTATCAGCGTGCTTAAACGTTTCGGCCCAGAACAAGGTTTCTACGCAAAAAATGGATTGGTTTGAAGATGCTAAATTGGGAATATTTATACATTGGGGGATTTATTCCGTGGATGGGATCGCAGAATCTTGGTCTTTCTTCAATAACTATATTAGCCATGATAATTACATTAAGCAGCTAGAAGGGTTTACGGCTAATAACTATAAACCAAAGGAATGGGCTCAATTGATCAAAGAGGCCGGTGCGAAGTATACGGTAATTACGACCAAACATCATGATGGGATCTCCTTGTGGAATACCAAAGCAGAGCGAGCGACAACAACTTTTGGAGACGCCGCTGCAAAACAGGATGTGATTACACCATTTGTGCATGCAATCCAAGCAGAAGGACTGCATACAGGTTTGTATTATTCATTACCCGATTGGAGTCATCCCTATTATGATGTATTTACACGGAACAGGAAGCGTTATCAGTTAGCAAGTGAACCTAAGCGTTGGAACAATTATGTCCAATACTATCAAAAACAACTTACTGAACTTTCAGAACAATACAAACCGGAATTAATATGGTTTGATGGTGACTGGGAGCATAGTGCGGAAGAATGGAAGGCAAAAGAAACGTTAGATCTTCTTCGAAAATATAATCCGAATATCATAATCAATTCGCGGTTGAACCATCATGGTGACTACGAGACACCTGAACAAGGTATTCCTGTGATGCGTCCGGAAGCCAAATTTNNAGCCTTTTGATAAAAAATATAAATCGCCGAATATGATTATCCGTACGCTGGTAGATTGTATTTCGATGGGAGGTAATTTGCTTTTGGATATCGGCCCAAAAGCCGACGGAACCATTCCTCCTGAGCAATTAAATATTTTGAAACAGCTAGGTAGATGGACTCGTAAACATAGTGCGGCGGTCTACGGCACAAGGGCCGGTATTCCATTTGAAAATTATAATGGAAAATCTTCTTTATCGAAAGATGGAAAAACACTTTATTTATACTTGTATGAACAAAAGTCCAAAGCGCAACTTAAAGGTCTATTGAATTATACGGCAATTAAAAGTGTGTCGGTTGTTGGTGACACATCCTCGAAAGTAAGTGTCAAATCAGATGATGATAATATTTGGGTAAATTTGGCCAACGTACGCTTTGATCAGGATGTTACCGTAGTTGCTTTGGAATTTGGAGAGAAGCTGCGTTGGGGCGTGCCAAGAACGACTCAAGTTACCATGAGATCGATTTTGGATAATAAGCATACAGATGGAGCATTAAATGAGATTGCATCAACATTGCATGCTGGAAAAAACATTTTTGACAACTCCGGGTTGACAATTGATGGAATGGGAACAAAGTTGTCAACTACGAATTCAACGAACCCAATGTTATTAAAGTGGATCAAAAAACATGCTGAAGCATTGTTTGAAACGGGAAGAGGGCTGCCAGAAGGTCATTATGAAGGCTTAAGTACAATTTCTAAAGATCTTCAAACACTATATTTATTTGTTGAAGGAAAACCAACAGGGCCTATTGCACTGAAAGGTGTAAAAAATGCTGTTGCTCGGGTTCGATTGGTTGGCGAAGGATCGATGATCAATCACGAAATTTTCAATAAGCTCTATTGGAGCAGCATACCTGGCATTATATATATCCAAGTTCCTGACGAGCGTTTAGACGAAAATATGACTGTCATCGCTGTTTTGTTGGATTCACCAATTCAACTTTACCGTGAAAAGGTTGGAGCAATTGAGAATAATCTCTAATTTTCGATAATAAAAACTGATTGCAGGTTGATGACACGCAAGGCCCAAATTAATCAAGATCTTCGGCCTTTTTACAAAGCATTTTTTATTATAACTTAGGCGTATGAATTCAATCAAAGTGTGTCTAATTCCATTTTTTATTACTTTTTGTGCTTCTTGCTCGTCTGGCGATGGAAATAAATCGGAACGATCGCAAGCAGATTCATTAGTAAATGAAGTCATCAAAGGAAGAATGGATATTGAATCATTGGCGAAGTCATCGGAATTTATGTATTTTAATGAGAAGTATTTTCATGAGCCAGCCGATTTAAAAAATATCCCGAAGTTTGATAAAGTTCAAATTCAGGTTGTAACATATCGTATCTATAAACACGTTACGTTGGAAAATAATCGATATAAGTTTAAGATACATCAAGCGAAGGAGATCTATATACCCAATAAAGCCTTCGTGTACTATCAACGTTCTTTTGAGGAAATGAATCGTAAAGCAGCAGCAAGCAGAGATTCTATTCGGCTAGAACTCCCCAATGATTATGCTGCTATTTTGTTAAAAGACTAAGTTAAGAGAACTGATTTGGAAGAGTACTTTAAGATTAACATGGAAAGAAAGAATATTGTCGTATTGACTGGAGCCGGTATATCGGCTGAAAGCGGTATACCTACTTTTAGAGATACAAATGGTCTCTGGGAAGGACATGATGTTATGGAGGTTGCATCAATTGAAGGGTGGCTAAGAAATCCTACCTTAGTACAGGAGTTCTATAATTTGAGGCGTAAGGCTGCTCTTGCAGCAGATCCAAATGCAGCACATTACGCCCTGGTTCAATTGGAATTGGCATACCAAGTTACTATTATCACACAGAATGTTGATTTATTGCATGAGAAGGCTGGTTCCAACAATATTATACATTTGCATGGCCGACTAGATCAAGCAAAATCTTCTATCGATGATAGCTTGATTTATCCCGTTCTCGGCGAAGAGATCGAGATGGGAGAACTTTGTGAAAAGGGAAGTCAGTTAAGACCCAATATCGTTTGGTTTGGAGAAGCTGTTCCCGAAATTGAGAAGGCAGCGGCGCATATCTCAGAAGCTGATATGCTAATTATCATAGGGACTTCATTGCAAGTTTATCCGGCGGCAGGACTTAAAGATTTTGCCCCAGAGCATTGTAGATCAATTTTGATCGATAAAAAAATACCTGATAGCGCAAACCTGCACAATATCCAATGTTATGAGGAACCGGCCACTGTAGCGGTTCCAAGGTTGATAGAACAATTGATGAAGAATCATTGAGTAAAAACGAATGAAATAGTAAGTTATGAAAAGAATTATAGGAATATTTTGTGGCTCGGCTTTGATGTTGGCTTGTCAAAACAATTCGGAAATAAAGGTAAATCCAAGTACAAACAATGCACCATTAACCTTGGATAGCATACAAGCTAAGCATTTGCTCTCCTTACCTCTACATTGTATTGAAGTGGAATACCCCAATAAACTAGGACAAGTATTAGGAAGTGACAGCGATTTAAAGGGGCCACGTAGCTTACATCCGATTTTTTACGGTTGTTTCGACTGGCACTCTTCAGTACATGGTTACTGGTCTATTGTACATATCTTGAAAAAATTTCCAGATTTAGATCGTTCAAAAGAAATCCGTAGGCAGTTAAATAGAAATATTACTGCCGAGAATGTCGCGACGGAATTAGCTTTCTTTCATGATAAAAATAATAAAAACTTTGAACGAACCTATGGTTGGGCCTGGATTTTACAATTGCAAAAAGAGCTTGTGACATGGAACGATGCCGATGCAAAACGTTGGGCCACAAGTTTGGAACCTTTGGTAAAACATGTAGTACACGCTTATCAGGAGTACCTTCCCAAATTAGTTTACCCAATTCGCACGGGTTATCATGATAACTCGGCTTTCGGCCTTTCCTTGGCTTTAGATTATGCAAAGGGGACTGGCAATGTAGCCTTCGAAAAGTCGCTCATGACGAATGCCTTGAGATTGTACGATCATGATAGAAACTGTAATATTTCTTTTGAGCCAAGCGGAAGTGATTTTCTATCTCCTTGTCTTGAGGAAGCTTTTTGCATGAGTTTGGTGATGCAACAAGACGAATACCGTAAATGGCTAAAGAATTTTCTGCCAGACCTATTTAGTACTGAATTCAATTTGGAGCCGGGAATTGTAAAAGATCGGACAGATGGACACTTGGTTCATCTCGATGGATTAAATTT
>DKIT01000038.1:0-247 GCA_002454415.1 Sphingobacterium sp. UBA6711
AACCGTTCCAAGAAATCTTAATTAAATATGGAATTTCATCAAAATAGATTAATTTTTATAAATAATTGACAAATATTGGTTTTTTATTAAAAAATATATAAATTAGTGCCAGCCAAAGGGAAATTTTACTAATTAAAACATGTCAAAAAACTTTAACGAGTTCATTTCAATCGTTGAGAAACGTAATCCAAATGAGCCAGAATTCTTACAAGCTGTAAAAGAAGTTACTGAGGATTTATTTCCTTGG
>DKIT01000038.1:302-25419 GCA_002454415.1 Sphingobacterium sp. UBA6711
GGACAATGAAATTATGCGTTTTTGCCAGAGTTTCATGACCGAACTTTACCGTCACATTGGCGCAGATACAGATGTCCCTGCTGGTGATATTGGTGTTGGTGGACGTGAAATTGGCTTCCTATTTGGGCAATTTAAACGTCTTCAAAACAACTTTACTGGAGTTCTTACAGGTAAAGGTGAATTGTGGGGCGGATCATATATTCGTCCTGAAGCAACAGGTTATGGCCTATTGTATTTCGTAGACTGCATATTCAAACATCAGGGACAATCGTTACAGGGTAAAGTTGCCACAGTATCAGGAGCTGGAAACGTAGCTTTTTTCGCTGTCGAAAAAGCTTTGCAACTGGGTGCTAAAGTTATAACGGTATCAAACAGCCTAGGAACATTATATGATCCCGACGGTTTCGATGCAGAAAAAATGGCCTTTGGTGCAACGTTAGGAAGAAATTTGGATCAGTATCCTGCTCGTTATCCGAATGCGCAATTCTTAGCTGGTCAAAAACCTTGGCAGTTTAAATGCGATATCGCTTTGCCATGTGCAACACAAAATGAATTGGATGAATCGGATGCTAAAGCTCTTGTTGCCAACGGCTGTATCTGTGTTGCAGAAGGTGCTAATATGCCTTCGACTGCTGAAGCAATAAAGGTTTTTCTAGATGCAAAAATAAGCTTCGCTCCAGGTAAAGCAGCGAATGCCGGTGGTGTTGCTGTCAGTGGATTAGAAATGTCTCAAAATTCAATACGTACACAATGGTGTACAGAAGAAGTTGACAATCGTTTAAAATCTATTATGGAAAGTATTCACGAAACTTGCTTAAAATACGGCAAAGACAGTGGATTCGTAAATTACTTGAAAGGTGCCAATATTGGTGGTTTTATCAAAGTTGCAAATGCGATGAAAGCACAGGGTATCGTTTAACAAGCCTTTTTCTAATCATATCATAATCCTGAGCGCTCAAATGCATTGCATTTGGGCGTTTTTTTATATTTTTATGCCAATTTAAAAAAACAAAAGATTTACATGAGATTAATAGCCGAACTCCCCCATCCTGATTGCAAAATTTCAATTTTTGGTATGAATCAAAAATTCATTATAAAGTTTGAACAAGGAAATTTGGAACAATCCTATAAAATTGCTGAAATGGATATTATTGGCGGCGTAAATGGTGTATTCGATTTACTTGATGAAGAATTCCTTAAAACCGTAATTGATCAATTCGCATCGATGCGTCAATCTTTTAACAGTGCTTACAGTAGATACGAATAACAGACCTATGTTAAACTACCTATATTTTGCGGCATTTTGGGCATGTCAGATTATCTCCTCTATCCTATTCAAGCTTGGCGGGATACACCCAAAGTATAAATGGACAACTTTGATTATTGGAAATATTATCCTGCTATCTGCAAGCTGGTTCCTGGTACAGCTATTTAAAAACGTTTCTCAGCCGATTGTCATCGCGTTATGCTCAGGCGGAACATTTCTAACAGTTCAACTGGCAATGGCTCTGTATTTTAAAAGTCCGTTGAGCTGGCAGCAGGTCTTGGGCATGCTTGTCATTATTTCCGGCATGATTTTGATTACTTTTGGAGGAAAACAAACAGTCTAAATTTCTATTGGGCACTAGCATTATAGTTGAGTTTTATTTATTGTAGTAACACTCATCTATAAACTGAGAACCGGCCAATTGCTGGTTAAAACGGTCTAGATCATTCATTTTGCCGGAAATATCATACATTACTTCTAACTTCCCATTGATTTTTTCAATGACACGTCTCGTCGCTTTAATCTTAAAATCAAGTGCCAATTGCTCAAATTCATGCAGATGATAGAATTCATTAGAACTGAACTTAATATGAAGTGAACGAATCAGGTAATAGCGCGCTAAAAGAATCTCTATCCGCTGAAAAAGCGCAAGTATAACCACCATAAAAACGGCAAAAGAAATCGCATATACCAATTGCCCGAGCCCGGCAAACATTCCGATCCCGGCCGTCGCCCAAATGACTGCCGCAGTCGTTAGACCACTCACAGATAATTTACCTTTAAATATAACTCCAGCACCAATAAAGCCGATACCAGTTACAATATTAGCAGCCACACGATCTGTGCTGCTGCCAATAAACAGACAGGAAACAATCGTAAACATTGCTGAACCAAAACAAATAAGCACCACTGTTCTAAAGCCAGCAGATTTGTTTCTGTATTCCCGCTCAAAACCAATTAAACTGCCGCATAAAATTGAAGTCAAGGCATTTAATAAAGGTTCGCTATTCAAAAAATCAATAACGCTTTCCATACCTAACGTTGCTGAATGATTTAATTTAGAGCTCGACAGACTATTTATTCGAGCTCTTTAGTAATTTTAGCTATAAATAGGCATAGGTTATGCCATCACCGCCCCGATCTTGATGTTCATCCTCAAAACGACTCACATGACTATATTTACGAAGGTAATCACGAATAAATTTGCGTAAAATACCATCCCCCTTACCATGAATAATCTTTAAGGACGGATAGCCGATCATAACAGCACGATCCAGGACACGCTCTAATTCATTGAGCGCATCTTCTGTTCGCATGCCTCTTAAATCAAGTTCGGGCTTAAAGTCAGCTACACTCCCGGCAGACAACGATTTGGATAAACTCTTTGCGGATTTTTTCCCCTCGCGACCCTCGAGCTTAACGACATTCTTCCGTTTTTAAACCGTACGCAATTCACCCATGGCGAGAATCAAATTGTTTTTAGCAACTTCAACAACCTGTGCTTCAGCGCCATTATCTATACTTTGCACCCAATCGCCAATATTTATTTCTGTAGATTCTGGCGTTTTTTCCTTCACTATCTGTTTTACTACCTTCTGCTCTTTGGGCAAAATGGCCTGAAGCGCTTGATCGAGATTGCTACGCAACTCACGAGTCTTTTCCTTATCCGCTTTAGCAGATTTGATCTGTGCAACGGTATTTTCGATTAACTTATTCGAGCTTTTAATGATCTGCTGTGCTTCTTCTTTTGCCTTCTTTAGTATGACACGTTTGTTTTCTTCTAGATAGCTTTGTAGTTCAAGGTACTCCGATTTAATCGACTCCAGTTCCTTCTCTCTTTTATTAATTGCCACTTTCGTATCAAACACTTCTTTCTTTTCTCTTTCGAGATCAATTAACAGCGTGTCAACTTTCTTCTGCTGTACACCAATCTTACCTTTAGCAGATTCCAGAATATCTTTAGCCAAACCTATTTTCTGTGCAATTTCAAACGCATATGAACTACCAGGCTTACCGATCTGCAAGATATACATCGGTTTCATTTCCCGGTTGTCAAATAGCATTGATGCATTTTCCAATCCATTGGTGTTACTAGCAAAGACTTTCAGATTTGAATAGTGTGTCGTCACGACACCCCTGATTTGCTTTTTGTTTAATGATTCGNNCAAGACAGCCTCAGCGATAGGTCCACCAAACAAAGGATCAGTTCCAGTCCCAAACTCATCTATCAGAACCAACGTACGCCCATTTGAAAATTCGGTAAAATATCGCATCTTGGAAAGATGCGCGCTATAAGTACTTAAATCACTCTCGATCGATTGATCGTCCCCTATATCAGCGAATATCTGTTTAAAGACACCAATTCTAGTTGTTGGCTCTGCTGGAATCAAAAGACCTGACTGCACCATGATCTGCAATAAACCTACAGTTTTCATACAGACAGATTTACCACCAGCATTGGGACCCGACACGACAATGATACGTTGAATATTATCAATCTGAATATTTAAGGGAACAACAGTATGGTGCTGATTCAACAATAAGAGTGGATGCCGACCATTGACCAAATTAATCTCTGCCTCTTTTGATAACTCAGGCATCTCCGCCTCAATATCTATAGCAAAAAGTGCTTTGGCACGCACAAAATCTACTTTGGTCAACAAACCATGATAGGAAAATAGCAAAGGTATATGCGGACGAACTTTATCTGTTAATTCAACTAAAATACGAATAACTTCGCGTCTACGTTCAAACTCCAGATCTCTAATCTTATTATTTAATTGAAAAACTTCTTCGGGCTCTATATAAGCTGTTTGTCCTGTAGCAGATTCATCATGAATTAAGCCCTTCAGCTTCCGTTTGTTTTCTGCGAGTATAGGAATACAAAGCCTTCCGTCTCGGACAGTAAGATTTCCGTCGGCTGTCCAACCGCTATCTTGCGCACTCTTAAAGATGCTATTGATACGCTTAAGGGCATCTTGTTCTGCCCGTTGAATCTGTTGCGTTATTTCCAATAGTAAACGGGAAGCATTGTTTTTAAGCTTTCCACGTTCGTCAATAACCGTTTCGATATCCCGGATAATTCCTTTTTCAATCGGCAAATGTTCAAACAATATTTCAAGATTTGGATAAAGTCCCTCTCGTTCATTAAAATAACGAATTATTGCGTAAACCGTCTTTAGAGACAACAATACACGAAAGAACTCCTCTTCAAGCAAAAACGCTCCTTCCACCCGAGCCTTTTCAACAATGGCTCTAAGCGGAAAAAAATTTTCGACAGGAAACGCACCATCATTGACTAGCAAATCTTTAAATTCACTAGTCTGCCTCAAAAAGCGATCAATTTGGTCAAAACGTGTCTGCGGTTGGATCTTTTCCACCAACTCACGCCCANNTTNACTTAAGCACTTTTGTTTTATTTTATCTTTTATCTCGGAAAATCCGAGTTTATCAATTGCATTTATTGGATATACCATAAAAACTGTATTCTTTAATGGTTAAAGTTTCACCGGAGGTTTTATTTGCTGCGGCGGACTGAGAACTGGCCTTCTTTCCAATTCATTTGTTGGTAACTGAACTGGCGTCAGCCGATCCGATTTCAAGACTGTATCCCTACTCGACATACCAGGTTTTATGAGTTGGGAGGCCGGATCTTTTGCGGGCGATGACGCATCAATTGGTAAAGTTGAATTGCCAATAGACAGCTGATTCATAAGATAGCCATCTAAACTAATGCCAGTCTTCATTTGGAAATTCCGGTTAAACATTGACGATGCTTCTTTAAAACTCAATTTTACTTTACTTGGAGTATAGTGTATAAGTGCCGCAATTCGATCCTGATAGGCTTGTTGCGCACGCATAACCCGATTGGTACTATCCTGAATATGCATATTCAGGATAGAATCCCTTGTTCGGATAGAATCTTGTTTTTTTCTTTCTATATCTGCATAAAACTTATTTTCCTTGGTCAGATTATCTTCAACTTTCTTGTAAATCGCTGACATGACCTCTGCATCCTTACCATAATAGTCCAAATTCTTTCTGAAAGATACGGAGTCCAAACCGTATTTGTCGAACGTCACTTGATACAAAGGCAACATCACTTTGCGAGCACTATCGATCGGTAAAATATTGAGATAGGAATCAGTCAATTGAATTTCAGTCAGCGCGTCGACAAACTTATTTCGAGAGATAATATCTTTCTCGCCAGTTCCGACACAAGAACCAAATAAAAAAATCACTGCAAGTAGATTCAGTATTAATCGTAGCATTTCGTAGTTTTGTACAAATTTACAAAAAGCACCGACATTTGGCACTTTTTACATCATCAAAACTATATCAGAAATGAGTATCGCTAGTAATTTAGAAGCATTAAGATTGGAAACCGAGGCTGTTGGTGTTCAACTTGTAGCTGTTTCAAAAACAAAATCCGATTCAGACATCATGGAGGCCTATGACGCTGGTCAGCGTATCTTTGGTGAAAATCATGTTCAAGAGTTGATTGAAAAAGAAGCAGTGTTACATAAAGATATTCAGTGGCATATGATTGGTCATCTTCAGACCAATAAGGTCAAATATATTGCATCTTTCATCAGCTTAATTGCATCAGTCGATTCATTAAAATTACTTAAAGAAATCAACAAGCATGCGCTAAAAGCGAACCGAACAATTGACTGTCTCCTACAAGTATACATTGCAGAAGAAGAAACAAAATTTGGTTTTGACCATGCCGAGCTTATCGAACTTCTCCGGGATGACGAGTTTCTAGCCTTGAAAAATATTCGTATATGTGGTTTGATGGGAATTGCCTCAAATACGGATAACGAAAAAGTAATTAAAGCTGAATTCTACGAATTGAAAATGCTATTTGATGGAATTAAAGTAAGTTTCTACCGTAAGGATGACTATTTCAACACTTTATCCATGGGAATGTCTTCAGACTATAAACTGGCTATAGAGGAAGGTTCAACGATGGTGCGCATTGGTAGTACAATTTTTGGCAAAAGAATTATCAAACACTTCAAAAACAATGACTAAAACCACTATACGACAAGCAGTTATTACAGACTGCCCACGAATGCTGGAGCTCATCAAAGAGCTGGCTGTTTTTGAGAAAGCGCCAAACGAAGTAACTGTCTCACTCTCAGAATTTGAGGATGCTGGCTTTGGCAGCAATCCAGTATGGGGAGCCTTTGTTGCAGAGGTAGATCATGAAGTTGTAGGAATTTCATTATACTATACGCGCTATTCGACATGGAAAGGCAGGAGACTTTATCTAGAGGATTTAATCGTCACAGAAAGTATGCGGGGTTTGGGAATCGGCAAATTACTATTTGACAAAACGCTGGCCTATGGCAAGCAGTGCGGATTTCACGGGATGGTGTGGCAGGTCCTAGACTGGAATGAACCAGCTATAAAATTTTATAAAAAATATAAAGCAGACTTTGATCCGGAGTGGATCAATGTGTCTATCACTTATTAATTCACAGGAATATTCAAATCAATGCGCTTTCACTTTTCTTTAAAGATCTTAGTTCTCAGCGGCTTGTTATACGGATGCAATGGCCAAAACAGGACATCCATAGACCCACTACAAACCGATACGCTCACCTATAGTTACAAAAAAATAGATGAGCATAGCAACTATTTTCTAAAAGAAGATGATCGACTGGATACGACTTACTTCCGGGCAAAATATCCTATTTTCAAAGAAGGTAAAATTAACGAACTTATTGCTACTATTATCCATCTTGAAGGTGACACAAGTATGGAAGATGCCGCGCACCGTTTTATTAATTCGTACAATGAATATGTCGAAGAAAATAATGGCAAATCCACTGCAACCTGGAATCGTGATCTGCAAGTGGATGTGGTCGCCAATACGCCTATTTTCCTGGGTATAAGAACCACACAAGAAGAGTATACCGGTGGAGCGCACGGAGACCACTTCACCCTTTATTCCAATTTTGACCGGCAATCCAGCAAGGTGATTACAATCAATGATATCATTTTAGAAATTAACAAAGATAAATTCATTAAGATCGCTGAGCAATATTTCCGGAAGCAAGAAGGATTAAGTCCTGATGATTCGTTAAATGGAAAATATTTTTTTGAAGAAGGTAAGTTTTCATTGGCCGATAATTTCACTTTGCAAAAGAAGGATATTCTGTTTCACTACAATGTATACGAAATCAAATCCTATGCTGAAGGAAATACGGAACTGCGTGTCCCTTATACAACATTTAAGCATCTGATTTCGGACAAAGGTCTAAACTATATTAATAGTATCAATTAGCAATCAACTAAACTAATAAATAAATGCAGGTTTTTAAATTTGGAGGTGCGTCAGTGAAAGATGCGGAAAGTGTCAGAAATTCCGCTCGGATTATTTCAAAATACAAAGGCGACGCATTGCTGGTCGTCATATCCGCCATGGGAAAAACAACAAATCTCCTGGAGAAATTGACCAAAGAGTATTTTAATAATACAGGTTCACAGTTTCAGACGCTGGAGGACGCAAAAGAATTTCATTTCCAAATCCTTCAAGAATTATTCACTGAAAGGGGACATCCTATATTCGATGAAATCGCAAACTGTTTTGTTGAAATCGAATGGATTTTGGAAGAAGAACCGCAAGATTCATATGACTACCTTTTTGATCAAATCGTATCAATGGGTGAACTCATCTCGACCAAGATCGTTGCAGCCTATGTTGCCTCGATCGGAGAAAAAGTAAGATGGCTGGACGCCCGTGATTATATATTTACAGATAATACCTATCGCGAAGCTGTGGTGGATTGGACTAAAACAGAAGAAAAAATCCGGGCAGAACTTCCCGCTATCCTCGACGAATATATTGTAATCACGCAAGGATTTCTGGGTTCTACTTCCGAAAATTTCACAACTACCTTGGGTCGGGAAGGTTCCGACTATTCTGCGGCGATATTTGCATCTTGTTTAAATGCCGAAAACGTAACTATTTGGAAAGATGTACCGGGTGTCCTCAACGCTGACCCCAAGTGGTTTGAAAAGACCGAACTGATTCCAGAATTATCTTATACGGACGCCATAGAACTCACGTATTATGGCGCTACGGTCATCCACCCAAAAACAATAAAGCCTCTACAAAACAAAAAGATCGCCTTGAACGTACGTTCCTTTGTTGATCCTGACTCGCCCGGTACGATGATAAAGAGCACAAATCAGACTTTGCCCGTCCCCTCTTTTATTTTTAAGGTAAACCAGATTTTTATTTCCATCTCACCGAGAGATTTTTCTTTTATTGTTGAAGACAACCTCAGAGATATCTTCAATCTATTCCATGAGCACCGTATCAAAATCAATATGATGCACAACACAGCAATCAATTTTACCGTGTCAGTGGACGATACAGGAAAAAATTTAGTCGACCTTATCAATGAACTAGAACAGCGATTTAAGGTTAGGTATGAATCAGGGCTTGAGTTGATTACAATCCGATATTACAATCAGGAAACAATTGACCGTGTTCTGGTGGATAAGGAAGTGATTAGCGAATTAAAAGATACATATACTTGCCAGCTTCTTGTTAAGAAAATATAGATGAACACATTAATCCTTCAAGAGGAGATTCAGCAGTTTTTTGAGGAAAACATGCATGTATCCCCAGCTAAAATTGCGTTAAAAAAATCTCCTTTTGAAGGAATATCTTCCTCCGAACTTGCGGCCCAGCTCGATGGCCGCCAGCGGGCAAGTACTAAAATTCCATTGTGGGCAGAAACACGCGGGATTTATTTCCCTGCCAAGCTCAATCTTGAGCAATGTTCCTCTGAGAAAACAGGCTTATTTAAAAGTTCACTTATAAAAAAAGGAAGCCATTTGATTGACGCCACCAGTGGCTTCGGTGTTGATAGTTACTACTTCTCGCGACGCGCTGAAAAAGTAACCGCCTGCGAGTTAAATCCAGAACTTGCTGCAATTTCAAATCATAACGCCACCATATTAAATGCGGACAACCTTCAGGTCATCGCTGCAAATGGGGTCGATTATATCCTCGAGGAACCCAATAGACGGTTTGATTATATCTATCTGGATCCTTCAAGAAGAGTCCAGAACAAAAAGGTATTTTTACTAGATGAATGTGAACCTAATCTCGTTGTATTGCAAGATGAATTTTTTAAGCATGCAAATACGATCATCAGCAAGCTTGCTCCGCTATTGGATATATCGGCGGCTATACAGATGCTCGCTTATGTAAGAGATGTTTATGTTGTTTCCTTGCAAAATGACTGCAAGGAGCTTATTTTCATACAAGAAAAAGGTTATGAGGGAGAGCCATCCATACATGCTGTGAGATTGTTTCAGGAACAGCAGCAGCTTATTTCCTTCAATTACGAAAGCGAACGTGCAATCGTAAACGACTACAGTGCGCCCCTATCATATTTATATGAACCCGATGTAGCATTGACCAAAGCCGGAGCTTTTAAAACGATTGCTCAAGTATTCAATGTAAAAAAATTGCATAAAAATACCCACCTCTATACGTCGGATCAAAAGATTGAAAATTTCCCAGGCAAAACATTTGTTGTAAAGCATGTAGAATCGTTTACGGATTTTAAGAAAAATAAACAGCAATTGAAATCCGATATCATCGCAAAAAATTTCCCCCTGAAAACCGATGAAATCAAAAAGAAATTTAAGGTAAAAGAAGCAAACGATTCGTTCACATTTTTTACGACAACCCCAAATGATCAGTTTAGTGTCATACATACACAGCGCCTCTTAGAATAGACATTTTCATTACAATTGTCGAAATTCTTCTCCGTAATTTTAATGCATGTATAAAATAGCACTATCAGCATTGGACTTAGCTCCAATCAAAAAAGGAGAAACTACCGCAAGTGCCCTAGGACGGACCGTAAAAATTGCACAACATATCGAGAAGCTGGATTATAAAAGGATTTGGGTTGCCGAGCATCACAATATGGAATATATAGCCAGTTCGGCAACATCACTGCTGATACAGCATATTGCAGCGAATACAAGCCATATACGTGTAGGCTCCGGGGGCATCATGCTACCTAATCATGCACCATTGGTCATTGCCGAGCAATTTGGCACGTTAGAAACGCTATTTCCCGGCCGCATTGATCTTGGTTTGGGGCGGGCTCCAGGAACAGATCAGTTAACGGCTATGGCATTACGCAGAAACAATCTGAATACGGCCTTTCAATTTCCGCAAGAAGTAAAAGACCTACAACGATATTTCAGTGCAGATAACTATGATGCAAAAGTAAGGGCTTTTCCAGGCGAAGGGTTGGATATACCGCTCTATATTTTAGGGTCAAGTACCGACAGCGCCTATTTGGCAGCTAGCTTAGGCCTTCCCTATGCATTTGCCACACATTTTGCACCGGCACAATTTGCATCTGCAAGCATGATCTACCACCAGAATTTCGTGCCTTCGGAAGTCTTAGAAAAACCTTATTTCATCTCCTGTGTGAATGTTATTGCGGCGGACAGTACCGAAGAAGCTGATTTTTTGGCTTCAAGCTTTTATAATTTATTTGCTGGCATTGTCACTAACACAAGAAGACCTCTTTCTGAGCCTACTCAAGAAGTAATTTACAAAGGAATCCCCGCCATTGAGCAAGCAGTACAGAGTATGGCCTCCTGTGCATTTATCGGCGATGGTGCCAAAATCCGTCCCGAAATAGAGAAGTTTGTTCAGGATCATAAGGTCGATGAAATCATGGCAACTTCCTATATCTTTGATGATGAAAAATGTCTCCGGTCATTTTCATTGTTAAAAGAGCTATTTAGCTAGGGAACAAAAATATTATATACTGTGAATTTTATATATTTAAACAAAATTCACAGTATATGAATATTTTCATTGTTTTCAGTCTGATTCTCGGATTATTTTCCTTACAGGCATGTACAAACTCTTCTGTAAAACAGCACAGAAATTTACCTGATACAGCAAGTACTTCAGATAGTTTAACCCTCTCAACTAGTGATAGTGCTGCATCTCTTACTTCTCCGAAGGCAGATTCCTCTCAAGGACAGATCTTTCTTGTTCGTAGCTATCGCATATGGGAAAAAGAAGATCCGACAGCAGTATTAAATAAAGAATGGTATGATCTTTATGAAGAAAATGGTCAATATTATTTGGGTAAAGCAGATTATGAGGTGAAGGACGGTTTTGACGACTGTGCACAAGTAGCTACTAAAAGTGTTGAATCACGAAGAAATTCATTGCTATTCTTAAAGCTGAAAGGACTTAAAGTTGGCGCTGTAGAACATGTTAAAATAAGTCACTCAGAAATCTGGCCAAAAGAATCTGTTGCCTATTCATTTAATAATTATAAGATAAAGCTCCAGGCTTCCGGGACTATCAAGTCCACGGAGGTGCAAACAGATGAAAAGGGACACGAAAAAGTATTTCATGAGGTTGCTGACTATAAGCTCAGCTATATTTCAAATTATGAGAATAAAGAAAAGCTACTTTTTCAGGTGGATCAATATGATGATGTATTTATGTCTACCCTATTCGTTGGAGATATCGATCGAGATGGCATTTTAGATTTTATTTTCTCAAATCCAAGCAATTACGAAGAGGAAGCGATGCTATTATTTCTCTCCAATCATGGTAAATCATTGCTATTTGAAGCTGAAGTACAATNNTAATGAAGGGTCAGATGGAAAGAATTTATGTCCACCCTCTTGAAGTCGAGCCCCTATTGAACTTGATGTTATGCTTGTTTGACTTCTGTCCATCCGATGTTTCGATACCTTGATACACCTTCAGGCATTGCATGTTCTCCTCTCTCTTGTGCTGGATACATTTGTTGTCGCGCATACCATTAATATCATTTCTGGTTTGATCAATTGAGTTTCTAATCAAAAAATATTATTTTAGTGCAAAAATATACACATGAAGTTGTTCAACCCTTTAATGGCACTCGTTTTATCGCTTATCTTATTTATTTCCTGTTCGAAAAGTGAAGATTCGGGTGGTGGTTCTGCAGATGTAACTGGTAATTTTATTGGCCGTGTTAAATACCAAAGTAATTCACTTGAAGTCGATCGGGATAACCGCTTGATGCGCGTGCTACGCGAATCAGATGGCATTTATAAAATTGAATTCTTCACAGGTATTCCTAATATCACAACTATTAGATTTACGAAAACCAATGATTCCACTTGGGTCTCCACCGACACCACGTCGAAAAAAGTAACAATATCCGGAAAACTACTAAGAATTAACTATCAGTCAGACAGCCAGACCTGGAATGTTGAAAACGCCGTTCGCCAATAATAATCAATCTAAATTGTCATATTAACTTCATATTTTATTGTAAAATTACCTCTTTCTCCCTATATTTAATGAAGCATAAAGGAAAAGAGAGATGAAAAAAATTAAAAAATTAAGTGCAATTGCATCGGTGTTTGCTATTGCACTTTCTTTAAGCGCATTTAGTTTCCAGCAGGAAAAACCTAAGGAAGAGCCAAAACCAACCAATCTAAAGGTTCTCCCGAAAAATATATCCCATGAGGAATTAATTTCCACCATGAAAGAGTTTAATGTTGCACTGGGAGTAAAATGTGGTTTCTGTCATGCCCCCTCCAAAGAAGATCCCAAAAAATTGGATTTTGCAAGTGATGAGAACCACAAAAAAGACGTTGGACGAGCTATGATCAAGATGACCAAAAAGATTAACAAAAAGTATTTTAACCGTAGCTGGGATAATTCTCCGGCCAAAGCGATTTCCTGTAAAACCTGCCATGGTGGTAAAGAAGAACCAGAGATGGTCTTAGCGAAAAATTAATCAATCCACCTATTAAGGGAACACCATAGCATCCTGTATTGTGGTGTTTTCTCTTCTTTGCTCAAGCAATATATCCAAAACTTTCGGTACGGTCCCATTATAAAAATTTTGATAGCCAACTTTAGGAATATATGATAATAAAAAAAGCTTCTCAATTGAGAAGCTTTTTAGTACCCGGAGCCGGAGTCGAACCGGCACGGTTTCCCACTGGTGTTTGAGACCAGCGCGTCTACCAATTCCGCCATCCGGGCATATCCGTTTGGGATGATGCAAAAGTAAACAAAGTTTTTATTATTCCAAATTACTATCACGGGCAATTTTAAAACTCACTGAAAATGAATAAGAAAATTTCAAAAAAAAATCTCCCCCCCCTATCCAATGATTAAAAACGAGCTTTTTTACTTAATTTTAATCTGAAAACAATCAAATGACCATGGAAAAAGTAAAACTCGGAAACAGTGAAATTGAATTCAGCCCCCTTGTCTTTGGTGGAAATGTCTTTGGCTGGACTATAAATGAGAAGCAATCCTTTGCTCTTTTAGACGCTTTTGTCGATATGGGATTTAGCCTGATCGACACATCCAACAATTATTCGCATTGGGTACCGGGACACAGCGGATCAGAGTCAGAAACAATCATTGGCAAATGGATCAGCAAAAGAGATATTCGCGATAAAGTTCAAATTGCCACAAAAGTCGGAGGACGACGAATCGATAATGGTAAACCTAATCTGAAAAAAGACTATATTATCAAATCTGTAGAAGATTCGCTCTTGCGCCTGAATGTCGACACGATCGATCTTTATCAATCACACCACGATGATCTATCCACCGAAATCGATGAAACACTGGAAGCTTACCATCAACTGATCCAAACTGGAAAAGTAAAATGGATTGGCGCATCAAACCTCAGTCCCGAACGAATTGTGGAATCACTGCGTATATCCGAGGAACACAATTTACCATCTTATATCGCCATCCAGCCTGAATACAACCTTTACGACCGAATGAAATATGAAGAACAATATGAACAATTGGCTCTTGATAATCATCTCGGCGTAATCAGCTATTATTCCCTTGCTAGTGGCTTCCTCTCGGGTAAATACCGCTCTTTGGATGATATAAAAGAGGTGAAGCGCTACGACGCATTAAAAGACAGATTTAATACCCGCGGTCTAGGTATTTTAGAAGTATTGGCTGAAATCGCACATAACCAACAAGCGAGTATGTCAGCCATTGCCTTAGCCTGGATTTTAAATAGACCTTCGGTTACAGCGCCTATTGTAAGTGCAACCAGTATCCAGCAGCTCGAAGAACTCAGCAGAGCTGTCGAAATCAAGCTTACACCTGAAGAGTGTTATCTATTGGACAAAGCAAGCGCCTACTCGACCAAAAGCAAGGGGAATAAAGTTTAAAAAAATTGAAAAAGAGCGCATTAATATTGGCCGGCCGTGCAATCAAATAATATTTGGCCATACGGCATAGATTGCAGGTAGATTGCCTTAATAATAGTAAAAACACATTGTTGACATAAAACACACAAACCCTTGCTTATCAACAACAAAAAAATGTCATACAAAATATTATTTTGCATGACATTTTTTGTTCAATCGGCTATTTTGCTTTACGGATTTAACTTATCAGCTTTTTTATTCAACAACGACAGAATGGCAACAGGCACCATTGCACTAATATCCCCCCCATTAAACCAGACATCTCTAACAATGGATGACGAAATATGAGCCGTTCCGGATCTACTCATCAAAAAATAGCTCTCCACCTCGTTATTGAGCAATAGATTATTTTGAGCAATGGCGTTTTCAAATTCAAAATCATTGGTGTTTCGGAGCCCACGTAATATGAAACGGGCTTTAACCTGCTTGCAGAAATCCACTGTTAGACCTTTATATTTAAGCACCTCAACCCTGCTTTCATCCTTAAAAACACGGCTGATTGACTCCACTCGCTCATCGTGATCTAACATCCCTTTTTTATTGGCGTTATATCCTACCGCAATAATAATTTTATCAAATAGCGGCATTGCTCTTTCAACAAGATCTTGATGAGCTAAAGTAAAAGGGTCAAATGATCCCGGAAAAACAGCAATTTTCATATTAGATAGTCTTAGCGTAAAAAGAAAACGATGAATAACCGTACTTTCTAGTCTCTATAAAATTTGGATGATCTTCCATCTGTCTCGTTGAAGGATGCTCCACAACGAGGAGGCCATCATTCCGTAGCAATTGTTGATCAAAAATCAATTTTGGCAATTGTGGCAATTTGGGAATATCATATGGCGGATCAGCAAAAATAAAATCATACGTATTCTTACAGCTGGCGATGAATTTAAACACATCAGCTTTCCTCGCTTTAATCTGCCCCAATTTCATCTTCTCCGCTGTATCATTGATGTATTGCACACATTTGAAATGGAGGTCTATTGCATCGACATGCCCTACCTCCCGCGATGCGAGCTCAAAGCTAATATTTCCGGTACCTGCAAATAGATCCAGACACTGTAAACCATCAAAATCCAGTCGGTTCTGTAAAATATTAAATAACGCTTCTTTGGCAATATCAGTGGTTGGTCTTACGGGCAAATTAGTAGGTGGATTCAACCTCAAACCACCTAAACGACCTCCGATTATTCGCATAGTATAGAATCAAATAATACGTTATACGGTGCCAAATTTGACTCAATCTCTCCATCTGCCAATACGACTTTCGTTTTTAAATCCAATATTTCGATATCAGCAGCATAAGTCGAGATACGTTTATAATAAGATTCATCGGGAATCTCTCCTGAAAGGAGCACTTTATTAATGGAATCTCCGAGATTGAATTGTGTTAAAATATGAAGCACATAATAGCTGATGTCATCCAGATTATGAATTTCAAAACTATTGTACAGCTGGAAAATCCCGTTTTTAAATAGATAAAAATCAACTGTATTTTCAGCTACAAAATGGAGACCCAGCACACTGCCTCTAATGGAGACACGCTCCTGCGCGCGATCAAGTACAACCGCAAATTCTGGAAGTATAACAGCGTCAGGAAACAACCGTTTCCACCTATTCAATAACAATCCATCAAACTGATATACAGCAACTAAATTAAGATTATCTAAAGAATAAATAAATGTGTTTTCAAGATCGGATGTACCTAAAAACTGTAGGTAATCGCCTATCATTTCACTCTGAAAAAATTCTTTCGGAATAAACGTAAAAGTTTGATGTGGTATCACTACGCGGACAAATCGAAAAGGAAGGCTCATAATTCTTGTGGCATCCAAAATCGGCTCTTCCGACGGATACTCGATTAAAATCGGCGCAACTGACTTTTTATCAACCACGGCCTAGACATCCTTCTGAAAGCCAGCCTTCACCAAAAGATTGTACTCCGGTAAATAATGAATATTAAATTGTTTTGAAATATAATTCATTCGCTGAATTGTAAAAATTAAAACTTCTTAGAGCAAAAATAGCTTTTTCTAGAGGATAAGACAAACCTTNNTATGTTCATCAAAAATCTGTTAATACAGCAATTTCCATGGCAGGCCACCGAACAGCAGTTGGAGGCTTTTGAATTACTGGAAGAATTTCTGCTCGCTTTTGACAAGCAATCCTGCTTTGTACTGAGAGGATACGCTGGTACGGGAAAGACAACCTTAATTTCGGCACTGGTCAAAGTACTACCGACATTACGAAAAAGAGCTGTTCTGCTGGCTCCAACGGGCAGGGCCGCAAAAGTGATCACCTATTATTCGGGACGCAAAGCACTGACAATCCACAAGAAAAACTATCGAAAAAAATCTGCTGTTTCATTTCAGCTAGATTTCACCTTAGCGGAGAACCTTCATGAAGATACCTTATTTATCGTCGATGAGGCTTCGATGATATCCAATACAGCTGTGAATGCATTTTCAGGAAGCCTTTTGGACGATCTGATCCGCTATGTGCAATCAGGAAAAAACTGTACGCTATTATTTGTTGGAGATACCGCCCAGTTACCTCCAGTAGGACTTCTAGACAGCCCAGCATTAAACCCAAGTTATCTCGAAAGTGAATTTCATCTTTGCGTCTATCCTTTTGAGTTGACCTCTGTTGTCCGTCAATCCAAAGATTCTGGTATACTATATAATGCGACAAAAATACGAGAAGAGATAACCTCAGCTGAAGAAGATCAAGATGACTTCCCCTTCCCTAAATTCATAACTAAAGGATTTAAAGATCTTTACAGAATGACAGGTGAACGTTTAATCGAGGGAATAAACTATGCCTATGACAAATACGGAGTTGAAAATACGATGATTATCTGCCGTTCAAATCGCTCCGCAAATTTATACAATCAAAATATAAGAAACAGGATTTTGTTTCGGGACGAGGAACTGACCGGGGGCGACTATATTATGGTCGTAAAGAATAACTACTTTTGGCTCCAGGAAAACAATATGGCNNATTATGGATAAGAAAGACCGGCTCGAAGCGATTAAAAAAGATCCCTATTATAATGCGCTTCAAATTAAATTTGCTTTCGCAATTACCTGCCATAAAGCACAAGGCGGCCAATGGCCTATCGTATTTGTCGACCAGGGCTATATAAACGATGACATGTTGGATCTGGAATTTTTAAGATGGCTATATACGGGAGTGACGCGGGCAACAAAAGAGCTTTTCCTGGTCAATTTCAGCGAAAATTTCTATTCATCATAGGATTATTACACGAATTATTCGCACAAAAAACCAATTATCAATATTTTTACGTCCAAAACCATTATTATACAATTATCTATATTATTTTTTAATGCATAAGTACTACTTTATCTTAGCGGCTGGCTTATTACCCTATATTGGTGCTGCACAACAAGCGAAGGAAGCGCCTATAAAGGCCAACTATCAGTTGGCGGCGAAATTCTCCCCCGAAAAATTAAAGAAAATGATTTTTTCAACGAGCATCAAACCAAACTGGATCAATTTTTCGGATCGCTTTTGGTATGATTACGCGGGTCCTGACGGTAGAAACTGGTACATTGTAAACCCTTCATTGAAAAGGAAAGAGCTTCGTTTCAATAACGACGACATCGCCGCTCAAATTACTAAAATCGTTAAAAACCCTGTAGATGCCAAACACATGGAATTACAAGGGCTTCGATTTACCAAAGATGAGAAAAAATTAAGATTTCAGGTTCAGAGTACCCAGGATACCGTGAAATCCAAAGATGAAATACAAAAGCTTNNAACAAGTCTGACACCACCAAAAAGAAACTCTTTTATTTGGAATACGACCTGGCAACAAAATCTGTCGTAGAAGTCAGTGACTCGACCAAAGTAAAGTCGCCATTGAGCTGGGCGAGCTTCTCCCCTGACACCAATACAGTTTATTTTGCAAAAGATTACAACTTGTATTGGATGGACAAATCCAACTATCTTAAAGCGGTAAAAAATGAAAAGGACAGCACCATTGTAGAGCACCAGATTACGAAAGACGGCGTGCAATATTATGCTTGGGGCGGCGATGAATACAGCACAACTACTGGTGACGAAAAAGATAAAGATAATGATCCTAAACGTAAGCGGGTATGGATCAGCTGGTCGCCGGATGGTCGTTATTTTACCTTGAGCAGGAAGGACAACCGTTCATTAAAACCTTTGTGGGTAATCAATAATGTCGGCTCATCCCGACCGACACTCGAAACGTATAAATACCAAATGCCGGGTGAGGTCGATTCAACGGAAACTGAACTTTATATCTTTGATGCAAGAGCAAAAACTCCACGTCGCCTCAATGTATCCGCGTTTAAAAATCAGACCCTCTCCACCTGGACCAAAACTCCAGATAAAAATTCGTATAAAGAGGATTATTTTATCAACTACTGGTTAGGCAATAACGAGGAATTTTACATTTCACGTTCTAGCCGTGACCTCAAACGGATTGACCTCCTAAAAGTCAATATAAATGGCACAGTGAACAACATTATCCAAGAGCGTTCCAATGTATATCTGGATGTTCAAAAACCATTCCTGATTGAAAATAAAAATCAATTGGTTCATTGGTCAGAAAGAGACGGCTGGGGCCATTACTACCTCTATGACACAAATGGAAAATTGATTAATCAAATTACAAAAGGTGCCTTTCATACGGAAGAAATTACCGGTTTAGACCCCGCATCAGGAACACTCTTCTTTACAGCCTCTGGCCGTGAGCGAAACGAAGATCCCTACTATCTACATCAATATAGTATCAATACGAATGGCTCTGGCATTAAATTATTAAACCCAGGAAACTTTGATCACCANNAAATCTTCGAAGTATTTTGTCAATAATTCCTCCAGGGTAAACACGACTCCTGAAACCGTCTTATACAATAGCAGTGGACAAAAAGTAATGACATTGGAAAAGGCCGATCTGTCTTTACTATTTGCTGCTGGATACAAATTTCCAGAACCTTTTAAAGTAAAAGCTGGGGATGGCACCACAGATCTCTATGGGGTCATGTACAAACCATTTGACTTTGATAGTACCAGAACGTATCCCATTGTCGAATATGTATATCCCGGACCTCAGACCGAAGCTGTCAATAAATCCTTTGGCAGAAGCATGGACAGAATTGACAGGCTAGCACAGTTCGGTTTTATCGTCATCACCGTCGGTAACCGTGGTGGACATCCTTCACGTTCACAATGGTATCATACTTATGGCTATGGCAATCTGCGTGACTATGGTTTGGAAGATAAAAAAGTAGCGGCGGAACAGCTTGCTGATCGTTATAAATACATTGACATAAACCGTGTCGGTATAACTGGTCACTCCGGCGGTGGATTTATGTCTACAGCAGCGATGCTTATTTACCCTGACTTCTTTAAAGTTGCCGTATCTGCAGCTGGAAATCATGAAAACCAGATCTACAACCGTTGGTGGAGCGAGCGTCATCATGGCGTAACAGAAAAAGTATCCGCGAAAGGCGACACTACATTTTCGTACCAAATCAATAAAAATACGGAGATCGCAAAAAACCTGAAAGGCAGACTATTGATCGCCACTGGAGATATCGATAACAATGTACACCCGGCTAACTCCATTCGGATGGTCGATGCACTGATTAAAGCCAACAAAAGATTTGATTTCCTGCTATTACCGGGANNGATTCTTTTGGAAAATGGGCGATTACTTTAGCCAATATCTCTTGGGTAATTCCAAAATGAACGAGGTTGACATGACCGAAATAAATCGAGAAAAGCCACAAAAATAACGGCATCATGACCCACGAAGAAAAATTAGCATTTCTATCCGTTACCTTGAGATCTTTTGAGGTAACGGATTTTTCTTTGGATATCCTTCAGGGAATAACACTGGCCGATCTGTTGAACATTTCCTTAGAAAAAGACAAGAAGATTGCCTTCCGCGCCGCATGGGTATTTGAAACCATCGTTTTAAAAAATACAACATTGTTAAAGTGTGTTCTCCCACAATTCTTGGATAATTTAAAAAAACAAAAGAATTGGAGCTGTCTTAGAAGCTACACTAAAATTCTGCTATTTTTGACCTCGAAAAAAAATAAAGAATATACGATCCAAAATGAGATAGAAGAAGAAATTATCGAGTACTCCTTCCAATGGATGATCGAACCTTCATGTCCTGTCGCTGTATTAGTGAACTGCCTAGACATTTTAAATAACTTACGAAAGAAACACCCTTGGATATTTGAGGAATTACAGGCTCAAATAGGCTACTTTCAACGGACAAAACCTAGTCCGGCCTTAATGAGCCGGACTAATAAAATTATTCAGCAAAAAAGTTAAAATATACTTTTCGCTCCCGCTTAAAACAAAGTATTTCCTTTCGAGTGGTTGACGCGCCCCAAATGCTTATAAGCAGCTTCGGTACACTCGCGCCCCCTTGACGTCCGCATTAAGTATCCTTCCTGAATCAAAAATGGTTCGTATACTTCTTCAATCGTACCTTCATCCTCTCCGACAGCCGTGGCTACAGTTTTTAGTCCTACAGGACCACCNNCGTTAAGATTTTGTTGTCCATTTCGTCTAAACCATTTTCATCCACATTAAGCGCATGTAAAGCATATTCTGCGATTTCTTTATCGATACTCCCATTGCCCTTTATTTGTGCAAAATCCCGTGTACGCCGCAGTAACGCATTCGCTATCCGTGGTGTCCCCCGGCTCCTTCGCGCGATCTCGTAGGCACCTTCATCAGAAATCGGTGTGTTTAAGATATGGGCCGAACGCAGCACGATCGTTGTCAGCAATTTTGCATCATAATATTGCAAGCGGGAATTAATGCCAAAGCGTGCGCGCAAGGGTGCCGTCAAAAGGCCCGAGCGCGTTGTCGCACCGATCAAGGTAAACGGATTCAGGGAAATCTGAACAGAACGTGCGTTTGGTCCTGTTTCCAGCATGATGTCAATTTTGAAATCTTCCATAGCCGAATAGAGGTATTCTTCTACTAATGGGNNCCATTTCATTGGCAATAATATGGGATAAAGTTGTTTTTCCTAAACCCGGGGGGCCGTGCAGCAAAACGTGGTCCAGCGCCTCACCTCTCAGCCTCGCCGCTTTTACAAAAATATTGAGGTTTTCTAATATTTTAGCTTGGCCCGTAAAGTCTTCAAAAGCCTGAGGCCGCAATGCGCGTTCAATATCACGATCTGTATTGCTCAGACGTTCTGGATTTGGATCTAAATTCTCGTTCATTGTGGAAATATTTTTAATTTCTCTTATAGCGCTTTCCGATACTTCCCAATTTCAATTGGATCACACCAAAAAATGCCTCCTTAAAGATACTTGTGCTCATCTTTGATGTACCTTCGGTCCGATCTGTGAATATAATGGGTACTTCAACCACCTTAAAACCATACTTAATGGCTGTAAATTTCATCTCAATCTGAAAGGCATACCCCACAAATCTAATCTTCTCGAGCGGAATTGTCCTAAGGACTTCTCTGGTAAAACAAACAAATCCCGCAGTAGCATCCTGAATATCAATACCCGTTATAAAACGAACATATACCGAAGCGAAATACGACATCAGTACCCGGCTCATTGGCCAATTGACTACATTCACGCCCTTAATATAACGCGAGCCTATACTCATATCTGCACCGTCCACACAGGCCTGTCGTAAACGAAGCAGGTCCTTCGGATTGTGGCTGAAATCCGCATCCATTTCAAAAATATATTGGTAATGTTCACGGGCCAGCGCCCATTTAAACCCATGGATATAGGCCGTCCCCAAGCCCAGCTTCCCGGTTCGTTCTTCGATATACAAACGGCCAGTAAATTCATGAGACTGTAAATTCTTGATAATTGCAGCTGTTCCATCGGGAGAACCATCGTCTACAATTAAAATATCAAATGCATGTGATAAGGAAAAAACTTTGCGAATGATTTTTTCAATATTTTCCTTTTCATTATATGTTGGAATGATAACTAAACTATCCGTCACTTTTTTATATTTAAGACCAGTAAAGGTAATCATTTACGTTAAATTCCAACAGAGGAATTCGATGAAATCTACAGGATAATCATCAATGGGAGGGTAAAAAGATCGTAAACCATTCGGGCTCGAACCAACACACCGCTAACATAAATAAGCGGCATCAATAGATTGCTCGCCACAAAAAAGAAAAGCCCGTTACTTTGGGAGTAACGAGCTTTCATTAACCAATTATAAACTTAAATTATGAGACTGCAAATATGATAAAAATTGCTTTCAATTACAAATTTATTTGCGTTTTGATGCAACATTTTCAATACAATCTCTGATTTTATTTTGCTAAAACGTTTATAAAACACGCATACTACCGCAATTTAGCGATCCACCTCACCCAAAACAATATCAATAGATCCGAGAATCGCAATCAAATCAGCAATCAGCACCCCTTTCCCGAGTTCTGAAATCACCGAAAGGTTATTAAAACTTGGCCCTCGTGACTTGACACGTAATGGAATATCTGATTTATCTTTAGTGACAAAATAAAAGCCTAATTCTCCTTTTGGGTTTTCAGCACGCACATAGTAATCCTGAGCTTTCAAATTTACTTTCTTCGGAACTAGCGCCCGTGGATCAAATTCGGTTGTACGTTTAAAATCTTTCTGTAATCGTTCCAGACATTGCTCAACAATGCGTACAGATTCCTTGACCTCATCTACCCTGACTTTATAACGATCCCAACAATCACCAATTGTTCCCATTTCACCTGTTCCCACGGGTATGTCAAAATCGATTTCTGGATAAACAGAGTAGGCATCTATTCGCCGCAAATCCCATTTTATACCAGAAGCCCGAAGCATCGGTCCCGATACGCCATAATTGATGGCAACATCAGCAGGCAGTACACCTATTTTAGCAGTACGGGAAATAAATATCTGGTTCTGTGTTAATATCTCATCCAGTTCGACCAATTTGGGCTTGAAGTACGCAATAAATTCTGCACAACGTGTTTCAAAGCCAACGGGCAAATCATAGAACAAACCACCCACCCAAATATAGTTGTACAACATCCGCGAACCAGATGCCCATTCCAGCATATTCATGATATGTTCACGGTCACGGAAACACCAAAGAAACGGTGTCGTCGCACCGATATCAATTCCGTATGTCCCAATAGCAATTAGGTGGGATGCAATTCGGTTGAGTTCACAGACTAATACGCGTATATACTCTATTCTTTTAGGTATCTTACTATCGAGACCGAGCATACGTTCAACCCCCATCACGAAAGCATGACTATTGTTCATCGAGGCCAGATAATCCAGGCGATCAGTAAAAGGAATTGTTTTTGCATAATTCAACGATTCGGCATGCTTGTCAAAACAACGATGCAGATACCCCAAATNNAATTCCCATCAGATCAAATGCTTCCCGCTCATGCCAGTCTGCTGTTCGCCATACGGTAGTAACCGAAGGAATTTCAGGTAATTCGTCCAGAGAACGATTAGCCTGTAATTCAACTTTCAGGACTAAACCATGTTGATAAGGCAAAGAATTTAGATGATATACAACGGCAAAATGCGTTTGATAATCCACCGCAGTAAGGTTGCTTAAAAAATCAAAGTACAAGCCTTCGGTGTCCCTCAAGAACAAACAAACGGCTATAATATCAGCTTTATCAATGAATAATGCAGGCTGCAGCCCACTAAGATCTTCTTTAAGGATAATTTGAGTCCCAAATTTGGAAACAAGCGTCGCTTTAATTTCGTCAAATGTCATATTTAAGGAGCTATACGCGTAATCTTCCAGGAACCCGACACTTTTTTATAAACCATACGGTCATGGAGCCGGCTTGCACGCCCCTGCCAAAACTCGAAATAAATCGGCTTCAACAAATAGCCGCCCCAATGTGACGGTCTAGCTACAGAATCGTTTCCATTGTATTGATTTTCGATTGCTTCCACCCTGTTTTCCAAAAAATTGCGGTCCGGAATCTCCTGGCTCTGCGGAGATGCCAATGCACCGATACGGCTTGTNNGGATTAGCTTTTATATCTTCACCTTTACGACTTTCATAGTTTGTAAAAAAGACCAGTCCTTCTGCGATAATGTCCTTCAACAAAACAACTCTCGAAGAAGGCATATGATCAGCCGATACCGTGGAAAGCACCATAGCGTTAGGCTCTATTACCTCGCTATGAAGAGCTTCATCAAACCATTTTTTAAACTGGTGGACTGGATCACGATCCACATCCGATTCAGATAGGCTACCTAATACGTAATCCTGTCTGATTGCTGCAATATCTTTATGTTGAATGGACATAGAAACCTATTTTTATATCCTACAAACTTACTAAAATCATTGCTTTTTCTCTATAAAGTTAGTAGAAATTGACAAAATCCCAATTTTGGCACAAATCTCGCATAGATTAAATAAAAAAGATTAAATTCAATAAATAATTAAAATTCGTGCTATATGTTTACCGAACTAGACCCGCAAAAAGGAAGTCTATTGATTTCCGAGCCGTTTATGCTAGACCCCAGGTTCCTTAGATCCGTTATATTGCTATGCGAATACAATACAGAAGGCTCCCTT
>DKIT01000038.1:25464-27624 GCA_002454415.1 Sphingobacterium sp. UBA6711
GCTCATTTTTGAAGGTAATGGCGAAATGTTATGGAAGGATGCCATCATAGGACTTGGTCCCAAATATGCGCATGTGGCCAATTTTCCGCAGAGCCCAGGATTAAATTGATACAACTGATTCATTCCGATGTCAGTTTACTTTAGGTCTCCATAAACTCAAATCACCAGCCTATGACAAAATTATCGTTTTTCTGACATCATGTCTCGAAACAACGATTTGGAACACCGATTGTATGTTTTAAGCAAATAATAAAATTAAAAATATCGACATACAATTATGAATGCAGAAAAAGGTAGTATCTCAATTCACACCGAGAACATATTTCCGGTAATNNAACCAGATCGCTTTCTCAGGAGCCACCGAATTCATGGAAAAATTCAAAGAGGCGAATGATGCAAATGAAATCATTGGCCGTTTTGGTTTAGGCTTTTATTCCGCATTTATGGTGGCCGATACGGTAGAAATCCAATCCTTATCTTACCAGGAAGGAGCAGAACCGGCTCATTGGACTTGCGACGGTAGTACATCTTACGAAATTTCCACTGGTACAAGAATCACACGCGGTACAGATGTCATCTTACATATCAACGAAGAATCAACTGAATTTTTAAGCCAGGCACGTTTACAGGATATTTTAGATAAATACGCTAAATTCCTTCCTGTTTCAATCCGTTTTGGCACCAAAACTAATTCTGAACCTGATGGTGAAGACGAAGAAGGAAAGCCAAAATACAAATCTGTAGAGGTAGACAATATCATCAATAACACCAATCCTGCCTGGACAAAATCTCCGTCTGAATTGAAAGATGAAGATTATCTGGCCTTCTACCGCGAGCTCTATCCTTATTCAATGGATGAACCCTTGTTTTGGATTCACCTCAACGTCGATTATCCATTCAACCTGACAGGTATCCTATACTTCCCTAAAGTTAAAAATGAACTGGAGATCCAACGCAATAAAATCAAGTTATATTCTAGACAAGTGTTCATCACCGACGAGGTGAAAGATATTGTTCCAGAATTCTTGATGTTACTTCATGGGGTAATTGATTCACCAGATATTCCATTGAACGTATCCCGTTCATTTTTGCAGGCAGATAGCAACGTCAAAAAAATCAATAGTTATATCACCAAAAAGGTGGCTGACAAATTGAACGAAATATTTAAGACTGACCGTAAGGGCTTTGAAGAAAAATGGACAGATATCGGTCTATTTATCAAATATGGAATGCTAAGCGATGAGAAATTTGCTGAAAAAGCAAATGATTTCTGTTTAGTGAAAAACACAAATAATGAAAGTTTTACCATCAAAGAGTATTACGAAAAGGTTAAAGATATCCAGGTAGATAAAGATGGAAATATTGTCTACTTATATACACATGATGCCGCTCAGCAAGATGGCTTTATTCAAACCGCATTAAACAAAGGTTATGATGTCTTAATGCTTGACGGACCATTGGACACCCACTTTACAGCTTATTTGGAGCAAAAAGGTGGTGAAAAAGTGCAGCTAAAACGTGTTGATGCCGACGTTATCGATAAATTGATTCAAAAAGACGAAAAGCTTGAACTGACCCTTTCTGAAGAAGAATCTAAAAAGGCTTTGGAGCTTTTTGAGAAAGCAATCTCCCGTCAGGATATGAAAGTTGAAGTTGACGCTTTAAATGAAAGCGATCTGCCGGTTTCGGTAACAATCGATGAATTTATGCGCCGCATGAAAGATATGGCTAAAACAGGTGGTGGTATGAATTTTTACGGCTCATTGCCCGATAATTACAAGGTAACTGTCAACGGTAACCATCCACTAATCAAAAGAATTTTATCATCATCGGATGAAGAAGGTTCCAAACTTGCAAAACAAGCTTTTGACTTGGCACTTCTATCCAGAGNNCTGACATCTTTCGTAAGGAGAAGTGTAGAAATGATCTAACGATATTTCTTATAAAAAAGGCGGTTCCTAAAGTGGAAACCGCCTTTTTTTTGTTAAAGCCAGTAAGCAAGTGACACTTTTGGATTGGCGAAATGCGTATTAGCCTGCATACCGACGTATTTCGAAAATTTTTATTAAAATTTAATAAACTAACCTTCACCTAGTTGGCTTTGAAGGGCGTTTTTTTTCCATCAAATATTTGGAGGGAATAGGGTTAAATCGTACTTTT
>DKIT01000059.1:0-14994 GCA_002454415.1 Sphingobacterium sp. UBA6711
TTAATATTGTACTGTGGCGGAATGTTGCAGAGTAGCAAAAGATTGAGCGTAATCGGCTAGTTATCAAACAAAACATCTGTTATATGTATTATAAATAAAAACATCAATTACTTCCCAACAATCACTTTTCGATGTTCAGTACCCCATTCGGCCAATGTATTGATGATTTTTTTTAGCGTCAAGCCGTATTCTGTTAGTTGATATTGAACCGTTACAGGTTGCGTGTCGAGAACGATCCGTTTAATGAGTTGATTCATTTCCAATTCTTTTAACTCTTTACTGAGCATTTTATTGGAGATACCTTTCACATCGTTTAAAATATCAGAAAAACGCCGTTTATTGTAATAGCAAACTGACGATATTATTGAGATTTTCCATTTGCCATTCAACACATCCATGGCATCGTGAACAGCCATAATCTGTTTTCTGTTTGTGTCGTTATTCGAGCATTCTATTTCCATCATAGGTTACCTTGTTACCCAAAAGTTACTGTTACTTTTAGTTACAAAGTTACTAAAATAAATTTTATCAAATTACCTTTGCATAGTTAGAAATCGATTTCAAAAACAAACATCTCAAAAAATACAGAATATAATTTTCAAAAAACAAAAATTAAAAAAATGAATTTCACAAATAAAAACGTTGTAATTACGGGCGGAAGTGCAGGAATTGGATTAGCGACCGCCAAAACATTTATTGAAAAAGGAGCAGACGTATTGATAACAGGTCGAAATGCCGATAGTCTGCAAGCAGCATCAGTAAGTATTAATAGCCCAAAATTGAAAACCTTAGCTTCGGACACGTCCCAACTGGCCGATATTGCGCTATTAGCAGAAACAGTTGCTGATAGCGGAAAAAAAGTGGATGTCCTTGTGTTGAATGCGGGAATAGCAAAGCAATATTCAATTGAAGATACAACGGAAGAGGTTTTTGATGACCTATACAACATCAATGTCAAAGGACTATTCTTTACTCTGCAAAGATTAATTCCTCATTTATCTGAAGGAGCTTCGGTCGTTCTTCTATCATCTGGGGTGTCTGTGAGCGGATATGCACAGATGGGAGCTTACGCCGCAACAAAAAGTGCGGTTGACTCGATTGCACGTACTGCAGCCACTGAACTGGCAGACAGAAAAATAAGAGTAAATGTGGTGGCTCCCGGACTGACGGATACACCTATGAATCACCAAACGCCTGAAGATATAAAAAATGCGATAGCAGCAGCAGTTCCTTTAAAACGAATCGGACAAGCTGAAGAAATAGCGAGCGCAATTGTTTTCTTATCTTCAAACGAAGCCTCCTACATTTCAGGTTCATACCTAGCGGTAGATGGTGGTGTTACCATTCGCAGATAAATATGCAAAATTTATGATATACTTAGTGTCATCCACTAAGTATATCATATCTAAAATTTAAAACACTATCCGCTAAAGCTATGATCAAGTTTTAGTAAGCATTTGACAAGTGTGCGGTTTCATTAATTGTTGCGTGGAAACTGCAAAACAAAAATTTTGCGGCATTTGAGATTGCTTTCTACATTAAATGCTCAATTCGGAGTTACGTTGTGATTTGTAAGATTACAACATTGCCGAAAATATGATCTCAAAGTTGACGAGCTGAAAATCTCCACAGTCCATTCCATATCCCATTTTTCGGTATGATTTTAGCTTAATTTTGGGTTTAAAAAATTAATATTACATATGAATAGAAAAATCTTGTTGGCTACAATGTTTATTATCGCGTTCCTTATTTCGTCATGTAGTAAAAACGATGAGGTCATCGGTGAGGTAAAGGACCATTATCTAAAAGTCAAAATCGATGGTAATGAAAAGAGTTTTGCCGCTGTAAAAGGCCGTTGGGTTGATGGTGGTAATTTCCTTGAGATAACTGGTAATAATTCTGGCAATGAATCTATTGTAATTACTGTGATGTCAGATTCGCGAAGAATTTCATCAGGTCAATATAGTTTGGATGACGGTTCTGGANNCCTACTATTCTAGCTGCACATTCCTTTATGAGTAGTCATCAATTGAACCATACTGCTACTAGGGGAACTTTAGCGCCTGAAGATGCTTTCAATCTTAAGGTAGATAGAATAGATAACACATCAACGGAGGGTTCATTTTCCGGTGTTCTAGTACGAGTAGAAGGCGTCAATACGTTAGGCACTGTAACTCTTACTGAAGGCTCGTTTAAAACATCGATTGATCCGGAATAAAAAGTTAAGGTTGGTAGGCATATTTTTTTAGCTTACTGACCTTAGATAAACGAATATATATATCAGTATATACACGCCGATTGTTCGAAAGAGACGGTGATGATTTGAATGCAATTACAGTAAGCATTTATGGTCGCATACATCAGGAATCCAGGATTATGTCGACGGAAACCCATTTTGAATCTGCCAATTTACATCCATCCTATAAATAAAAAAGAGGAACAGATCCATAGTTAGATTTTGAAGCACATGCGCTAACGAATTTTAAAGCAAACCCTGCAAATTGTAAACGTTTTAATGTGCAAAAACCAATATTTTTACATTTGAATAATTGCGAATACATCTTAAAGTTCAGTTCAGAAAATTAGTTTGACTTCACATAAAAAACTATCCAAAATACATTAAATGATTAGTGCTTACATTTCATACCTAAACACAAAGCCCGGAAACCTTAGCGGAAATATTAAACCAACACGCGCTAACAACATTGACTAATGGAAAAATATATTTTAACTATTATTGTTTTACTGACTTTAACTTCTTGCAAAGCGCAAGAGCCTAAGACAGAACTTTTGGATAAACTAAAATACAATGTGGACAAGAACAATTATGGTATTCAACCAACCTTTTATTATCCTACAGAAATATCAGTAAATGATTATCCTGTATGCAGAGGGCTTGAATTCTTTGGAAACACAGTTCCAAATTTTATTGACATTGCGATTAACGAAAATGGAGAACAAGAGTTAAAAATACTAATTGACTTAGCCAATTACAAGAAGCATGGAAAATCGATTTTAAAAATTCTATTAGTCAGATCAGCCAAAGGAATATCAATCATTTCCAATGAATCCGATTTTCCTGAAGAAAATATTTTGGTAAAATATGAATTATCTGACGATGATATTACACAAGCAAACATTAAGAATGGTTACTTTTTGAAAACTATAAAGTTCAATGCTAACATCCCTGTCGAACTATCTTCCTTAAATAAATCCGTCCAATTGAAGAACTCAACTCAACTACTTGACAAATTATATAAAGCTCTTACCAACCTTACGAAAGATTTAAACGATAAAAATAGAAGCAATGTTTTGGAAATTATTCAAAACGCAGAATTTGAAGTAGCACAATTGCGGGGGATGAAAAAAGAATGGATGTTAAAAGAAAGAGAAGCTCTTTTATCAAATACTTTTACTTTGCTACCTAAAGACAGTTGCGAAGTCAAAATTTATGGAATCGGAAGGATGGCAACTCTTGTGAAAAAGAATTCAGAAATAATCAAACAATCTGCAATAACTTCAAAATTTATCGAAGATTTTCCTCGAGGTAAAGTTGTTCAATTTTATAACTTCTATTACAATATACCGAAAGGAAAAGAAGAATTAGAACTAATAAGATTTGACGGGTATGCGATAACAAAATACGAAAAAAAATAAACATCGCCGGCAAAAGTGCTCTGCTCGGCTTCAATTTGGGGTCTTCGTTCTTTCTTACAATTAAAAGGCATTGACGATATCCTTTACAGTTGAAGTTTTCATAACCGATCTATATCCTTTCAATTGGCGACTGTATCCACACGAGAATAAGTATATGCATCATAGTTAAGAGCGCCGGCGAGCGGAAAGAAAATAAGAAAACCACTTGCTGTCGACTCGCTGGGCACGATTAAATCACCATGTTTATCTAGTGCAAAACAAATAGTCTCGGTAAAGAATCTATTGACTAATACATAGATGTCAAAGTCGGTATTTCTGAAAGAAACAAAGTTTTGTGGTTCCAGCTTAATTTTCCTTGTTCTTTCACGAACGACATTTCCTAAGGTATCAATTAATTTGAAATGGATCTTATTTTTTTTAGTGAGCTCCAGTGAAGTTTTGTAACGATATTGCAGACTATCAGTTTTATAGTAATTTGGTTCAATATAATTCCATAGACAATATTCATTATAGGCGGTGCTCTTCTCCTGATTGCTATGATTATAACCTGTTAACTTTTGGGGATTATTATCAAAGATATATGTCTCCTTCAATTCTACCTTCAAAACGCTATGTCCCGTAGCAATTTGTGCTAAATACTTGGGCGATATGGAAGTGCACGAGATACATGAGAAAATTAGTACCACTGAAAATATNNCAAAATAGTGCAATGGCTACAGTACGGATATTGTATTGGTTTTCGATTTCTTTCATAAGCTCTTTTGTTCAAATTCTAAAATGCCAAGTGCATTCAAATTCGTTTTTTGTTAAAACACAAATTTTTCTGTGATCTTATTTCCTGTAAATTTCCCTGTGTCATGCGATTGTGCATTCTAGTATTTTTGTGTTTTAATTAAATGACCTTTTTCATCATAAAACTTCCAATCCCCCGTTTCCTTTCCATCCGTATAGGTTTCTGTTTTTATCAGCGTCCCCTGTTCATTATAAAATTTCCATTCGCCGCTATATCTTTTGTATTTATTATAGATTTCTACATGTTCCAATTTGCCATTTTGGTAATAATAATTCCATTCGCCAATTTTCATTCCTGTTTCATAACGACCAATGCTTTCCAATTGTCCATTTTCGTAATATTCTTTCCACTCACCAGTTTGACGTCCGTCTTCGTCATATTGTTCCATTCCTCTATTGGTTCCGTCTTTATGATACAATTTCCATTGACCAATACGATTCCCGTTTTTCATATTTCCTACCGTTGATAATTGACCATTATCAAAATAATAGTTCCAGGATCCTATTTTTTCGCCATTTTCATAATTCCCATTATTTGCAAGTTGTCCATTTTCATGATATTCTTTCCATTCTCCTGACATTTTTTCATTTTCGGTGAATGATACGCTGCCCCTTAATTTGCCATTTTTCCAGTACCACTTGCTTTCACCAATTTTCTTTCCGCTTTTATATGTGCTGATCGTTGACAACTTTCCATTGTCAAAATAGATGTTTGCTTCGCCAGTCAACTGTCCATTTTTATCTAAATAATATGTTTCCTTAACCTGACCATTGTCAAAAAGGGTTTTATGCCCCGTAGATTGTCCTTTACAAGAAAAAAAGACGTGTAAAATAACGAATAGAAATAGTAGTTTTTTCATAAATGTGCTCATGATCTTATATAAATATACTGCCGGTTATCTGATGAGACAAGGATAATTTATAATTCGTTAAGCTGTACTTATTATCTGCAATAACTTTACAACCATCCGCAAATAAACCAGCCCAGTAAGTCTATGCGTGACTATAATATTGTGCTTGTGCCTAAAGTGCATGGGTAGGCTATTGATGAAGTTGTTTCAAATGTTATTTAAAGTGTTTCGGAACATATCGTCAAGGCTGAACTATCCGTCGTATTTTAAATTTGTCGGTGTTCCTGCTTGTCCGATTATTTGTCCACCATTTATTGTCGATTTAAAAAGTCTTATTACTGACCAACTTAGTTCATCTTGATTACAATATTAACCATCTATTTGTCCATATTGATTATAGTCAGAGATATTAAAACCATCTTCGATATCGTTATACCAAATCACCTGCTTTCCAAAAATTGCAACGACCCAAAATCCATTTCCTTTATTTCCGTAGGTTGGTTCTTCCCATTTATTCGGCTCAATTTTAATGAGCTGCCAAAAATTCCAAACTTCACCTTTTAGATCAGTTTCAGTTTTTTTAATTTGGTCATATAATTCTATTAAAGTAATTGGTGTCCACATATCGGTAGTTGTAAACAATAAACTGAATATTTTTTGTTATCACTGATGAGTTTATTAGAGGTTCGATGTTGTCATAATTTATTTCCATCTTCTGAGTTATCCTGTGTTATTACTTTTTGTTTTCAAGCATTTTTAATATTTCGGGCTGTCCAAATTCTTTACAATAATCAAATGCGGTTTTGCCTTTATTATTTTTCAAATTAAGATTTGGACTATCTTCAAGTATTAACGCTACTAAGTTTCTATTTCCTTTCTCGATACAATACATTAAAGGAGTATCATTGTCTTGATCTTGATTATCGACATTTGCTCCTTTTTTTAATAAGTATTGTGCAATTTCAATATGACCTTTTCCACAAGCACTTGCAAATGGAGTAGCTTTATCATTCGCTTTAGAATCTATTTCAGCTCCATTTTCAACTAAAAGCTGTACAATATCTGTCCTTCCATTTCTTGATGCAAATCTTAAAGATGACCAACCATTAATATCTTTTAAGTTTGGGTTAGCTCTATTTTCAAGAAGGTACTTTACATAGTTAAAATGTCCATCTTGACAAGCCATATGTAAAGCCGTTAAACCGTTGTCAAGTGTTTGATTTACATTTACACCTTTTTCAATTAAAATTCTAGCGATATCTACATTCCCTTTAGCAGCAGCCGAAAAAAGTGGGAAAATTCCATTCTGACCTGTAGCATTGAGTGTTTTCTTGTTTTCTACAAGTTTCCTAACTTTTACAATGTCGTTTTCTCGAATTGCATCTATAAGATTTTGCGAATATGCTTTCCCAAAAAAGAACAGGAAACTAATTAAAAATAGTGAGTTTTTCATTGTGCTTTTGTTGTTTTATAATATTGGCTAACGCTCAAATATACACAATTTAGTATATTAGATCTTTCTCCCTCCTATGAAATTGGTGGTGGTCACTTAGCTGATCGATATAATGATTTTTCATCACAACTGTTTTAGATCCTTTAAGATGAAATTTTGAAAAGTGCAATCCCATTCATCGGCACAGTAACCGAACAGTTCTAAACTACGCAGTTTAAAATCTGTTATTTCCAACAAATCCAATACCTAGGTCATCCCATTGGTTATTATGATTTTGTCGACCGACAAAATATCTTCTGAAATTGGCAGGATATCTTCTTCGTTATAATACTTGAAAAATACATATTGCCCTACACAGGTACATTCCCTTTCTACAACATATAATTTTTCTATAAGGCTATTTAAAAACCTGATATTTCTCTGCAAAAGCAGAAAGCAATTGTGATTCTAAAAACTGTCAACTTATTCATAGTTATACTAAACTCCTTATGCTACTTAAACTTGTGGAAACTCAAATTTGATATGCTAAAAACTCAAAGATAATATCTTAAAACGTTGTTTTACTTTGGTATATCAACTGTTTTTAAGTCTGACTGTAATAATCTTATTCGAAAAGGTAAAGAGCGGCATTTTAGCGGTAAGAGCTCTAAGTATAAAGAGATTATCAAACGGCCTAAGGTTTATGATCAACGTTAAAAGAAGGGAAGAAAAGTTATGTGACATTGAATATCCAAATGGCAATATTCATCTAGTATAATAAATTTTCTCAAGGCAACGATTTTGAAACACTGGAAGTTTTGGATAAATCAGAAACTATAAATCTTAGACCCCAATTTAATCTCAACTAATGCATAAGCTATGCGTTATCACCGGATATAATGATGCAGGGCAGTCTACAATTGGCCCGGCTTTCCTGAAGTGTTAAAATAATCTTCTATTACCTTTGAAAAATCAGCTGAAATATCCAAATTAAAAATATTAAAGTCCTTATCGATAAGAATATACCTTGGAATACCGACAACATTATATGCCGAAAGTGATTGGAAACTGCTCCAACCTTCGAAAGCAACTAACTCCTTATTTTTTAGCGAGGCCAACCATTTATTCTTATCATTATCCAATGATATCGGGAAAAAGAGAGCATCATTTTTATATTTCTTTGCGAGCCGCTCAAACGCGGGCTTTTGCTCAAGACAAGGCACACACCAGGTAGCCCATAGATCTATAAAAATGGGTCTTCCCTTAAATTCAGAAAGTTTTCGCCGCTTGCCATCCTGATCTTCAAAATCAAAATCCGTAGCCTGTTTTCCCTTCATTAGACGTGAAACAGATGAAAGTTTACTTAAAACAGCATTTCGATATAAATCATTTGACAAGCCTTCAATATCGTTTTTTAACTTATCCAAAACTACAACATCATTTGTTTTCATAGCCTTGTCTACCTCGGAACTCAATTGGTTAAATTGAGACCATTCAAGAATTGGCCCTATTTTTTTATTGTCTTGATTGTATTTTATAATCGTGCTAAGGATATGTCGATAATTAATTAGGCCTAAAAAATCTTTAGACAAAAAGTCGGCGGAATATTGTTTGATAACAGGAACAATTTTGGTATCATAATCTAGGAGCTCTGGAATAGAATCAATACGCTCCTTTTTGTTGTACATCCTTTTATAATATTGTCTTAAGCTAATTAGACTATTTATAACATCGGCTTTTGTCCGAGATTTCTCCATATATTGAAATGAGCTGGATGTATTGGTCAATTTTTTCAGATCCATATTTCTTTTCCTTTCTGCAGACAAAACATAATCCAAATTGTCTTCCAACTTACGACGAATACTATCCCCGCCTTCCAAAAAAGAGGCACCTTTAAAATGGGGATTCTCTTTAAGATATTCCTGTATATTACCTCCGATCCCACTAAACTTTGAACGCGTCGGAAAGGTACCGTCAATGATCATATGGATAGAATCATGCGGGGAAATATACAATGTGTTAAAACCTAGGATAAAATACCTAGGCTTATCGAGCATAATATTGATATAAAAATGTCCCGCACTATCAGTAGGAATAAACTGGCTATCCTCATAATTTATCAATGCACTAATATCATCGGGCTTATAAAGTGCGGCCCCCTCTCCTCTATTGTCTTTAATTTTTCCCGTTAATACGGCATGGCCAACATTTTGCGCCGAAACATTGCTGCAAATCAAAATTTGTAACGAAATAAATATTATTAAAAACTGAAACAGACTCCGTATTCCTTTTTTCATACTTAAAATTATTCAATAGATATCAAAAAAAACTCATCGTCAGATGCAAAAGTCGCCAGCAACTCTTTTAAAGAGTATTTAAAAAAATAAATAGAGTATATCTAATGATATAAAACTTCACGCTTTTACATCTTCTTCTCATAGCTGGTAAACTGACTTTTAAAGAGATTCACAAAGCTCGCTCCTATATTGATGCAAATGACAACTTTGGCAGATATTGACGGTCTAAAGTTTGCCGAAGATGACGCTTTATATTAATACTATGGGAATTTCTTGGGTTCGCAAATTATCATTTATGTGTATTGTATCGATAAACATGTTATCGCAGACTTTTGGTCAATCCCTTGTTTTAGACTCAATTGCGGATCTTCTCCCTTACATGAATGAAGTATTTCCTGAGCCACCTTATGGCACTAACGGATTTAAAAATTGGATTGTTAAAAATTATAAGATACCAACGGTAGCCATGAAAGCAAAAGTAAACGGCAAACTGATGATCAATTTTACGATTGAGAAAGATGGACGGCTCAGTAATTTTCAGATAACCAAAGATCTTGGATATCATACAGGTGAAACATTAATTGAATTAATTAGAAAATCTAGTCCCTGGAAACCAGGATTTCAAAATGGACATGCCGTGAAATGCGGATACACTTACCCGCTATCATTCAGTAATGGTGAAATAAAATTAGATAGGAATACTAAAAGATAAAGATGAAAATCCATATTATTAGCGACTTGCATAGAGAATTTGGATACAACGATATCGATCTGAAATTAGCAGATGTACTAGTATTAGCTGGAGATACCGATCTAGGGGTAAAAGGGATCAGCTGGCTCAAATCACTTTCTTTGGATATACCTATCATCTATGTGTTGGGTAATCACGAGTATTATAAAGGAGCCTATCCGAAAACACTAATTAAGATCAAGGATGCTGCGAGCAATTCAAATATCCATGTGTTGGAAAATGAATCTTTGGAGATAGACCACGTTTGTTTCCATGGCTGCACACTCTGGACTGATTTTTCCTTAAAAGGCAATCCTGTAGTTTACGGATCGCTATGCCAAAGCCGGATGAATGATTATAAGAAGATCAGATTGGGTGACAATTATGCAAAGTTAAGAAGCATCGATACGTTTAGAATCCACCAAACTTCGAGGCAATGGATGACGGAAAGTCTTCGTGTCAGTGAAGCGCAACATAACATCGTAGTGACGCATCATGCTCCGAGCATTCGATCCTTGCCAATGAAGTATTTAGACGATCCGATCAGCGCTGCCTACGTTTCAGATATGGAAGACTTTATCGTAAAGCATCAACCCTCCTACTGGATTCATGGCCATATACATACTCCAGTAAATTATAAGATCGGTAACACCGAAATTATATGTAATCCGCATGGTTATATAAATGAACCTTATAATGGGTTTAATAAGAATCTTGTCATAGAGATATGAACAAAAAACAACAGTGAGAATGAAACATGTCGAAGTCCTATGGCAGGGAAAAGTTAATCAATTTCCATATCGGATATATACATCCACGACGAAAAAAGACGTTGAAACGATGAAGGATTTTGAGAAACTAAGTCTGATGACCCGTCATCACGACGGGTACATTCGTGAGGTAGCTATCGTGAAATTAATAAAGCTTTTTCCATCGGCAAGCATTCCATATCTGGTGCAGCTATTAGGTGAATATGTTATGGAAATTCATTTAGTCATTATCTCACTGATCACCCCGCAGCAAAAACTTTTGATAAATGACTTTTTTAATGAAAACAGATCATACGAAAGGACAATTCGAAGTAGAATAGTAAGCTATTGGAATAGTTACTACAGATTTGATTATATCAAGTTGAATGATTATCCAGCTTTTCAATTTTTATCCGATTGACTTTATAACCAATGCGACAACTAATAATAGCAAATTACCTATTGAGTATGGTCTTCAATGCGGGAAGATTCTTTTCGGTCAATCCGATATAACAAGATGTCGATACTAGCCTCGACTTCAGCTCTCGAGGTAGATCGTTTAACGATTTGTCATCATCGATTATGATGATTTCTTCCGCTCGCATACACTGCCGACCAATATGACCTAATATTTCGTCCTTTCGTGTATAATGATGAATCAAATGTTGTTCAGCATTATACAACAGTTGGAGTGAATCAATTCGAATATCCCTATCAAGAAATATCTTTTTCCATTCTACTACGCTATATCTAAAACGATGCGAGGTGGAGAGAATCACCTGATCTTCTTTTGCAATGAATATAGTATTAAATGTCTCTACAGCAGTACTACTGAATACATAGAAGCCATCGGTTGCCTGCTCTACCGGCATATGTGGATTGGCATGTACCATGACACCATCTATATCTAAAAAGAAAATCATACTACACGAAGCTAATAATTAATTTGGCACTTCCACTCCATCGGTTTGCGATTTTATAATAAAAAATATTAGCCTAAAATTGATAATTCAGCCTAGTTTTGTAAATTCAATGCATAAGCCATAGCATGAAACAGTTCATAAAACTATTCCACATTTCTGCCCTTACTATCCTCGTTGTTGGGTGCAAAGATCCATCGCGCACAAAGACAATGGATTTTGGCCTATTTACCATTGATGTCCCTTATAAATGGCAGCAGATCAAACAGAATGGAATCGATAGCTATGTCGGCGCAGTTGCTGTAGACAACACAGATACGCTTTACTTTGATCTGGGCATGTATTCAAATACGTTGACAGAACCAAATATTGAGGTTATCACACGACAGATGATAGAGGAAAATGATCTAGACTCCACAGGTTTCGTTGTTATAAAAGATTTAATGTCAATGAATATTGATGCCGATCTGTATAGAAAACAAAATGTATCCTGGGATAGCATTAATAACAGAAGAGCTAAAATAGTATTTCCGAGAATATCTGGAAAAGGATCCACCGGTGTGTATATCGGCAGTCTATGGGGAGACTCTTCAAAAGTCCGTTTTAATCTTTACGGTTCAAATCTGAAAACGCAAACGGAACAGGATCTTCTCAAAGCAATAAAAACATTGAGATTCCATAAACGTAATATAGATGATGAAGAGAATTAACTCACCTCTATTTGTACATGTCTGTTTTATGGCTTTGACATTTTATGCAGTATTAACAAACGGTGATTGGCTGAGGTATTTTACGGGGAATTTAAATTTTAACCTGATTATTTTTGGATTGCAAGCAGCAGGATTTATATATGCGGGATACCTGCAGGCGCAAAGAAATAGAAAGATATTCTCCATATTCTGGCCAGCATTGATTGGGTTGATCATACTTATATCGTGTGTACTCATCATGGGAAATTATCAGTTTAACAAAAATATAGATATCACCATTTTATGGCTGATTCCTGAGGCCTATTACATGGCATATGATGTTTTGATAGCTGATCTCTTCAAGGAAATCCCGCTTACATTGAATATAAATTGGCAATTTCAAGTGAAATGTATCTATATTATTCTCTCAGCCATATTTCCCTTGATCGGATATACCGGCTTTAAATTGAAAAGAGTACTTTCAATAGGTAAATAGGAATCTATGGAAGATAATTGCAATAAATATGGTCTTTCAAGTGCTATGGGACCTAAATTAAGGGAACTGGTACAACTCCAGCTTGCTGACGAACTAAATAGTTTGTTGGATATGAGTTTTAAATTTGATTTTGACTGGTCAAAGTCCTGTATAGAGGGGCATGATGGAATGTTTCTGGATGGCAGGCTTGAAAATTACTCGGGTATTATACTGGCCAACAAACAGGCATCAATTAAAGCCGGTGGTTGGATGGACTTTATTCAGGAAGGAGATTTCTTCCTGACGTATTGGGATCAAATAACTGTTTGGCAAAATGATAGACAACTATTCTCAAAAGATTTCGGGATTTCTAGCTTCGCCTATGAATTAGTTCCAGAGGAATTGCGTTGGCATCTGAAAGAAGTCAGAAAACATTAAAGAAATGAAAAATTTGGACGAAAAAGTTTGNNCTGCAAGAGAGGTTTCTTTGTTATATACAAGGTGGCCAGCCCGCCGGTGCAAACACATCCTATATTGGATGTGAGGATAAGACGTCGCCGATCGACAATGAAGAAATGTATATTTCCGCAGAGCTATATTTCGCGAAGGTCTCGAAAAATTGGAACGGAGGTATTGCCTTTATCAGAACTACATTTAATCCTACTGCGTCTACTTATGGACGAATATATTTGATAACAAAAGGCCAACTGATAGATATTGCTAGACAAAAGACAAATACAAGTACCAGCTTGGAAATTGACTTTGAAAAGGCAGTTAAAAATGGCTCTCATATTTTTAAACAGCCATCTTGGTATGGCAATCTATTATACTTAGGTGAGCACAACGGGTTTCCTATTTTTACGATAACAAATGAACAAGATTCACAGTCCTCGACTAAACCTAGCAATGATTATTTAAAAACAATTATTGATGGACTTCGGGAATCACATTGGCTGGACAATCCTGCCATCTTTGATTATCTGAAGACCAAACACGGTATTATAGAAAATTATTCTGAAGAAAAACTCAGGTCTATTATCGGTGAAAAGCAGGACTAATTTATTTAAATTAGAGGCTAAATACTGCGAAAAATTATATTGAGCCAAAATGAAATCAACGGAAGTATATCGAGTAATCAATAAAATTATCTTTTCCGAATTAAAAAGCTTAGGGTTTAAAAAGACTAAAAGTGGGATGTTAGGCTTTTTTAAGCAACTAAAGGAACATTATCTTGTATGCTGGTTTCAGTGTTCACAAGATGGTTTTGACGCTTATGCTGGCTCTAAATTTGTCTTTGAAGTACAGATTAGCAAGGCCAATGACATCGGTTCGCTTTCAGTTTTCAGAAATAGAATCTCATTCTTTTTAACATTGGAAGACCTAGCTAAAGTAACCGAGCTCGAAAATAAAGTTAAAGACAAGCTGCGTTTGCCACCTAGTAACCATTATATTTTTGGTATGGATGAGAATATACAGCGTTGGTACAAGAAAAAATTTGAGAAAGTTGATAACAACTACACAAATTCTAGTGATATCTGGTTTGTATATTTTGACGAAACAGATATCAACAATTGGATTGAATTCTTACAACCTGTCATAAAAAAGGTCATATCCGATATTAAACAATCGGATTACTAAATGGACAGTTTTTAATTTCCTATCTAAAAGAATAGTTAGCCAACATGTATAATGCCAACAGTTCATTTCAGCAGAAAGAAGCCTTCTATATCGATGGAAGGGACAAGACCAACGATATCCAGTCCTATTCTTTTGAGGGCGACAAATGTATTGTGGCATTTAAAAGCAGTCATAAAAAATACACTTATAATAAGGATAAAGTTCAGGTCATCAAATCGGCTTTGCAAAGCAAAAAGGCGCAGACAACATTCAATTATCTAAAAAAAATTGCGGATGCTGTGGGGCTCNNATTGAAGATAGCTATAGTAGAATATCATTTATCCCTGAGTATGCCATCCTATCCAATTATCTGAATGAAATACAACCCAAAAATTGTGACCTCTTCGCTCCTGTTGAAATCTTCCCATTTGGATTCAACCTCAGTCAAAAAGATGGTGTAAACAATGCCTTTGCCAACCCACTGAGTATTATCGAGGGCCCTCCCGGTACTGGTAAAACACAGACGATCCTCAATATAATCGCCAACGCTGTCATGCATGGTCAAAGTGTAGCTGTGGTGTCAAGCAATAACTCGGCAACCAAAAATGTGTATGAAAAATTGCAAAAGAACGGCCTCTCCTTTATCGCTGCTTTGCTGGGAAGCAACCAGAATAAAAAGGAATTTATAGAATCGCAATCGGACATTCCTAACTTATCCAAGTTTCAGTTAAATGACAAACTGTTCGCTCAACTGAAACAACAGAATAGTGAGCTCCTGCTCCAAC
>DKIT01000059.1:15073-24590 GCA_002454415.1 Sphingobacterium sp. UBA6711
CTAGCCGCACTGAAACTGCTTATTGAAAACATAAGAACTGAACAGCAGCATTTTCTAAATACTGTAAAATCAATAGCAGACTTTAAACTGAATAGTAACCTCTCATCAGATCTGCTACTGGCACTTTGGAAGTCAGTCGCCGATCACGAACATACTGGCAAACAGTTTAACTGGTGGAAGAAACTAGTCTATCGTTTCAAGTACCATATCAAAGATAAGGGCTTTTATACCTTATCGCATTGGGATATGATCAGAATCACTCAGTCGGCCTATTACCGAACAAAGATTGCGGAACTGGCATCTCGTATCGGATCATTGGAAAAGGATTTACATAATTTCTCCTTTGATGCAAAGATGCGCGAGTATACGGGAATCGCGATGCGCCTTTTTAAAAATGTGCTTTACAACAGGTATCAACACAAGGATCGTCCGATATATCAGGAGGCTGATCTGCGTGGTAAGTCCACAAGTTTCATTGAAGACTATCCTGTCATCATGAGTACCACCTATTCGCTGCGAAGATGCCTGGCTGAGCATACCGTCTATGACTATGTGATCATTGATGAATCTTCACAGGTGGATCTGGCAACGGGTGCATTGGCCCTGTCATGCGCCAAACGTGCCGTTATTGTCGGTGATCTCAAGCAGCTCCCGAATGTAGTGGATGCGACAATGGCCCAAAAGACAGATGCAATATTTCACGCTTTCAAGCTGTCTGATCCTTATCATTATGCGAAAAACAGTTTACTTGCATCTATCACACAGTTATTCCCTGATGTCCATAAAACACTGCTGAAAGAACATTACCGTTGCCATCCAAAGATTATTGAATTCTGTAACCGTAAATTCTACAACGATCAGCTCATTATCCTGTCTGAGCCAACATCAGAGCGCGAACCGCTACTGGTCTATCGTACGGTGGCCGGAAACCATGCGCGGGCACGGATGAACCAACGGCAGATCGATGTTATCCTACAGGAGATCATTCCACAACAGCAGCTTGCTTCGGTTGATCTGGGTATTGTGACGCCATATCGTAATCAGACAAATGCTTTGCAGGGTACTTTTTCGGGTACGGAGATTATAGCTGACACGGTTGATAAATTTCAGGGTAGAGAGAATGATGTGATTATTCTGTCGACGGTCGACAATGAAATCTCCGAGTTTACAGATAACCCTAACCGACTAAATGTCGCAATCTCTCGGGCCAAAGACCAGCTGATCTTGTTGGTACATGGCAACGATTCTGAGAATGAAAGTAATATTGCAGATCTGATCCGTTATATTGAATACAATAACTTCACGATCATACAAAGTAAGCTGCATTCGATCTTTGATTACCTATACAAAGGNNCTGTATACGCTGGTGCATTCGGTATTATCTGATGATATGTTTTCAAAATACGATGTGCTCCTCCATTTTCCGCTGCGGAGCCTGATTGACGACTACTCACTCTTGACGCCTGCGGAAGCAAAGTATGCAAGCCATCACATGACGCACCTGGATTTTTTGATCTACAACAAACTTGGCAAGAATCCTGTCCTGGCGATCGAAGTGGATGGCTATTCTTATCACTCCCAGGCAGGCCGGCAAATGGAACGCGACACGATGAAAGATGCCATTCTGAAAAAGTATGATCTTCCCCTACTCCGCTTTTCGACCACAGGAAGCGGTGAGCGGGAAAGGTTGGTGAGGAGCCTTGGTGAGCTGTCTGCTCCTAAGCAATAATGCTGAACCTTTTGGTACTATTAATGAAAGCCAGCTTTGCTTCTTTGTACATTCTGGACTTTTTGTTGGGATTTGATGGCACTTTAATTTTCATGTTTACAGAATCCAAGATAAAACATCGGATATGGATATTTCTTTTTATCAAATGATTTTCCGATTGGATTTAGATAACCCTTTGAAATCAAAATTTCTTCACCAAGTTGTTCAACTTTTTTTCCATCATATTTGAGCGTTAATACATTACCTGCTCTCTCCCATTTGCCGGTCCTCCATTCATTATAACCAAAAGCGCCTGACCAATGCAATTCAAATGTCTTGTCTTTTCTAAAAAGGATATGTGCTTGATTTTGAACACCTTCATAACAGGCTCTAAATTCAACGTCGCTTTCGAGTTTTTCTGAATCAAGCCTGTAGGGACTAAATAGCGCGTATAAAATTGTAATTGAGCAAATTATTGTTGGCAGACAAAATTTTAAAGACAAGTTCTTGTGATTGCGGATAATTTCTATAATCCCCTTGATTCCAAAAACAAATATTGCGACAAAAGTAACGGGGATTAAAGCTGTCAGACCCCAGTACACAATATCAGAAAGATACTTGTCAATATGATGGTAAAATATGGTCAGTAAAAGATAAACGCTACAGATAATTGTTGTTAAGATCAGTGACCGTTTTGTCTTGCTAGTTTGTTGCATAAATTGCTGCTTTTCGATTATACCAACTTACAAAAATTTGCAGCATCGAAAAAGCGTGAGCGGAATAATAGTTCCAAATAGTTATATTTGATAGCGGCCTTATATTTAAGAAATAAAAAAATTGACGAAGTAATGACTAAAGAAATTATTGTCTGAAAACTGCCGGTTGAGTATATTCTTCAAATTGTGCGGATTCTTTTCTCTCAATCCTGTATAAGAAGATGTCAATACTAACCAAAGTAAAGGAGATGTTTCAAACTGCAATTAACGCTTTTGTGGTATTCTTTCGTTTCATACATCTAAAACTACAAAACGAAAATAAATTAAATCACTACAATAAATTAAAGACATTCCTGAGTTCGCTATCTAAAAATATTAATTATTGATTCTAGGATGTGGAGGAAGAAATAGTCTGTTTCATTTCCGTTACGTTTAAGCCTTCGTTTGATCAAATATTCAATCAGTACGATAGAGATTACTACAAGGCAGACAATGAGGAAAATCTTCATGACCAAATATAAAAATTATAAATGACCCTCACAAAACATTCAAGAGAAGCGCTCCGACTAAAGTATCGAGGCACTTTATCTAAGCGGGAATGTCGCCATTTTTCCTCGAAAGACAACCGGTTTTCATAGCCCATTTCTTTGTTCACGGCTTTAAAGTCGGATTTTTAGAACGTCTATTATGAGCTTTTTATCTTTCTCGGTTATATCGCGCATGCTTATCCTGATCTGGTACACAACCCTCTTAGTATCGATAAAGAAAAAAGGAACTTTTTAAAGCTAGGAATTTCGTCTTAAACTGCTTTTTCGAGAGTGATTCTTAATACTGACCTACTTGGAACTCAAATTATGATTTGTTAATATAAGAAGATCATCACGCATGCATTGTAAAATTAAAAATTGCTTAACAACCTTTTCTTCAGGTGAGATCTAGGAGTGGATTGGCGAAACTTTTAGTATATTAGTTTCAAATACATTTGTTAGTGGCAATTTTAGAACAAGAAGTATGACAACAAACGTTTGGATGGAAAAAGGTTGGGGCGATTCGTTTGAAAATGCAACATTTGACGACATAAAAATCGCTATTGAAGAAACCATAAAAATGGATGAAGAGCACGGAGCTTTTTGGGTTGGACATATTGAAAATGAATTTGTTCTTGAAGTTCACAAAAACTTTGATTTGTTTTTTGTTTGTGGAGAAAATCAAGACGAACAAATACAAACCAAACTTGACAATTGGGAAGATGTAAAACACTTCTTCAAAATGTATTTTAACGGCCAGTTTGAAAAACTAAAAAAAGAAACGGAGTTGCGACCGTTTACGTGTAGAAAACTGACAAATGGGTAGTAACTATTTACCGAAAACAGAAATTGAACTTGAAAATTGGATGAGCGAAAATTGTTTCAATTTCAACAGTTATTCAATAAACGGAAACAGTATTTATGAAGGTTTTGGAATTGACAAATCAGGTGGACTTTTTATTTGGTATTACGCGGAACGTGGAAAAAGAGATAACTTAAAATACTTCAATTCAGAAAATGAAATAGTAGAGTACGCTTTTAATCAAATTAAGTCTGATAAATGGGCAAAGAAACATTGTATTGGCTTTTCAATCGACGTAAATAAAATTACAGAACTAAAAAGCGAACTACAAAAAATGAATATAGAATTTTTTGAAGATAAAATACCTTATTACGGAGTAGACAAACCTGCATACAGAGTATTTGTAGTAGGTTGTGACATTCAAAAAACAGAATATTTAAAAGAAAAATATTATACAGAAAAATAAAACTGCCAATGACAAGGGTTTGCAATAGTAAGGCTAAAACTGCAACGTTCAACGGCAGTTCTTCTATTGAACTTTTGTGTAAAATTGAAGATGTTTAATTCGTTTGCCCTAGCACCGCAAAGCTGCCGCAACGTTATACGCCATTTTGAGAACGACACGAACAATCATATTGACGCTAATAGGACTTTTGACTTTCGAACAAGAAAATAAGCATGGCGGCAATTGAAGTCTCTTGAATAAAATTGAATCAGAAATATTGGACAGTGTCATAGATCACATTTACCAATTTTCGATGTTGGCGGATTTATCAAGAATGGATTTGATCAGATCATTAAAATATGTGTTTACGTACTCATGATTTTTCTCTCCTCTAGGTTCACCATTGCCCTTGAAATAAAATTTTTTCACATTCATTTTATTCCAAGTACCGTTATAATTCATAATTTGAGCACTAAATGTTGGACTATTGATTCGTATCTTTCCATCTTTAAACAAAAAAGATAAGGTATAATCCACATCATAATAAGCCTTCGAGAAACCAGAGGTTTTAAGTCCCCTATTTTTGTAACCTGCTAAAGTAATAGCCTGCCCAGGAATTAAAGTCAAGCCATCTTTTGGATTGGAATACAAACTATTTATGGACTTAAGTACGTTATCGTATAGCTCCTGCTGTTTGGCGCCTGGAACTTCTACAACAGCATAATCCAGGTTTTCTTTAGATACGAAACCAGTTGGCGCAAGGGTAAAATACTGAGAAAATGCTGAACTTGCGAACAAAAGCATAAATATCCCGGTTACTATAAGTTTCATATTTAATTATTTTAAGGGCAATTAAATAAATCAATAAACTTCTCAATTGAAGTGATTATTGCTAGCACGACTTCGTTGCAATATACATCTTTAAGCAGTGAAATACAATCTCAAAGTAAATATTTTTTACTGCCAAGACATCCTATATATTTTTGAAACAGTNNTATTCCGCGGATGCTGATGCGCTCGCTTACACCAATTTTACTACAGTAAAAATCCAGAATTTCAAGCACAGAGATTTGATTGGTCAAATATTTTTTTGACAGAAAACTACCTAAAAATGTTTGTTGGAAGGATAAAAACCTGGAAAGAATATTATGAATCCAAAGAAACAATTGTGGCTAAAAATCGCCATACACTGTAATTGACGTCTCCCTATAATTGCATGCTATTTTTCAATTGGGCAAGATTAATATCAAAGCCTGTGTTACGGGAGATATTAGATTTCAGGAAATTTGTAAATGCCGACAACATAGCAGCAGGTATTTCTCCTTTTAACTCGCAAAGCGTAGCTGTATCACTAGACGAATTATGTTGAATCGTATAGCGGAATTGATGAGAATAAAGCCGATTTTTCATTTGAAACCACGCTCTCCACTCGAAGCTATAAAAATTTAGTAATCGAAGCTCAAAAACTGGCTATGCAGTCACTGTACTTTATTTTCGGCTCGACGCACCTTCACTTCTTAAATGCTGAACAAATTCTAAAACATCCAGTTTATTCTTGATGATTTTTTCTTGTCTGATCATAATTCTGGCCTATTTTACAGTCTTGACTAATTTAGTCTTATTCAGAGCCGAAAAGTCTCTGCCACCACTTCCGTCCCGCTTTTGGCAAGGTGCTGTTATGTGCAGTAATTGTTCCCTCTTTCATTATTTCTGTCACGTCCTTAATTAAACCGTCCACCATTGGAGAAAAGTTTCTGTACTTTTCATGTTGAACTTTTATAATTTGATATGATTTTTTAGCTATCTCGTCTGATGAACTGTTTGTGTTAATAATTATTCGGCAAAGTTGTTCAATACAATCTCTTACAATATTGCCGTTATCTGTTCCTTTTATTACGCNNCTCGGCCAAATGTCGATTGTAGATCTCAGTAAGAAAATCTTTATCATTTTTTTTGAGTGTCAATTTAAATGCTTCAATCTCTGATGCCTTGTCGTCTGCATATTTCGCGTATGTTCTATATAAGCCTAGTTCATCATGAGTCCAAGATCTTTCTTGATTGATCCATTCAGGTAATTTTTTCAAAAATAGTTCCCGTTCATTTGTCGAATAAAGAAAATACAATTCATCCCGAATTGGTAATTTGTAGTTTCGGAAATAGGACTTTTTCTCTTCTTTCCATTCGTCAATGTCTGTTTGCGAATAGATACAACTTTCTTCCCCTTCTCCAATATACTTTACCAGTTCAGTTTTCCTTGGGTCGTCCACTGTTTTTAAATATTGGTAGGTTTCTTTAATGCCTGCCGAAACCAAATATTCTCCATCAAATCCAATTCCGCTGTCAAAATCAATATTTTTAGTTTCAAAAAACAACCAAACGATTTCGGGTACATGGAAATGCGTCAGAATGAAAGCACAGAAATATAAATTATCAACTTCACCGCTTTTACCATATTTTCGCCATTCCTTTTCCTCCGCAAAAAGACATTTTACAATTTCATAGTCTGTCGGTTTAAGGTCATTGTAAATTGCAATATTTAGTCTCAATCGCTCAAAGTGTTTTGAATTCATGGGGTCTTTGTCAAAGCGATAATTGTCCAAGAGTTTTGGGTTCTGTCGGACTAAGTCGAGTTCATTTTTATATTTTTCTATTACTGTCAAGGTGTCTTGGTATTATTGCACATAACTCTCAAATATACGCAATTCACCAAATTAGAAAATAGATTCTATGGAAAATGCTTACCATCCGTCTGTTTTAAAAATTCCCAATATTGGAGCGTACTCCCTCCTAAACTTTTCTTCCATAAACCCATACCTTCCTTAGGTTCAGCTTTAGGCTGAAAGATTTTTTCAGTAAAAAGATCTTTGAGTAAATGAGTATTCTCCGCTATTTCGATAAATTCTGGTCAAGTTAACATTTTGATCCAACATTTCACTTTTCAGCTTCTCTGTGCTACAGCTTGCACTTTTCGCCGGAAATTGGCTGGGATGATTACCGAAATAAACACCTCCAGAAAAACCTGTATGTTTTGTAGTGTCGGCAGGATAAAAATAATAAAGTGAAAAATCTTCTCCATGGGCTTCATTTATAGCGTAATCTTGGGGTAACAAAATAGAATACTTACTTTTCCCTATTTGCCTTTCTTCCAACAATTTTATAAAAGCGTTATCTGCCGATCGACATACCTTTATTTGATCAGTACTTTGTCCACGGCTGGTCAGCGTTAATGTTGTCATCAAGACAATCATTGTCAATTCTGTCTTCATACCTTCTTTTCTTTGTAAGGATTGGCCTCTAAATTTTATATTTCATAACCGCTAGATAAACATCTGACTCCGATTTTCTGAGATTTCGTCGATATCTACTATCAAGTCCGATAATAGTATCTGTACAAATTGCCCGTGCATACTACTTGCGCGTTTCTGTGACACCGTTGTAGAAATCCCACCAAAGGTAGATAGTTATAAGTGAAAGCTATGGAGTATTTTGACAATGTTGCTCGTTTGATACCAATCGTTGTATACCAATTCAAGGGATTGTACTTTCATTTCACCAAATCCAGCTGTTCTGTAATCTTTTAATAGATTTCCAAACTTGTACGGAGAACTTAATTCCTCTCTGAAACGTACGGAAGTCATATGCGCAGTAGTCAGTCTGTACCTAGAATCGATGCTCTGTTGTAAATCTGTGGACTTGAAATTATTCCTTATGCAGTTGCGTAACATGTCAAGCCCCTCGCCTACTGGAAAACCCTGGATCATCACAGCCTCTCGGGAAGCTGTGACGCCCTTAAATTGCAGTCTGAATTCTGATATCTTTTTAAGACCTAATTATTATTTCATGTAAATTTAGTGCATGCATTTAAGAAAATTAAAATTATCTGACATAGAAGGGTANNACGGTTTTATCCTGTGGTACACCATGGCTGCCTTTCGCTTTTCTAATTCGAACCCATGAACCATTAAGGAATGGATCAACTAAGCAAACAAAATCCAGAAGACCTCTGGCAGGATTTTTAAATGAATCAGACGCCATTCTAAAAATTTCAGGTTCAGATGGAATACAATATTTAATTGTATTTATAAAACAACGAATTTTTCTGAAAATTCGGGCAACTATAATTTCGAAAAAAAATTGAGACGACTAACTTAAGCAAAATAGCTTTATTAAATTGAGAAGCCTCCGGCCACGACGACGAGGTAGCATATGAGAGATCGTATTGAGACAAACAGTAAGGGATTGTAAAATAAGAGACTATTGCATAGGGTCAACCTGCTGGATGTTAAAAATGGAATGTTATCTTTATTGTTTATATAAGAAAATATTTTTATGAAACCGATTTTAGTGAACAGCTGTCTTATTGTTTTACTATTTACAATTTTTATGACCACTGCTTGTTCCCGAATAATGTATAATGAAGATCCAGTTAAAAGAGTACAGCGCTATAACAGTGGTGGATTTGAAGTGAAGGCCAATACAGATGTAAATGATAGTAACATGTATAAAAACCTAACCGTATATGGCATTGTTAAGTTGGGCGATACTAATGAAAAAGCAATTAATACATCTGTGATTTTTAGATCCAGAAAAGAGGTAATAATAGGGAGTACTGTTACAGACTTAAATGGCGCATTTGAAATGGAACTTTCCAGCTCTGATTTTAGCGGTAACATAGAATTTGCAAATGGAGTGCATAACTATACTATTGAAAATATAGATATCGGACAGTATTTCAAAGTGTATAAATTCACNNTCAAGGTTAAACTTCCAATGAGATATGTTATGGATGCAGTTTATATTCCCTTAACTAAAAAAGAGCGTCGGCAGATCAAAAAAATGCCAAAAACCGCGGGGAAAATCAGAAGTAGTGTGAAGTTATAGAGGTGTGGAATCCGAATGGACCTCGCATTTTATATTTACTTGACTTTAAACAAGAAGAATTATTCCATATGCACAAAAGAACAATAACAATATGTTTAATGGCCCTGGTGCTATTTTCATGTACTTCAACGAACAAAGTTCAAGGTGATAGGAACGACATCCTATTACCGACAGGCAAATTTGACTTTACCGATACCATACCGAAAATAACCATTAAGGACACATCACTGGCATTCCCACAAATATTTGAGGGAGGTTTCATGAAGGGAACAAAAGTAGCGCAATTCGGCACGGAAATAACTTTTGATAAGATAGCTTTAGGAAATCTAAAGGTATCATCAGGCCAGATTATCGCAACTGATCCTGTTATGTTAAGCAATGCAATAGCTTTTAGTGAAATTTTTCCTATTGGTGAGTTTCCGGTCGAATTGGCAATGG